>METI01000117.1:0-16585 GCA_001771285.1 candidate division NC10 bacterium RIFCSPLOWO2_12_FULL_66_18
CCGTACGGCGGAGCAACCGCGGTGCGTTGTCCCTACTGCAGCCACATGTCGGAGAAGGTGGTGGACTCCCGCGAGGGGAAGGACGGCGAGGTCATCCGCCGGCGCCGGGAGTGCCTGCAGTGCCACCGGCGATTCACCACCTATGAGCGGATCGAGGAGATCCACTTCATGGTGGTGAAGAGGGACGGGCGCCGCGAGCCCTTCGACCGGCACAAGCTCCTCAGCGGCCTCCTGAAGGCCACGCAGAAGCGGCCGGTGAGCGTGGCCCAACTGGAAGAGATCGTGGACGACATCGAGGCTCGCCTCACGGAGAAGCCGGACCGGGAGATCGCCTCCACCGAGGTGGGCGAGTTGATCATGCGGCGCCTGCACGACCTGGACGAGGTGGCCTACGTCCGGTTTGCCTCGGTCTACCGCCAGTTCAAGGACGTTCACCAGTTCGTGGAAGAGGTCAAGGGCCTCCTCAATTCGGACAAGAAGACCAAGGAGTAGCAGGGTGCCGACAGGGGCCCGGGAGTCCGCTTCGGGCGGATTCCGCGCAGGGCTCCGTGTGTCCGGAGACATGCGGAAGTTCTATCCCATGATGGTGGACGTGGCGGGGAAACGCTGCCTGGTGGTGGGCGGCGGCAGGGTGGCGGAGCGCAAGGTCCTTTCGCTCGTGGAGTGCGGTGCGGAGGTCGAGGTGGTCAGCCCCTCGACGACCGCCCGGCTGGCGGCACTGGCCTCGGCGGGTCGCCTGCGCCTGCGGCGCCGGCCCGTGCGACCCACCGACCTGCGGGGCGCCTTCCTGGTGGTGATGGCCACCGACGATGCGCAGGTGAACCGGGAGGTCGCAGAGACGGTCCGCAGCGCCGGCGGCCTGGTGAACGTGGCGGACGATCCCGACGCCTGCACGTTCCTGGTCCCCTCGGTGGTGCGGCGCGGCGATCTGACCATCGCCATCTCCACCGGAGGTGGCAGCCCGGCCCTGGCCAAGAAGCTCCGCCAGCGGCTGGAGCAGACCATCGGCCCGGAGTACGAGGCGTTCCTGGGCGCCCTCCGCACCCTGCGGGAACGGGCCCGCCGGGCCGTTGCCGATCCGGAGGAACGGCAGGCCATCTACCGGCGGGCCGTCGACTCGGATCTCTTCGAGCAGGTCGCCCGCGGCGACCCGGTCGCGGTGGCGGCACGGATCGAGGATCTCCTACAGGCCGCTCCACGGGCGGGGGCCGGAACCTAACCCGGATAATTCACGAAGGGACGCGTGAATCATCCGGATCAAATGACCAATGACCAATTTCCAATGACCAATGATGGTGGCGGCGCGGAGCGCGCCGTCAAGTGGCTCCCTGCAACTGGGATCAGTCATTGGTCATTGGCCATTGGGATTTGCTCATTGCCCGAGATTATTCGCGAAGGGATTCGCGAATAATCCGGGCCAAGGAGCCGACTGGGCGGTCATGGCCATTGATCAATTCTTTTTCTACCTCGCGCTCCTCGGGTATCTCCTCGGGACGCTGCACTACCTCCTGCACATCGCCAGCCGGCGGCTGAGCATCGGCCGGGCGGCCACCTACGCGACCCTGGCCGGCTTCGGCGCCCACACGCTCTCCCACATCTTCCGGATCTACGCCCTGCGCCGCCCCCCCTTGGGCAGCCTGTACGAGAGCCTGTCCTTCTTCGCCTGGGCCATCGTTCTGATCTATCTCATCACCGAGTTCCGGTACGGCAACCGCGTCATCGGGGCCTTCGTGCTGCCCATGGTGGTGCTGGCCGGCTCCGCGGCCGCGGCCCTCCCCCGCCGCATCGCCGAACTGGGGCCCACCCTCCAGGGGGTCGGGTTGTGGATCCACGTGGCCCTGGCCATCTTCGGCAATGCGGCCTTCGCCCTGACGTTCTGTACGGGCCTGATGTACATCCTCCAGGAACGGCAACTGAAGTCACGGCATCCGGGGAAGATGCACTTCCGGCTGCCGTCGCTGGAACTCTTGGACGACGTGGGGGTGAAGTCGCTGCTGTTCGGGTTCCCGCTGCTCACGCTGGCCCTCATCACCGGATCCATCTGGGCGGAGTACACCCGGGGATCCTTCCTGCCGCTGTACGGCCGCGAGACCTGGTCCATCCTGAGCTGGCTGATCTACGCCGGGCTGCTGTACGCCCGGCTGTCCGCGGGCTGGCGCGGCCGCAAGGCGGCGATCCTGGCCATCATCGGCTTCTGCCTGGTGCTCTTCACCTTGATCGGGGTGAGCTTGCTCAGGGGTGGACGGGTGCTGTAGGCCCCCCCGGATTGCGGGTCATGGAAATTCTGGTTGTCGGATTGAGCCATAAAACCGCGCCCATCGAGCTGCGCGAGCGGCTGTACGTCGCAGAGGCCGATCTGCCCAAGCCGCTGGAGATGCTGGGGGAGTCGACGGACCTCGTGGAGCGGATGCTCGTGGCCACGTGCAACCGGGTGGAGGTCTATGCGGCTGCGGACGGCGCCGTCCAGAAGGCGGTCGAGGGGATCACCGACTGCCTGGCCACGTACCGCAACGTGCCGAAGGCGGATTTCCTTGACAAGCTGTACACCTACACCGCCGGGGAGGCGGTCCGGCACGTCTTCCGCGTCGCCTCCAGCCTGGACTCCATGGTGGTGGGGGAGCCCCAGATCCTGGGTCAGGTGAAGACCGCCTATTCCATCGCCCAGGCCCGGGAGGCCACCGGCATGATCCTGACCAACCTCATGGAGCAGGCGTTCCATGTCGCCAAGCGCGTGCGGAGCGAGACCGGCATCGCCACCTCGGCCGTGTCCGTTTCCTCGGCAGCCGTGGAGCTGGCCCGGAAGATCTTCGGCGACCTGGCCGGCCGGTCCGTGCTCATCATCGGGGCGGGCGAGATGGCCGAACTGGCGCTGCGCCACCTCCTGGACGACGGGGTCCGCTCGGTCCTGGTGGCCAATCGGAGCTACGATCGCGCCGTGGCCCTCGCGCAGCAGTTCCATGGTCGCGCCGTGACCTTCGAGGCCTTCCGCCAGGAGATGGTGTCGGCCGACATCGTGATCAGCTCGACCGCGGCGCCCCACGTGATCCTGAAAAAGGAGGACATGCAGGCCATCATCCAGCAGCGCCGCCATCGGCCGATCTTCCTCATTGATATCGCCCATCCCCGCGACATCGACCCAGCGTGCAACGAGGTGGACAACGTTTATCTGTACGATATTGACGACCTGCAGGCGGTGGTCGCGTCTAACCTGCAGGAGCGCGCGGGGGAGGCGGAACGGGCCGAGGCGATCATCGAGCGGGAGGTTGGCGTGTACCTCAACTGGCTGCGCTCGCTGGACGTGGTCCCGACGATCGTTTCCCTCCGGGAGCGGGTGGAGGAGATCCGGGACGCCGAGCTGCAGAAGGCCATGGGCCGGCTGGGCGACCTGACGCCCGAGCAACGCGAGGCCATCGCCGCTATGAGTCGCGCCATGGTCAACAAGATCCTCCACCAGCCGATGACAGAGCTGAAGCGGCGGGCCGCCCACCAGGAGGGACCCCGCTACACGACAGTCCTGCGGCGGCTCTTCGGGCTGGATCCGTCGCCGGACATCCGGCGCGGCACAGGAGCAAGTGCGACGCCCAAGGTTCTCCGGATCGGGACCCGGGCCAGCGTCCTGGCACTCTGGCAGGCAAAACATGTGGCTGCCCGTCTACAGGCAGCCTGGCCAGATGCCAATGTCTCCTTCGTGGCGATGAAGACCGCAGGAGACAAGATCCAGCAGGTTGCCCTGTCCCAGGTGGGCGGGAAGGCCCTTTGGGTGCAGTCCATGGAAGAGGCTCTGCTGGATGGCCGCATCGATCTGATCGTCCACAGCATGAAGGATGTCCCCACGGACCTCCCGCACGGCCTAACGATCGCCGCCGTGACCGAGAGGGAGGATCCCCGGGACGTTCTCATTTCCCGATCCGGGCTGACCCTGGCCGAACTGCCACCCGGTGCGGCTCTGGGCACCAGCAGCCTGCGGCGTCAGGCCCAGATTCTCCACCGCCGGCCGGACCTCCGGATGGTGGTCCTCCGCGGCAACGTCCACACACGAGTCCGAAAACTGGATGCGGGTGAGCTGGACGCCATAATCGTCGCGGCGGCCGGGATCAAGCGGCTTGGACTGTCGGAGCGGATCACCGAATACTTTTCTCCTGATGTGTGCCTTCCTGCCATCGGCCAGGGGGTCCTAGGCATCGAGATTCGGGCGGAGGATTCAGTAACCGCTCGGGCCGTTGCCGTCCTGGACCACCGGGAAACACACAGGGTGATCCTGGCGGAACGGGCGTTTTTGCGTCGGCTGGGAGGCGGATGCCAGGTCCCGGTAGCTGCCCACGGCCAGGTGGAAGGTGATTCGATTCGCTTGAAAGGCCTCGTAGCAAGCCTGGACGGAAAAACGATCATCGAGGGGGAGGTGGCGGGACCGATGACGGACCCGGAGGCGCTGGGAGCGAGTTTGGCAGACCATCTACTTGAGCACGGGGCGGCGCCCATTCTCGAAGAGCTATTTGGTCGCCCTACCTCCGGAGGACCCCACGAAGCTTATGATTGATACTCCCTGACGGGCGCTGCGACTCGTGGTTGGTCCAACCCTCGTGATTCTCTCGGTGGCATCCATTACTCCAGCGCCTTAGTTCCCGGTACGCGAGCCCCCGCCCGGAAATTTCGACTTCGCTTCAAACCGGCCAACCTGGCTGGCTGTGTATCTTGTCTTGTACTGAATGAGACGCCGCACATCCAGGGAAAACCCATCTCTAAGTGTTTAGAAAATCAATGACTTTTTCCTTCCGTAGCCTTGCTTGAGAAAACTCTTGACATTGGGTTCTCAGCTTTTGTAGTATGCCGAATAACGTATACCGTATAAGGTTTTTGTTTAAGCGAGACGACGAACAGCGAATATGTGGTGAACTGATGGCAGTGGCCTCAGCCTCTGCGCCGCAACGAAGTGTTTCGTACTCGCCACTCGTCAGCCTGACGTTCGAGGCGTCCCCGGAGGCACAGCGTCGTACGGCAGCATGGTCCACCGGACTGAAGGTCCCTCCCCCACCTCCGCCTCCCATTGATCCGGATCAACGGGCTACCATTGCTTCCTCGCGAAGCCGGGCCGTTTCAGAGATTGCGGTGCGGCGAGATCGGCTGCTTCGTGCCTTGACCGGCCGTCCGGACGTTCGTGTCACGCTCGCCCCTACGGCCCGCGACGCGGCGGACGCCGTTCTCGCTGCAGCCTCCGGATGCCGGATCGTTGCCATGAACAAGTCCGGAACGGTGGCCGGGGAGATCGGACCGCTCCTTGCCGATGCCGGCCTGACATTGATCGACACCTATCTCCAATCCCTTCCAGAAGTGCCCCACCCGCCGATGCCGGCCTGGGAGATGCCGTCGATCCCTGCCTCGCTGGTGGAGCAGGCGGCCACGGTTCAGCCGCTCCAGCCGGGAGGGGGCGTCAGGGAATTTGTCGCGGTCCTGGGTGTCAGCGCCGCCTCCGCCAACGGGCGCTTTTATTTCGTCCAGCATATGGACAACATCACCCGGATGGTGGCGGAGGCCCAGATCATTGTGGTTGTCGTCCCCCTGGAGAAAATCACCGGCGATCAAACCGAGGCAGAAGATCTCTGCCGGGCCCAGGCCCGCCACGGCATTCAGGGCTTGTACCGGGATTTCAGCCGGCGTGACCGCGGGGGGCTTGCCCTAGAGGACTTGCCTCTCCTCGACAGACCGGGAGGCTTGGGCCTTTCCCTGAACGTGATCCTCCTGGACAACGGACGGTCCGCCTTGGCGCGGCAACCGGCAGGCGACCTCCTTCGCTGCATCGGGTGCCGGGCCTGCGCGGTGGCCTGTCCGACCCAAAGGTACTTCGGTGGTCCCGCCAACTTGAACCCCCGCGAATACATCCTCGGGGCCCTGCAGGGCCGAGTCGAGGATGTCAGCCTTTGCGTCCTCTGTGGCCTCTGCAAGGACGCTTGCCCGGTGGATATCGACATGCCTCGCTTCCTGGCAGAGCGGAAGGCCCGGGAGGCGGAGACCCGGGGGGTCACGCTCAGTTCGTGGCTGCTCGGGAATGCTCGGACGGTCTCCCGGTTAAGCAGCGCGGTTGCGCCCTTGGCGAACGCCATGCTCGCCAATCCTCTGGCCCGGACACTCATGGAGAAGACGACCGGCATCACCCGGAACCATCGACTCACCCGATACGCCAGCGAGAGCTTCGAGGCCTGGTGGGCTCGACATACACCCCGGACCGGGGGAAGGAAGGTCGCCTACTTTACCGGCTGCTATGCCACCTATAGTGCCCCGGAGATCGCTCGGGCCTTCGTCGAGGTCATGGAGCGGAACGGGTTCGAAGTGGTCCGACCTCCCCAGCGCTGCTCTGGCCTCCCGCTGATCGCCAATGGACAGGAGGCGGCCGCCCGAGGGGACGCCCAATTCAACCTGGCACAGCTCGGAGCGTTGGTGCGGGAAGGGTGCGAGATCGTCACGACGTGCACGAGCTGCAGCTATACCCTGCGGAAAGAATACCCCCGCCTCCTGGGGGACGCGGCCAGCGAGCTGACCGCTCGCGTCCATGACGCAACCTCTTTCATCATGGCCCTGTATGCGCGCAACGAGTTGAAGCCACCCCTCGGCCGGATTGAGGCCGCGGTCGCCTATCATCTGTCCTGCCACGGTCGTGCCTCGGGTCTGGGGGACACCTCGGTTCGCCTCATGAACCTGATCCCGGGCATCCAGGCCGCGGCGGTCAACCGGGGGTGCTGCGGGCAGGCGGGCACCTTCGGCCTGAAGTGCGGCAACTATGGGATGGCGATGCAGATCGGCAGCCCGTTGCTGGAGGCGATCCGACGCCCCGAGATAGATATCCCATCCACCGATTGCCCCACCTGTAAGATGCAGATGGAGCACGGGAGTGGCCGGCCAGTGATGCATCCAGTCATTCTCCTGCGGGATTCATACGTGGCGGCCCGCCCGGCGGAAACGGAACCCCATGGGACTCATCGAGACGCGTAATCTGGGCGACCAAGTGTACGAGATGCTCCGCGAGCGCTTCCGGAGCGGTAACCTGGCCCCGGGAACCAAGCTGCACGAGCCAGACTTGGCGCAGGAACTGGGGGTCAGCCGGACCCCGGTTCGCGAGGCCATCCAGCGCCTGCAACGGGAGGGCTTGGTCCGGATCTCGCCGCACCGCGGGGCCTTCGTGGTGAACCTGGCCTGGCGAGACCTGGAAGACCTTTGTGATGTCCGGGAGGGGTTAGAGGGTATCGCTGCGCGGCTGGCCGCCACGCGAATCAGCGAGGAAGAGCTGGACCGGGTCGAGGCGGGGCTGAAGCAACGAGAACAGGCGCTGACGGATCCATCCAGAGAACCGGAAAGGCCTGCGGTCGACTTCCACGACGCAATCCTGCGGGCCAGCGGCAACGAACGCCTCATTCGGGAGATGGGAACCATCCAGGACCTCCTGGGCATGATCCGGACTGATTCGGCGGCCGTGGCCGGCCGCGCCAGCAAGTCGCTGGCGGAGCATTGGAAGATCCTGCGCGCTCTCCGGGCGAGGGACCCGGATACGGCGGAACGGGGAATGCGGGCCCACATCCGCACGGCTAAAGAGAACATCCTGCGCCATCTGGTGGGCCAGCCGTCGTCGCCGAGATGAGAGGGGAATAACACATGGGCGGAGAGGCGCGCACGATCCACGACGTAGGTCTCACTCCGCTTCCGACTGGAAAGCACCGCCACCGGAAAATCAATGGGGCCGCCGTGGCGGGATCCGCCCGCGTCTTCTTGGCCCTTGCCTTGGTCCTCGGGGTCTGGCAGGGCCTCGCCCTTCTCTCGTCTCCTACCCTGTTCCCCGGGATCGGCCTGACGTTCTCCAAGATCGCCAAGTTCTATGCGACCGGCGAGCTGCTGAAGAACGCTACCGTGACCACGACGCGGGTCACCGTGGCATTCCTGCTGGCGCTCTGCACGGGGACGGTTACCGGCATCCTGATGGGAAGCAGCCGGTTCCTCGAGGGACTCTCGAAACCGATCATCTTCACCTTGCAGACGATCAGCTCGGTCATCTGGAGCTTCTTCGCTGTCCTCTGGCTGGGGCTGACCGATCTGGCGGTCATCTTTGTGGTCTTCATCGTCGGCTTCCCGCTGATTGCCATTCACGTCTGGGAAGGGGTCAAGTCGGTCGACGTAGGCCTCGAAGACATGGCCCGGTGCTTCCGGGTCCCCCGATCCCAGATCATTCGGGGGATCACGATCCCCAGCGTCCTGCCCTTTCTGTTTGCCGGTATTCGCGGATCGCTCAGTTATTGCTGGAAGATCGTCGTCCTGGCCGAGCTGATGGTGGGCAAGGGCGGGATCGGGTACAGCTTGTACTTCGCCTGGGAACAGTTCCGGGTGGCCGAGGTGTTCGCCTGGGTCGTGGTCATGGTCACCCTGATGCTCGCGAATGAATACCTGATTATCCGTCCCATCGAACTGTCCGTCATGCGCTGGCGCCCCAAGCGAATGGACGACCGGTAATGGATCGCGGGCCGGTCGCCCGGGCGAGCCGCCACGATGGCGCGTCTAATCGTGCTGGCGCTGCCGCCGCATCCGACGGGGGATGCCCGCCGGACACCTCTGAAGGCCTGAGGCCCGTAGCGGAGAGTCGTGAGGGAACTGCCGTGAAAAGCATTGAGGTGCAGAATCTGTCCAAAGTCTTCGACAACCCCCTCTCAGGCCGACTGGTGGTTCTGGACGGGATCTCTTTCACCGTGGAGTTCGGAGGCTTTCTGTCCATCCTGGGCCCCTCGGGGTCCGGCAAGTCCCTTCTCCTCCAGATCATCGCCGGCCTGGAGCGCCCGACGGAAGGCACCATCCGGTTGGGGCATCCCGGCGCGGAGCCCGCGGCAGCCGGCCCGGCGCATGCCAACGGCAGTGCCCATCGGAATGGCAGCCGAATCGGATTCGTTTTTCAGGCACCCCGGCTGCTTCCGTGGAAGCGTGCCGGGGAGAACATCCGCTATGTGCTGACGGGCCGGAGCTTGGGGCGCTCCGAGGAGGATCGGATCATCGACTGGGTCCTGGGGATCACAGGCCTGCTGCCCTACAAAGGCTATTATCCCCACCAATTGTCGGGAGGTATGCAGCAACGCCTGGCCATCGCCCGCGCCCTGGCGTATGACGCGGATGTGATCCTCATGGATGAACCCTTCAGCAACCTGGACGAGATCACCGCGTGCAACCTACGCGAGGAGGTCGCCCGAATCTGGGCCGAGACCAAGAAGACCATCCTGTTCGTGACCCATGACATCTGCGAGGCGTGTTTCCTGGGATCCGAGATCATCCTGTTGACCCCGAAGCCAACGCGGATCTATGAGCGATTCGCAATAGACCTGCCCCGGCCGCGGGTCTATGGGAGTGAGGAGCTGTTTGAAAAGGAACGGCAGGTCTTGCGCACCTTCGAACAGTCGGTGGCCGCGCATACGGCGCGGCCCGTGGCCCGGTAACGCAGGGGAGGAGGGAGACATGAGGCACGGCGTGTTGGCACGGACAGCGGTGGTGATCCTGGGATTGCTCGTGGGATGGGGGAGCCAGGCGGCGGCCCAGACCAAGATGCGGGTCGGCCACATCGTGGACATCGACAGCATCCCCCTGCTGGTGATGGTCCAGAAGGGAATCGATAAGAAACACGGATTGGAGGTGGAGCTGAAACCGTTTCCAGGCTCGTCGCCGGCCCACACGGCCCTTCGGGGCGGGGCGCTGGATTCCATCGCGAACATGGGGACGAACGCGGCCGCCCTCCTGAACGCGGAGGGCGGAGATGTAAAGATCGTGCGAGGGTTCAGCCTCGCCACGTTGAAGGTGGCGGTCAAGGCTGGCTCCCCCCTCAAGGTCCTCGGCGATCTCAGGGGAAAAAAGGTCGCCGTGACCAGTTTGGCCGGTTCCAGTTACATCATGACCGCCATGGTGATGAAGGCGCGGGGCATTGACCCCAAGAAGGACGTGGAGGTCGCGACGGTTCCGTCGGCCTCGCTGGTGGCGGCCCTGGAAAAAGAGCAGGTGGCCTCGGCCACCGTGTGGGAACCGTTTGCCACCAAGGCGGTGAAGGATGGGACCATCCGCATCCTGGTGGATCTCGGCCAGGAATACCGTGATCTCTACAAGGAAGAGTTCGTGCAGGCAGGCACCGGCGTGGCCGGGTCGTTCCTGAGCAAGAATCGCGACGCGGGGGCGCGGTATGTGAAGGCGCTGGACGAGGCGATCGCCTTTACCTATGACCATCCGGAGGAGGCAAACCGCCTGGCGTCGGACGAATTGAAGATGAGTCCCGCTGAGCTCGCCGAGATCCGGAAGAACTGGCCCAACGGCTGGGTGCGGACCGGCCTTACCCCCAAGCTCCTCGAGGACGCCAACAACATGTATCGGCGGATGTACGAGTTGGGTATTCACGAGAAACTGGTGGATGCCAAGACGTTCTGGGTTGTTCCGTAGCGGCGCAGGGTATTCCGGGAGGGGGGTGGGGGTGCGAGAATGACGCATAATCCACGGAGGGGACCGATGGGCGGGGCAGCCGGATTCGATGCCTCCGCACGGGGCCCCCTTCTCACCCACCCCCCGCAGGGACAACGGGACCACCAGGATGGGGAGGTCGTGGCACCACCCATGGTGATCGGCCGCAACCGTCGCCACGGGTCGGCGGACCTTCCGGTTCACGATCCGGCGACGGGGGACCTCGTGGGACGGGCGCCACTGGCTGGCACCATGGATGTGGACGAAGCGGTGGCGGCAGCCCGCGAGGCGCAATCGGCCTGGGCAGCCCTGGGGGCGGCGCGACGGGCGGAGTTCCTCCACACCTTGGCCGCCGCCGTGGCGGACCGGGCGGAAGAGTTGGCCACCCTGTTCACCCGGGAACAGGGCAAGCCGCTCGTCGAGGCCCGGGCAGAGGTGGAGCGGGTCCGGGCCAACCTGGCCTATGCCGCGGCCCTTGTCCCTGCCCTCCGCGAGGAAATGATCCGGTCCGACTCGGAGAGCCTGACCTTCCTCGCCCACCGGCCGGTCGGTGTCGTGGCACAGATCCTCCCGTGGAACTCCCCGTTGATCCTCGGCGCCATAAAGTTGGGAGCGGCATTACTGGCCGGGGACACCGTGGTGAGCCTGCCGGCCCCCTCGGCCTGCCTCACCTGGCTCCGCATCGGCGAGATTGCGGCTGGCCTGCTCCCGCCGGGCGTCCTGAACACGTTGTCGGGTCCGGGCGTGGTTGTGGGTGAAGCTCTGGTGCGGCACCCGGATGTCCGCATGGTGTCCTTCACGGGCGGCGTTGCCAACGGGCAGCGGGTCATGGCCGCCTCGGCCGGGATGATCAAGAAGCTGGTCCTGGAATTGGGGGGCAACGACCCGGCCCTCCTGCTCGAGGACGTGGACCTGAGCGACGCGCTACTGGCCCGGCTGCAACACGCCACCTTCCGCAACGCCGGCCAGGTCTGCATGGCGGTGAAGCGGATCTACGTCCATGAAGGGATCGCCGACCGGTTCCTGGACCGGTTCGTCGAGCGGGTTCGGCGGATCCGGGTCGGACCCGGGATGGACCCCAGCTCGCAAATGGGCCCCCTCCACAACGCCGCGCAGCTAGAGCGCGTCGAAGCCCTCGTGGAGGATGCGCGGCGGCGCGGCGGCACCATCCTCACCGGAGGAACACGGGTGACGACCGGCCCGTGCCGGCAGGGACACTTCTATGCCCCGACGGTCATCACCGGGCTCGACGACGATGCGCCTCTCGTCCAGGAGGAGCAGTTCGGTCCGGTCGTTCCGATCCTGACATTCCGGGACGACAGCGAGGTGGTGACACGGGCCAATCACTCCTCGTACGGACTGGGAGCGTCGGTTTGGACCAGGGACCTCCCGCGGGGGCTGGACCTTGCGGCGCGGCTGGAGGCCGGGACGGTCTGGCTGAATGCCCACTCCGCCTGGTTCCTGGACCCGGCGGCTCCCTTTGGCGGCGTCAAGGGTAGCGGCCTTGGGCGGGAAAAAGGACCGCACGGCCTCTGGGAATACACGGAGCTGCAAACCGTCTGCGTCCCACTCGGCGAGGCGGTTGGACCAGGAGGGACAGCATGACCCGAACGAACATCTTGGAGGCGAAGCTCGCGGAATCCATCCGCCGCATGGCGGCAGCCAAACCCTTCCTGGCCGAGGGAAGATTCTCTTCCCAGGACAGCAAGCCCTATCCCCTGGTGGTGGCGCGGGCCTCCGGGGGACGGGTCACGGACCTGGATGGAAACGAATGGCTGGATTACAACCTGGGACACGGCCCCCTGATCCTCGGCCACAATCACCCGGAGGTCCGGGCCGCGGTGGAGGCGCAACTCACCCGTGGAACCACCTGGGGAGCCTTCAACGAGGTGGCCCTGGAGTTGGCGCAGACGATCTGCGCCTCGGTCCCGGGCATCGCCTCGCTTCGCTATACCGCCTCCGGAACCGAGGCCGTCTTCACGGCGCTCCGCTTCGCGCGGGCCTACACGGGCCGGAACGGCATCCTCCGCTTCGAGGGCGCATACCACGGCCATAGCGACCTGGCCCTGCTCAGCGGCAAGGTGGCCCATGCCCCCGCGACGATTCGGGACGAACCGGTCCCGGACTCCCGCCCCTTCGTGGACTCCGCGGGGATCCCGGGCTCCGCAGCGGCCGAATGCTTTGTGGCCCCCTACAACAACCTGGCCCGCGTGGCGGAGATCCTTGCGCAGCACGCGGGGCGGATCGCCTGCCTGATCATGGAACCGATCCAGCTCTGCCTGATCCCGCCGCGTCCCGGCTTCTTGACTGGTGTGCGGGAGCTGACCCGCCGCCATGGGATCCTGCTGATCTTCGACGAGGTCGTCACCGGCTTCCGGGTCGCCAGGGGGGGTGCCCAGGAACTCTACGAGGTGCGGCCGGACCTCACGGTCCTGGGGAAGATCACGGGCGGCGGCTTCCCGAACGGAGCCGTGGGCGGGCCCGCCGAGATTATGGACGCCATCTTCGATCCGGACTCCGACCGGTACGTCTTTCACGCGGGGACCTTTTGTGGTCACCCGGTGGCCGCGGCCGCAGGCCTCGCCCAGATCACGGTCCTTTCCCGAGATGGTTGGTACCCTCGGCTGGCTTCCATGGGCGACGAGTTCCGGACCGCCCTCCGTGAGATCCTCCGGCGGCTGGGTGTCCCGGGCCAGGTCCTGGGAGTGGGCCCGGCCTGGGGCGTGGCCTTCTCCACCCGCGAGGTGACCGACTTCCGGAGCGGGCTGTCCGTCGACGCGAGGCTCTCCCAGGACGTGGTTCTGGGGATGTGGGCGCGGGGAATCCTGTACAACGCCACGCGGAACTACCTCTGTACAGCGCACACGGACCGAGACCTGGAGGAGACGCTGGCAGCCTTCGAGGCGTCGGTCCGGGAGGCGCTGGACCAGCGGCGAATTTGAGGGCGAACCACACGGAGAGGGGAAGGGCCATGCGAGTCAAGCAGATCATCTGGGCGGGTGCGGCGGCGGTCCTCATGGCGGCCACGCCCCTGAGTGCCGCAGCAGCGGCCACCAAAGTGGTGGTGGGCTTCAACGTGGACGTGAACACGATCCCCCTTCACGTCCTCGTGGCCAAGGGGTGGGACAAGAAGTACGGGATCGAGGTGGAGAGCAAGGGGTTCGCCCGGGCCTCGGATTCCCACACGGCCCTGCGTGGGGGTGCCCTGGACGCCATCGTGAACATGGGGACGAACTCGGTGGCCCTCCTCAATCAAGAAGGGGGCGACGTGAAGGGCATCCGCGTCATCTCGCTGCCGCACTTCAAGGTCCTGGTGCGCAAGGATGCACCCTACAGGACCGTGGCCTACTTGAAGGGCAGGAAAATGGCGGTGACCTCCATCGCCGGCACCAGCTACATCCTCACCGCTATGGCCTTGCGGGCGATCAACATGGATCCGAAGAAGGACGCGGAGATCGTGACCGGGGCCCCGGCTACGATCTTGGGCCTGCTGGAGAAGCAAGAGGTTGCCTCGGTCACCCTCTGGGAGCCCTTCGTGGCCAACGCCCTGAAGACCGGCATGGTCCGCGTCCTGGAAGACCCGTCGAAGATCTACAAGGATCGGTACGGCGAGGACTTCCTCCACACAAGCCTGGCGGTGTCCGGCCCATTCCTCGCGAAGAACCGGGAGGCGGTGCGGAGCCTCTTGAAGGCGCTCGAGGAGGGGATCCAGTTCACTCTGGACCACCCGGCGGAGTCCAACCAGATCGCCGCCGGGCCGCTCAAGATGCCGGCGGAGGATCTGGCGGACGCGCGGAAAAGCTGGGGCGATTCCTTCCTGCGGGTGGGCACGGGTGAGACGATCGTGCAACGCCTCAACAACATGTACGCGCGGATGCACGAGCTGAAGATCCTGGAGAAGCCGGCAGACGCGCGGCAGTTCTGGGTCGTGAACCCGTAACGAGAGCGGGGGTTGGAAGAAGGAGGGCCTGAGGATGGAGGAGCGGATCCGGAAGTCGCTGGAGGCCCACGAGCGGGCGAAGCGGGTCCTCCCCGGCGGGAAGTTCTCGTCGGTGGACACCAAGGTCTACCCGGTCGTCCTGGAACGCGGGGCGGGCGCCCACGTCTGGGACCTGGACGGGAACCAGTACCTGGACTACATCCTCGGCAACGGCCCCCTCATCCTGGGGCACAACCACCCGGAAGTGATCGCCGCGGTGATCGACCAGCTCGGGCGGGGCGTGAACTTCGGGGGCCTGAACCCGGTGGGGATTACGTTTGCCGAGTCGATCAAGGCAGCCGTGCCCTCCATCGCCGCCCTCCGCCTGACCTCGTCGGGGACCGAGGCCACCTTCTATGCCCTCAGGATCGCCCGGGCCGTGACCGGCCGCACTGGCTTCATCCGGTTCGAGGGGGCCTACCACGGACACCATGACGCGGCCCTCCTCAGTAGCAAGCTGACCTTGGCCCCCCCGGACATCCGGGATCATCCGATCCCGGACACGCGCCCCTTCGTGGATTCGCCGGGGATCCCGGAGGCGACCGCCGATGACTGCTTCGTGGCCCCCTTCAACAACGCGGCGCGCCTGCGCGCGATCCTCGAGCTGCACGCCAGGAGCATCGCCTGCGTGATCCTCGAGCCGGTGCAGCGCGCCTTGGCACCCCTGCCCGGCTTCCTCCAGGAGGTCCGCGCCCTGTGCGACGAGCTCGACGTCCTGATGGTGCTGGATGAAATCGTCACCGGGTTTCGCCTCGCCCACGGGGGGGCCCAGGAGTACTACGGAGTGCAGGCCGACATCACGACACTGGGCAAGATCACGGGCGCCGGCTTTCCCAACGGAGTGGTGGGCGGCTCAGCCCGCGTGATGGAGGCGGCCTTCGGCCGGCCGGCGGCCGAGCAGGTCCTGCACGCCGGGACCTTCTCCGGGCACCCGGTGGCGGCCACGGCCGGGCTGACGACCATCCGGATCCTGCAGCGGGACAACCTCTATGCCGCCCTCCATGCAGCGGGAGAGCGGCTGCGGTCGCTCCTGGCCAAGGAACTGGCGGCCGAGGGGGTGAAGGGGCAGGTGCTGGGCGTGGGCCCCATGTGGCAAGTGGTCTTCACGGACCGCGAGGTCCGCGACTACCGCTCCTCCCTCTGGGGGGACAAGCGGCTGGCCCTGGCAGTCGTGAAGGGGATGTGGGAGCGTGGGATCCTGTGCACGACCGGTCGGAACTACCTGTCGGCCGCCCACACGGATGCGGACCTCGACCAGACCGTCGCCGCCTTCACCGCATCGCTGCGGGACGCCCGCCGGACCCTGCCCCAATAATCGAGGAGCGAGGAGGATCATGCTGAGCATCGGCGTAGACGTCGGAGGGACCTTCACCGACATCGTGGCATTCGACGACGCCACCGGGGCCCTGGTGACCGCCAAGACCTCCAGCACGCCGGCCAACCAGGCCGAGGGGGTGCTCCGGGGGATTCGGAAGATCGCCGAGAACTTGTCCCGGATCGATCGCATCGTCCACGGGATGACGGTGGCGACCAATGCCATCCTGGAGCGGAAGCTGGCAGTGACCGGCATTCTGACCACCCAGGGGTTCCGCGACACCCTGGAGATCGGGAAGACGAACCGGACGGTCGTCTACGACATGAAGTACCAGAAGCCGGAGGTCCTGGTCCCCCGCCGCCTGCGCCGGGAGGTGCCGGAGCGGCTGCGATACGATGGGACGGTTGCCGTTCCCCTGGATGAGGAGGCGGTCGAGGCCGAGGTGCGGGCCCTCCTCGACCTCGGCATGGAATCGCTGGCGATTTGCTTCCTGCACTCCTACCGGAACCCGGATCACGAGCGGCGGGCAGCGGCGATCGCTCGACGCATCCGGCCCGACCTGCCGATCTCGGTTTCGGCCGACGTGGTCCCGGAGTACCGGGAGTACGAGCGGCTCAGCACCGCGGTGCTGAACGCCAAGGTCATGCCGGTCATGGACCGCTACCTCGGTCGCCTCGAGCGGGACCTGCGGCAGGGGGGGTACACCTCGGACCTCTATATCATGCATTCCGGGGGCGGCATCATGACCGCCCAGACCGCGCGGGAGCGCCCGGTCCTCACCATTCTCTCGGGTCCGGCCGGCGGGCTGGTGGGGGCGGCTTTCATCGGCG
>METI01000117.1:16643-37044 GCA_001771285.1 candidate division NC10 bacterium RIFCSPLOWO2_12_FULL_66_18
GGACCTGCGGGTCGGGCCGCGGAGCGCCGGGGCGGTCCCGGGGCCGGCCGCCTACGGCCGCGGCGGGACGGAGGCCACCGTGACCGATGCCAATGTGGTCCTGGGCCGCCTCTCCGCCCGGCGTCTCCTCGGCGCGGAGATCGCCTTGAACCCGGACCTCGCACGGCAGGCAGTGGAGCGGATTGCGGCGCGGTTTCCGGGCTACGAGGCGGTTCGGACGGCCGAGGGGATCCTCACCATTGTGGTCAACAACATGGCCAATGCCATCCGGGAGATCTCGGTCCAACGAGGGCACGATCCGCGGGAGTTCGTGCTGGTGGCCTTCGGCGGGGCCGGCCCGATGTGCGCCGCCCAGCTCGCGGGTGAGCTGGGGATGCGGACCGTCCTGTGCCCACCGGCACCCGGCAACCTGTGCGCCCTCGGGCTCCTGGCCTCGGATACAGTCGTGAACACGGTCCGGACCCACCTGACCCGGACCGCCCACGCCAGTTTCCCTGAAACGGAGAAGATCTTCGCCGAGATGGAGGAGCTCGCGGCGCAAACCATCGGGCCGCGTCGGCCGGGTCTCCGGTTCGGCCGGTCCATTGACGTCCGCTACGTGGGGCAGGCCTCGGAGATCACGATCCCTGTGGACGGCCGGGTGACCCGGATGGACCTGGAGGCAGCCTTTCATCAGCGGCACGAGATGCTGTACGGCCAGGGCGAGCCGGGCGAGCCGACGGAGATCGTGAACCTGCGCCTCACCGCGGTGATCCCGAACCCCCGCCCGTCCCTCCTCCCGCCCCGGGCGGCCGGTGATCCCCTGATCGAGACCCGCCCCGTTCACTTCGGGACCCACGGCTTCGTGGACTGTCCCGTGTACGAGCGGGAGCGTTTGGCCAGCGGGACCAGGCTCACCGGGCCGGCCATCGTGGAGGAGGACGGCTCGACCACCGTCATCTGGCCAGGCCAGTCGGGCAGCGTCGATGCCATCGGCAACCTGCTCATCCATCTATCGTAGCGGGGGGCGCCCCGCCAGCGGAGTCCGCGATGCCTGTCAACGTTGATACCACCGTCGATCCCATCACCCTGGAGGTCCTCCGCGAGGGACTGATCTCCATCGTCCGCGAGATGCGGATCACCATGTCGAAGATCGCCTACTCCTCGGTCCTCTACGAGGCCCACGATTTCTCGTGTGCCCTGTTCGACCGGACCGGCCAGACGATCGCCCAGTCCGAGGACCTGCCCGGTCACGTGATCCCCCTCCCCTGGATCGTCCGCAGCGTGATGGAGGAGTACGCCGGCAACATCCATCCGGGGGACCTGTTCATCCTGAACGACCCGTACCGCGGGGGGACCCACCTGCCGGACGTGACCGTGGTCTATCCCTTCTTTATTGATGGCGAGCTGGTCCTGTTTCCGGCCATGCGGGCCCACTGGGCGGACGTCGGCGGGATGACGCCGGGGAGTATCTCGGGCAAGGCCACGGAGATCTACCAGGAGGGAATCCGCATTCCCCCCATCAAGCTCTACGAGCGGGGGCAGATCAACCAGCAGCTCATGGACCTGCTCTTGGCGAACATGCGGCTCCCCGAGGAGCGAAAGGGGGACCTCCGGGCCATGGTGGGGACCTGTCGGACGGCCGAGCGGCGCGTGCGCGAGGTGGTGGCCCGGTACGGCCGACCCGCCATGGAACGCTACATGGCCACCATCCTCGACCGGGCCGAGGCGCGCATGCGGGCCAGGATCGCGGCGATCCCGGATGGCGAGTACTGCAACGAGGACTACTGGGACTTCAGCGGAAGCGACACGAATCCGGTGCGGGTCCAGGTGCGGTTGACGGTGCGGGGGGATACGGTTGAAGCGGACTTCACCGGCTCATCGCCTTGCGTGGCCGGACCGATTAACGCCTCGCTGGCTGTAACCACCAGCGGGGTCTTCGTGGTCCTGAAGTCCGCCATCGATCCATCCGGCGCAGTGAACAGCGGGACCTTCCGCCCGATCACCGTGGTGGCGCCGGAGGGGACGGTCCTGAACGCCACGCCGCCCGCCGCCACCGGCGGTTTCTCCGAGGTCCGGAGGAAGGTCTCCGCGGTCACCCTGGGCGCCCTGGCGCAGGCCCTGCCCAGGGCCGTAGCCGGAGATGTGAAGGGCACGGCGAACCATACCTACATCGGGGGCTGGAATCCCCGGAAGGGCAAACAGTACGTCTACTACGAATACCCGCATGGAGGGGTCGGCGGGTTTCGGGGCGGGGATGGATCCCACGCCCTGGCGTGCTACAACAGCGGGGACTCGGCATCCATTCAGCCTGTGGAGGCCCTGGAGAGCGAGTACCCCCTGATGATCGACCTGACCGAGTTGCGGGTCGATTCCGCCGGCGATGGCACCTGGCGCGGCGGATGTGGCATGCGCCGGGAGGTGCGGATCGTGGAAGGATCCGGGAGCTTCTCGGAGCTGTCGGACCGGAACGTGATTCCGCCCTTCGGGGTCCTGGGGGGCACCTCGGGCCGGCCCAACCGGTTCGTCGTCCGGCAGAACGGGAAGGTCCTCGAGCCCTCGGATACCCCGGGAAAGGTCACCGGTTTCCCCTTGCGGACGGGGGACACCCTGATCGAGCTGTCGGCAGGGGGGGGCGGCTACGGCGACCCGCTGGCGCGGTCCGCCGAGGCAGTGGCCGAAGACGTGATGGAGGGTGTCCTCTCACGGGAAAGGGCGGAGGCGGTGTACGGGGTCATCCTGCGGGACGGGGCGGTGGACACGCCGGCCACGGTGGCAGGGCGGGCAGCGCTTGCCGCGGCCCGGCCACGGTTGTCCCTGAGCCGCCAGGCCCTGCCCGAGATCGTGGACGGCAAACGCCCGTGCTACCTCTCCCCTGCCACCGCGCAACGGCTGGGCCTCGTGGCCGGGCAGGTGGTGGAATACGTCGGGCCGACGGGCATGGTCCTGCGGGGCTGGGTGACGCCGCAGGCGGAGGTTGAGCCGGATGCGGTTTTCCTGGGTGAGTTCGGGCGTCGCGTCCTGGGCCTGAAGGACGGGGACACGGTGGTGCTGCGGCCCCTCTTTGCCACGACCGAGCAGATCGCATAGGCACGAGCCCCACGCCACGGCCCTGACGGTCGAACCCGTTTCGGTGCGGCACCTGGCGTCTTGACCAGCAGTGAGGTAAACAGCATGGCTGAGTGGTGCGGATGGGTTGGCAGGATCCTCGACGTGGACCTCAGTCGGGGAACGATCAAGGAGCTCCCCCTCGACCGCCGATTCGCAGAGACCTACCTGGGCGGGCGGGGCATCAATATGCGCCTGCTCTACGACAACGTGAAGCCGGGGATCGATCCGCTGGGGCCGGAGAACGTGCTGCTCATTGGGACCGGCCCCCTGACCGGGACGGCGGTGGGCGGACGCTGCCAGGTCACGACGAAGTCGCCCATGACCGGGTTGCTGGGAGACTCCAACGCCGGCGGCTTCTTCGGGGCCAGCCTGAAGTACGCCGGCTTCGATCACGTGATCGTGCGCGGGCAATCGAGGACGCCGGTCTACCTGTGGATCGACGACGGGCGGGTCGAGATCCGGGACGCCGGGGAGCTGTGGGGCCAGGACACCTGGCGGATCACCGACATGATCCGCCAGCGGGAACGGGACGAGAATATCCAGGTGATGGGGATCGGGCAGGCGGGAGAGAACCAAGTCCGCTTCGCCTGCGTCATCAACTCCATCTCGCGAGCCAACGGCCGGACCGGCACGGGGGCGGTCATGGGGTCGAAGCGGCTCAAGGCGATCGCCGCCCGGGGCCGGCGCGGGATCAAGATCGCCGATCCCCGGACCTTCAAGGACCTGGTCTGGCAGTTCATGAACGGCGCGCGCAAGAGCCCGACCTTCGAGTGGTACCCGAAATACGGGACGCCGATCCTTACCGAGGTGAAGGAAAAGATGGGGACGGTCCCCGTGAAGAACTGGGCCGGCTCAGAGCTGCCCGGGACCGAGAACATCACTGGGAAGGCCTTCTATGAGCGCTACGCCGTGAAGCACCGGGCCTGCCACGGCTGCTGGGCCCACTGCGACCACTACTACACGGTCAAGGATGGCCCCTGGAAGGGGACGGCGGGGCCGGGGCTCGAGTACGAGTCGGTGAACGCCTTCGGCTCCCGTTGTGGCAACACGGACTTCGGCTCGATCCTGGCGGCGAACAACCTCGCGAACCAATATGGGCTGGACGTGGTCTCGGCCGGCGGCGCCATCGCCCTGGCCATGGACCTGTACGAGCGCGGGATCATCACGGAGGCGGATACCGACGGGGTCCCGCTCCGCTGGGGGGACGGCCAACTGATCGTGGACCTGCTGCACAAGATGGCCAGGCGGGAGGGGTTCGGCGACATCCTGGCCGAGGGTCCGTACTGGATGGCGCAACGGATCGGCCGGGGGGCGCCGGCCCGGGTGATGCACAACAAGAAGCTGGACCCGACGGCGGTGGAGATCCGTGGCTACAAGGGCTACGCGCTCTCCTACACGACCTCGACCCGCGGGGCGGACCACCTGCGGGGCCTGCTGAAGACGGAGGCGATGGGGCACGCCCACATCCGGGCCGAGGCGCAGAAGAAGTTCGGCTCGGCGGGGGTGACGGATCCGGGGGCCTACGACCCCGAGGGGAAGCCCAGGGGAGTCCAGTGGTACCAGCACCTGTCGCTGATCGCCGACATGGCGGAGATCTGCAAGTTCAACACCTTCTGGGTCGGCTTCCCGATCTACATCGAGGATATCGGAAAGATGCTGACCGCCGTCACCGGCGTGGAGTTCACGGAGCAGCAGTTGGTGGAGGTGGCGGAGCGGGTGTTTAACATCGAAAAGGCCTACAACATCCGCGAGGGCTTCACCCGGGAGGACGACATGCCGTGTGAGCGGCAGATGACGGAGCCATTGGGCAGCGGCCCCCTCAAGGGGGAGTACCTGGACCGGGAGAAGTTCGCCAGGATGCTGGAGGGCTACTACCGGATCACGGGCGGCGACCCGACAACCGGATTCCCCCTGCCTGAGACGCTGCACCGCCTGGGGCTCCCCGACGTGGCGGCCGACCTGGCGGCCCTGGGAAAGATCCCGAAGGGCCGGTAGGTGTCTGTCGTGGCCGGGCGTGCCGTGGTCGAGCCATATCCATTGCCAGCGGCGGTTCGGGCGCAACTTCCGGGAGGGGTCCTGGAAGTGCCGCTGGATGAGGGCGTGAAATGCCTGGCGGATGTCCTCGAGGTGGTGGATCAGGCCTACCCGGAGATCCACGTCCAGTACGCGTTGATTGCCTTGAACGGGAAGATGGCACCGTTGGATACCCCCGTGCGTGACGGGGATCGGGTGATGATCCTGCCCAATGTCGTGGGAGGCGTGTAACCCATGAAGAAGCTCCTCTTCTTCTTTCCCGAGAAGTGTACCGGCTGTCGGGTCTGCGAGTCGATGTGCTCCCTCACCCACACGGGGGAGATCAATCCCGCCCGGTCTCGGATCCGGGTCTTCAAGTCAGAGAAGGACGGCACGGATCTCCCGATGACCTGCCTGCAGTGCGAGGACGCCCTCTGCGCCAAGGCCTGCCCGGTCGGCGCGATCAAGCTGGACCCGATCACCGGGGCGCAGGTCACCGACACCACCCTCTGCTTCAACTGCCGGATGTGCGTGATCGCCTGCCCCTTCGGCGGGACGCTGGTGGACATCGACAATCGGATCATGCGCTGCGACCTGTGCGGCGGGGATCCGCAGTGCGTGAAGTTCTGCGAGACCAAGGCGATCGAGTTCCTGACGCCGGATGAAATCGTGCTGGCCCGCTTGAAGCAGACCGCCATGGGGCCCCTCTACGCCACGGGTGGCCTCGTTGCCAGGGTGACGGGCTCCCCCGGGGACGGCGGGACCCAGTTGCTCCAGATCGACGGGTGCCGCTGATGACCTTCCGCGGGCTCCTCGAGCGGCTGGAGGCGGCCGGCGAGCTGAAGCGGGTTGGGGCCCCGGTCCCCCTGGGATCTGTGGCGCAGCGGATCGCGGATGAGGAGGCGGCCGCCAATCGCGCCCTCCTCTTTACGGGGTTCATAGACGCCCCCGGCCGGCTGGCCACCAACGTGTATGGGACGCTGGCGCGGGTGGCCTCTGCGGTGGACACGACTCCGGCAATCCTCTGGGACGTCCTGCAGCAGGCGGTGGTACGCCCGGGAGTGCCCCGGACCGGCCCGGCCGGGTGGAAGGCGGAGGGCCCTGTCAACCTCGGCCACCTTCCCATACCGGTCCACAGCGCAGAAGACGCCGGGCCGTACCTTACCGCCGGGGTGGTGATTCTAGAGGATCCGGCGACCGGCCTGACGAACCTCTCCTACGTCCGGCTTCAGGTCCAAGGTCGTGATCGGCTGGGCTTCAACGCCGCGACCCCCCACACCGCGGCTATTGCCGCCCGGGCCCTGGAAGGCCAGGGGCGGCTGGAGGTTGCGGTGGCGATCGGCGTCCCCCCGGCAATGGCCCTGGTGGCGGCGGCCACGACGGATGAGGGCCGGGACGACCTCGGCGTGGCGGCGGCCCTGGATCCCCAGTTGACGCTGGTCGGATGTGATTCCGTGGCGCTCCAGGCCCCGGCCGAGGCGGAGATCCTGATCCAGGGGGAGATTCGCGCGGGCGAGACGGCGCTCGAAGGCCCCTTTGGCGAGTCCATGGGCACCTACACGGCCCCAGTGCTCCGGCCAGTCATCCGGGTGCGGCAGGTGGCGTTACGACCCGACGCCATCCTGCACTCCGTGGCCGGTGGGCAATCGGCCGAGCACATCACCCTCCTGGGGGTGAAGGTCCATCAGGAACTCGCCACGTTGCAGGCCACGTTTCCGGAGATTGTGCGGGTGACTCTGCCTCGTGTCGGGGGGGCGCGGCTGGTGATCCTCACCCTGCGGGACCGCCGCCCCGCGTCCGCCATCTTGCGGGCTGTCCTGGGAATCCGCCTCGTCCGGATGGCGATTTGCGTAGACCCCGACGTGGATCCCGAACGTGCGGAGGACCTGGCATGGAGCCTGGTCCGTCGCACCCGGGAGGTCGGGCGAATTCTGCTCCTCCCCGCCAGCGACCGGCGTGGCCCACTGACGAAAATCGGTGTAGACGCGACCGCCGTCAACTTTGGGGCCATGGACGAACGGCGCGTCCAACCGGCCCCCTGGCAGGATCCGGCCGGAGACAGGGCGTGATGCGTCCCCTGGAGAATCAGGTCGTCGTGATCACGGGAGCAGCCCGCGGCATCGGACTGGCCGTCGCAGAACGGCTTGCCGGCGACGGAGCGACGGTCATCCTGACCGACCTCCTGCGGGAGAGCGACTACCAGGCGGTGCTGCCGGCCATCCGCCGCCTCTCCCCTGCAAGCCGTTTCCTCCCCATGGATGTTCGCTCCGAGGCGAGCGTGGAGGTGGTGGTGGCCTCCCTGGAGTGTGTGGACGTCTTGGTCAACTGTGCGGGGATCACCCGGCGGGGGCCGGCCGAGAGCTACGCCATGTCTGATTGGGAGGAGGTCCTGGCGGTGAATTTGACCGGGGCGTTCCGGTGCTGCCAGCTCTTCGGTCAGGGGATGCTGACCCGTGGCCAGGGGAGCATCGTCAACGTGGCCTCGGTGAACGGCATCGTCGTTCGCGAAGGGGCGATCGGCTACGGCGTGAGCAAGGCGGCGCTCATCCACCTGACGCGGAGCCTGGCGCTGGAGTGGGCAGGGCGCGGCGTGCGGGTGAACGCCGTGGCCCCCTCTGTGGTGGAGACGGCGATGACCGCAGACCTCTTTGCCCGTCCGGAGTACCTGCCCGCCAAACTGGCCAAGATCCCCCTGGGTCGTCCCATGGACAAGGACGACGTGGCCGAGGCCATCCGCTTCCTGGCGGGTCCCCAATCGAAGAACATCACGGGCCATGTGCTGGTGATCGACGGCGGCTACTCGCTTACGTGAGGAGCTCACGCCGGGACAGTCTGGGGGATGCCCGTCAAGGGTGGGCCGGGCGCCGGGCTGGAAGAGAATCGGGGGGGCCGCCGCAGGACGGAGCGGCGACCCGAGGCCCGCAGCTGTGGTGGTCCTGAGAACAGAGGAGACCGCATGAAGCGCGAGGTCTGGATGAGCCCGTACAATCGCGTCCCGGAGGTCCGAGAGGCCTGCGTTCCTCGCAGCAACGTCACGGTGTGCGACACCACCATGCGTGAGGGAGAACAGGCGGCCGACGTGAATCTACGGCTGGAGACCCGGCTGGAGATGGCCCGGCGGCTGAGCGATCTCGGGATCTGTCAGATCCAGGTGGGCTACCCGGGTCGGTCTCTTCTGGACGGGGAAACGATCTGCCGGATCAAAGCCGCCAAGCTCCCCGTCCTGGTCGAGGCGCTAGCCCAGGTCTTCCAAGCGGACTGGAAGCACCAGATCGACGCCGCCATCGAGTCGGGGGCGGACTCCATCGACCTGTTGTACCCGTCCTCTGACCTGCGGCTCAAATGGGTCCAGAAGGTGACTCGCGAGGAGATGCTGGCTCGCTCGGTGGAGGCAATCCGGTACGCTGCCGGCCGGGGGCCCATCGTCCGCTTTGCCCCCGTGGATACCACCCGGACGGACCTGGAGTTCCTTCGCACCGTGTACACCGCGGCGCTGGAAGCGGGGGCGGAGCGCCTTTCGGTGGCGGATACGGCCGGGGGAACGCTCCCCGGGGCAATGCGGTACCTGGTGTCCGAGGTCCGGAAACTGACCGACGTGCCGATCCACGTCCACTGCCACGATGATTTCGGCCTCGCGCTGGCCAACACGCTCGCCGCCTTTGAGGCGGGGGCGGACATCCTGGATGCCACGATCAACGGGCTTGGGGAGCGAGCCGGCAACGCATCGCTGGACGAGCTGGTGGTGGCGCTACAGGTCCTGTACGAGGTGCCCCTGGGGGTGAAGACCGAGCGGCTGGCGGAGCTGTCCCGCTGGATGGCCGAGGTGACCGGAGTCCCCGTGCCGGCCAGCAAGCCGCTGGTCGGCCGGCTGGCCTTCTCCCACAAACTGGACGCGCACGTGTGGGGTGCCCTCGAGCATCCACCCGTTTACGAGACGATCCCCCCGGAGCTGGTCGGGAACCGGCAGTATATCCCTATCGGGAAGTACAGCGGGCCGGTCGCCCTCAAGGCCAAGCTCGAACAGCTCGGCATCCTGCTCCCGGCCGATCGGGAGCAGCGGGATCGGATCCTCACCCGGATCGCGGGAGAGGTGGAACGGGTCGCCGTGGCGAGCCGGCTGGCCGTGTCGGACGAAACCTTCGAGCGGCTCGCCAAATCCGTGATCGAGAGCGGGGCCTGGTGATGGCATGCCTGGTGGCAAGACGATCGCCGAAAAGATCCTGAGCAGGAAGAGCGGGACGGATGCCCGGGCCGGGCAGATCGTCCTGGCCGAGCCGGATTTCCTGTTTGCCCACGACGGCAATCGGCCCCTGGCTATCGAGGCCTTCGCGGAGCTGCGCGGACGCACGGTGAAACACCCGGAACGCATGGCGCTGGTGATCGACCACGCCAGCCCCCCGCCCACCGCCGCTGTCGCCGCCCTGCACGTGGCGATGCGAACCTTCGCCAGGGCGCAGGGGATCCGGCTCTACGACGTGGGGTCGGGCGTCTGCCATCTGGTCGTGACCGAGCACGGCCACATCGTCCCGGGAACCCTCGTGATGGGATCGGACTCCCATACCTGCACCGAGGGGGCTTTGAACTGCCTGGCGGCCGGGTATGGCGTCAGTGACATCGCCGCGGCCATGATCAGTGGCCAGCAGTGGTTCCGGGTCCCCCAGACGATTCGGATCGAGGTGACCGGCCGGCTGCGGCCCGGGGTCTTCGCGAAGGACGCGATCCTCGCGCTGGTGGCGGAGCTGGGGCCTGACGGGGCGGTGTACATGGTCTTGGAGTTCCGAGGGGAAGGACTCGCCGGCCTGGGGATGGAGGAGCGGTTTACCCTCGCCAATCTGGCCATCGAGACCGGGGCCAAGGCGGGCATCGTCGAGGCGGACGGCGTGACCGCGGCCTGGTTACAGGGCCGGACCGTGACACCCTGGACTGCCGTCGTGAGTGACCCCGACGCTGACTTTGCACGCCGGATCGTGATGGACCTCGACCTGGTGGAGCCGATGGTCTCCTGCCCCGACGCCCCTACCAACGTGAGGCCGATAACGGCCGTGGCAGGAACCCCGGTGCACCAGGCAGTCATCGGGACCTGCACCAACGGCCGACTCTCCGATCTCCAGGAAGCCGCCCGGATCCTTGCGGGGAGGCGGGTGGCATCCGGCACCCGCCTGCTGGTGGTGCCGGGTTCCCGCGAGGTCTTCGAGGCGGCGGCCCGGGACGGGACAGTGTCCGCCCTCCTAGCTGCCGGGGCCACCTTTGTCCCGCCGGGGTGTGGGCCCTGCGCCGGGGTGCATGCCGGCGTGCCGGGTCCCGGCGAGACTGTGGTGACATCCGCCAACCGAAATTTCAAGGGGCGCATGGGCAATCCCCAGGCCGCCATCTACCTCGCCTCGCCCGCGGTTGTCGCGGCGTCGGCGGTGACAGGCGTCCTGACTGATCCGCGGACCCTGCTGGAATAGCCGATGGTCATCCAAGGATGCGCCCGCCGCCTCGGCGATAACATCAACACCGACTACATCATCGCCAGCCGGTACAAGACCCGCATGGCCGACCTCGCCAGTCTCACCCCCCACCTGTTTGAGGATGCGGACCCCGGCCTCGCCGCGCGGATCCGACCCGGAGATCTCCTGGTGGCGGGGCGGAACTTCGGTGGCGGCTCCTCCCGGGAAACGGCGGCCCGCCTGATCCTGCAGGCCGGGCTCCGGGCGGTCCTGGCCCTTTCCTTCAGCCGGATCTTCTTCCGGAACGCCATCAACGTCGGCCTGCCAGCCATCGAGTGCGACACGACCGGGATGGCAGAGGACGATGTGCTGGTCGTGGACCTGGCGGCCGGACGAATCGAGAATCGGACCCGGGGAAGAATCCTGCCCTTTGCGCCCCTGCCCGCAGTGGTCCGCGAAATCCTTCAGGACGGAGGCCTGGCGGCGCATTTCCAGAGGCACGGTGGCTTCCGGATCACCTGATCGCTCGCCCTTCCCGGCCCCCAACCACGCCTCATGAGGACGCAACGCATGGCGACCTTTGTCTCCGTGGAGTTGGACGAGCGGACGATCTACCGGTTGATGGTGGGGAGCATCGTCCCGCGACCCATCGCCTGGGTGACTTCCGAGAGCCCGGCCGGCCTGGTGAACCTGGCGCCATTCAGTTTCTTCAACGGGGTCGCCACGGACCCCCCGACCGTCATGATCTCGATCGGCCTGAGGGCCGGGGAGAAGAAGGACACCCTGCGGAACATCGAGTCCACCGGCGACTTCGTGGTGAACATGGTGACGGAGTCACTGGCCCACGCCATGAACATCTCCGCGGCCGACTTTCTCTCGCACGAGAGTGAGGTGCCCGCGGCGGGCGTGACCCTGATCGAGGGGACCCACGTCCGCTGTCCCCGCATCCGTGAGGCCCCCATCAGCATGGAGTGTCGGCTGGATCGGATCCTCGTCGTGGGGAGGTCCCGGCACAGCCTGGTCCTGGGCGAGGTGCTGGCCTTCCACGTGGAGGACGCACTCCTGCGGGATGGCCGGATCGATCCGGGCCGGCTGCCCGCTCTGGGACGGCTGGGCGGGGACCTCTACTGCAGCGTCCGCACTATCATCGAGATGAAGCGTCCTCACTACGTGACCAAATTCTGAACCGGGGGGCAGGCCCGATGCGCGTGACCCGCTACGTCCAGAGCACGATCCAGATCCAGACGCCCGATGGCCGCTCGGTCTTAATCGACCCCGGCACCTGGAACTTCGAGCCCGGCAAGTTCACCCACGACCGCTTTCCGAAGGTGAGCCTCTTGGTGGTGACCCACAAGCACGCGGATCACTGCGACCTGGATGCGGTGGCCGCCTTCGAGAAGCGGGACCGTCCACTGGTGGTGACGAATGCGGAGCTGGCGCCGCAGATGGCCGCCAGGAACATCCACGCCCGAGTCGTCAACCCAGGAGAGAGCGTCATGCACGCCGGGATCACGCTGACGGCCCTCCCGGCCGACCACGTCGTTCGGGGCGAGGTCATCATCATCTTCAGCGCGCTGGTGACCATCGATGGCTGGAGGGCGTACCACCCCAGCGACACCCGGTACATGGATCCCGCCCGGCTCCCCGGCGTTCCCGGCTGCGACCTGCTCCTCGTCCCGATCGGGAACCGGGGCCTGGTCATGGGGATGGACGATGCCGCCTATTTTGCCCGCCAAGTGAAGCCCCGCCACCTCATTCCGATACACTATGAGGCCCCGGCCGACCGTGACCGGATCCGCCCCGAGACCTTCGCGGCGCTCTTCACAGCGGCCGACGGTTTCGGCGTCACCATCCTGGGCCAGGGTCAATCCATTGACCTGACCCCCTGAGTAGGCGTACACTACGCCGACATCCTTCAGTGCCACCCCGGAGCGTCTCGCCCTCCTAGGGGCCGGTCACGTCGAAGGGGTGGGGAACCCTGGCGGAGGACCTGCTCGCGCGGGGGGCCGCGGAGATCCTCCAGGCCATCTTCCGGCGGGACTGAGCCGTGATGCCGGATCGCAAGCCCTGGACACTCGACGAGATCCGAGAGCGCCTTGCGCCGCACCTCAAGGCTGCCGGGGCACGGCGGGCCATCATCTTCGGCTCCTACGCCCGGGGCGAAGCGGATGCCTGGAGTGATCTGGACCTGGTGATCATCGCGGACACCAGTTTACCGTTCCCGGAGCGGTTCAAGAGCTTCAGGGGAGTCTTCGAGGCGTACCGGCGGGCGATGGAAATCCTCGTGTACACACCCGACGAGTTCTCCCACATGATCGAGGCCGAGAACCCCTTCATTGAGCAAGTCCTGAAGGACGGGGTTACCATCTATGAAGGATAGCCCCGGCGAGGCCCGTCGCTGGTTTGACGAAGCGGGGAGCGATCTGGCCTTTGCGCGGATCGGTCATCGGGAAGGATTCCACAGCAAGGTCTGCTTCCTGTGTCAGCAGGCGGCTGAGAAAGCCTTGAAGGCCCTGGCATACGGAGACGGAGAGCGCTACGTCACCGGGCATTCTTTACAAGATCTGGTCGATCGCCTTGTCTCCAGGCATCCGTCCCTGGAGTCGCTCCGGGACCTCTGCCGGCTCCTGGATCAGTACTACGTGCCGACCCGCTATCCCAACGCCCTCCCCGGAGGGGTGCCACATCGCTCGTACACGGAAGGCCAGGCCCGTGAGGCCATCAGCGGCTGCGAGCAAGTGATGCTGGCGGTTAGGGACGAATTGCGACGCATGCACATCGCGGTGGAGTGATGGATGGCTGCTGTGAGTGAGGCGGGCGGCAAGGTGTATCTCATCGGGGCGGGGCCGGGGGACCCCGGCCTCTTCACGCTCAAGGGGAAGCGCTGCCTGGAAGAGGCCGACGTGGTGGTGTACGACTACCTCGCCAACCCCCGGCTGCTCCGGTACGTGAAGCCCGACGCCGAGGTGATCTACGTCGGCAAGCGGGCGGGCCAGCACACGCTTCCCCAGGAGGAGATCGGCCGCCTCCTCGTCGAGCGGGCCCACCAGGGGAAGGTGGTCGCCCGCTTGAAGGGGGGCGACCCCTTCGTCTTCGGCCGGGGCGGCGAGGAGGCCGAGGAACTGGTCGCGGCCCGCATCCCCTTCGAGGTGGTGCCCGGCGTGACCGCCGCCGTGGCGGCCCCCGCCTACGCCGGGATTCCCCTCACGCATCGGGATTTCACCTCGACCGTCGCGTTCGTGACGGGTCACGAGGATCCGACGAAAGAGGAGACCGGCATCGCCTGGGACAAGATCGCCACCGGGATCGGGACGCTGGTGTTCTTCATGGGGGTGGGGCAGCTCCCCGAGATCGTGGCGCGCCTCACGCAGCACGGCCGGTCGCCGGCGACACCCGCCGCCGTCATCCGCTGGGGGACGCGGGCCGAGCAGGAGGTGGTGACGGGAACGTTGGCCGACCTGCCGGAGAAATGCCGGGGGATGAAGCCGCCGGCGCTGATCATCGTCGGCGAGGTGGTGGCGCTGCGCGAGAAGCTGCGCTGGTTCGAGGCGATGCCGCTCTCGGGGAGGCGGATCCTGATCACGCGGGCCCGGGAGCAGGCCAGCAGTTTCGCCGAGGTCCTGGAAGCGGCCGGGGCCGAGGTCGTGGAGTTCCCCACCATCAGCTTCGCGCCCCCGGAGAGCTGGGGACCCCTGGATGCGGCCATCGCCCGCCTCCGCGAGTACCAGTGGATCATCTTCACCAGCAGGAACGGCGTGCGATTTTTCTGGGAGCGGTTGCAGGCGGCGGGACGGGACGCGCGCGATCTGTTCGGCATGACGGTGTGTGCCATCGGGCCAGCCACGGCGGCGGAGCTGCAGTCGCTGGGCGTCCGGGCCGACATCGTCCCGGCCGAGTTCAAGGCCGAGGCCCTGGTCGAGGCCATCGGAACCGTCGCCGGTGCCGATGGCCTCCGCGGGTCCCGGGTCCTGCTGGCCCGCGCCGTCGAGGCGCGTGATGTCCTCCCGGAAGAGCTCACGCGGCGCGGGGCCCAGGTGGATGTCGTGCCGGCCTACCGGACGGTCAAGAGCGCCCCGGACGCGGAGGTGCTTCGGGACATGCTTCGCGAAGGGAAGATCCACGCCGTCACGTTCACCAGCTCCTCGACCGTGAAGCACTTCCTCGAGTTGGTGGGTGAAGAGGCCGCGACACTTCTGAAAGGCGTGGTCGTTGCCAGCATCGGCCCGATCACGGCCGAGACCGCTGCCCGGCACGGAATCGTCAGCCACATCGTGCCCGAAAATTACACCATCCCCACTCTGGCTGAAGCGCTCATAAAACACTTCCGGCCCACCCAGGGTTAAGCCGCCCCCCCGGCCGGGTCGCTCCGGACCCTTTTCCCTTGACAAGTGTTGATTTTTGCAGATATTTCTCGCCCCGGGGACTCTTCATGCCGGTGCTGGGGGGCCACCCAGCGCCGGTTTTCGTTTCTGGAACAGAATCTGCACCATTTCCGCAGTTTGCGAACGAGAACGAAAAGGGTGCACCCGTGGCCGTTCCAGTCCTCGATCTGAAGGCCCAGTACCAGCGAATCCGGCAGGCGATTGATGACGCCGTCCGAGGGGTCCTGGAGAGCGGGCTGTTCGTCCTGGGTCCCAACGTCCGGGCCCTGGAGGAGGAGCTGGCCTCCTTCCTCGGGGTGGCTCGGGCCATCGCGCTTGCCTCCGGGACGGACGCGCTACACCTGACGATCCACGCCCTGGGGATCGGCGCGGGCGACCTCGTCCTCACGTCTCCCTTCACCTTCGTGGCCACGGCGACGGCCATCTCCTACACGGGGGCACGGCCGGTCTTCGCGGACATCCACCCGGCGACGTTCACCCTGGATCCGGATCGGGCGGCGGAGTACCTGGCGGGCACGGGCCCGGGCCCCCGGCCCGAGGGACGCGTGAAGGCGATACTCCCCATCCACCTGTACGGCCTGCCGGCCGACATGGATCCCCTGCTCCACCTCGCCCGGCAGCACCGGCTTCGCGTGGTGGAAGACGCCGCACAGGCGATCGGGTCGGAGTACCGCGGCCGCCGGGTGGGCGGCCTGGGGGACGCGGGCTGTTTCAGTTTTTACCCGACCAAGAACCTCGGCGCCTTCGGCGACGGCGGGCTGGCCACGACGCAGGACCCGGCCCTGGCCGACCGCATCCTCCGCCTGCGCGTCTACGGCGGGCGCGACCGGTACGTCCATGAAGAGCTGGGCTTCAACAGCCGCCTGGATGAGATTCAGGCGGCGATCCTGCGCGTGAAGCTCGGGTTCCTGGCCGAATGGAACGTCCGGCGACGGACCATTGCCGCCCGGTACCGGGAGGGGCTGGCCGGCCTGGGGCTCACGCTGCCGGCAGAGGTCCCAGGCTGCACCCATGTATATCACCAGTTCGCGGTGCGCGTGCCGGACCGGGATGGGGTCCAGCGCCGCATGGCCGAGTTGGGCGTTCGGAGTACGGTCTACTATCCCGTCCCGCTCCACCTGCAGCCGATGTATCGGGACCTCGGGTATCGGACCGGCGACTTCCCCGAGGCGGAGCGGGCAGCCCGGGAGGTGCTCTGCCTGCCCATCTATCCGGAGTTGATGGACGCCCAGGTGGACGAGGTGGTGGAAGCGTGCAAGCGATCGCTGTGACCAATGACCAAATCCCAATGGTCAATGACCAATTGTCGAGGGATTCCGTGAAGCCCCTTGACGGCGCGCTATGCGCGCCCACCATCATTGGTCATTGGAAATTGGTCATTGGTCATTCCATGCGGAGAACTCACGGGTCCATTAGAGGACTTTCCGTGTTGACCTCCCGGGCCGCGGAAAGGGAACGGCAATGACCGAGCTGTGTGGCACGATCCTGGTCACCGGTGGCATGGGCTTCATCGGCTCCAACTTCGTCCGCCACGTGCTCACCACGCACCCGGCCGCCCGGGTCGTGAACCTGGACAAGCTGACCTACGCCGGGAACCCCCGCAACCTGGCCGACCTGGAGGCCGACCCCCGTTACGTCTTCGTCCGCGCCGACGTCTGCGATGAGAAGGCGGTGACCGAGATCCTGGAGGTCCACGGGGCAGAGGCCATCGTGCACTTCGCCGCCGAGTCGCACGTGGATCGCTCGATCCTCCAGGCGGACGATTTCATCCGGACGAACGTGCAGGGAACGCGGGCCCTCCTGGAGGCGGCCCGCCGGACGGGGGTCCGCCGCTTCCTCCACATCTCCACGGACGAGGTCTACGGCAGCCTGGGCAGATCAGGCGTCTTCACCGAGGACTCCCCCCTGCTCCCCAACAGCCCCTACGCCGCGAGCAAGGCCGGGGCGGACGTGATGGCCCGGGCTTATCACGTGACCTATGGCCTGCCGGTCATCATCACCCGGACATGCAACAACTACGGCCCCTACCAGTTTCCCGAGAAGTTCATCCCGCTGATGATCGTGAACGCCCTGCGGGAAGAGCCGCTGCCCATCTACGGGGACGGGCTGTACGTGCGCGAGTGGCTGCACGTGGAGGACCACTGCCGTGCCCTGGCCCGGATCCTGTCGGCCGGCCAGCCGGGGGAGGTGTACAATATCGGCAGCGGAGAGGAGCGGGCGAACCTGGACGTGGCCCGGCAGATCCTGGCCCTCACCGGACGATCCGAGACCCTCCTCCGGCACGTGAAGGACCGGCCCGGCCACGACCGGCGCTACGCCCTGGACTGGACCAAGATCCGCCACGATCTGGATTGGACGCCGACCATCCCATTCCGGGATGGTCTGGGCCAGACGGTGGAATGGTACCGGGCCCACCCGGCCTGGTGGCTCGAGATCCTGTCCGGGGAATACCGGGCCTATTACCAGCGGCAGTACGGCGAGGGTACGAAATGACCGGCCCGGAGACTCTGGCCCTCCATGGCGGCCGGCCGGTCCGTGAACGCATGCTCCCCTACGGCCGTCACGAGGTGGACGAGGCCGACATCCAGGCCGTCGTCGAGGTCCTGCGGGGCGACTGGCTGACCAACGGACCGACCGTCCGCCGATTCGAGGAGGCGTTTGCGGAGCGGGTGGGTGCTGGCTTCGCAGTGGCTCTCTCCTCGGGAACCGCGGCCTTGCACGCTGCGGTTCATGTCGCGGGAATCCAGCCCGGTGACGAGGTGATCACCTCGCCCCTCACCTTCCTGGCCTCGGCCAACTGCATCCTGTACTGCGGCGGGACGCCGATCTTTGCCGACGTGGACCCCGAGACCCTGAACCTGGATCCTGCGGCGACGGAGGCGGCCCTGACGGCCAGGACGAGGGTCATCCTGCCGATCCACTTCGCGGGCCTTCCCTGCGCCATGGACCGGATTCACGCCGTGGCCCGTTCGCGCAACTTGACTGTCATCGAGGATGCCGCCCACGCCCTGGGCGCGGCGATCGGGGGCCGGCCCGTCGGCGGCCTGAGCGAGTTCACCACCTTCAGCTTTCACCCGGTGAAGCACATCACGACGGGCGAGGGCGGGATGGTGACGACCAACGACGCGGACCTGGCCGAGCGCCTGCGCCGGTTCCGGAACCACGGGATCGAACGGGAGGTTCGGCAGCGCCAGGCGACGTGGCGCCAGGACATGGTGACCTTTGGTGCGAACTATCGCCTGACCGATCTGCAGAGCGCCCTGGGGCTCTCCCAGTTGCGGCGCCTGGACGCCTCCTTGAAACGTCGTGAAGAGATCGCTGCCCGATACCACGCGGCTTTCGCCGCCATGCCGGAGGTCATGCTGGCCCCCACGCAGCCGGGGAATCGCCACGCCTGGCACATCTATCCCCTTCGTCTGGACCGGGACCGGCTGCGGGAGGACCGCGAGACGATCTTCCAGGCGCTGCGGGCCGAGAACATCGGCGTGATGGTCCACTACCTGCCGGTCCACCTGCACCCGTACTACCAAGAGCGTTTCGGGACCCGTCGGGGAATGTGTCCGGCGGCGGAGGCTGCGGCCGCCCAGTTGCTCACCCTCCCGCTCTTTCCGCGGATGACCGACGGGGACGCGGCGGACGTCATCGCCGCCGTCGGGAAGGTTATCCAATGGGCGCGTCGCTGACGCGAGCGCATGGGGAGTCATGTCGCAAGGTGGCTGACCGGGAATCCCTGAAGATCGTCAATGTGGTCGGCGGCCGGCCGAACTTCGTCAAGATCGCCCCGATCCTGGACGCCATGACGAAGATCCCGGCCATCATGCCCCTCCTCGTCCATACCGGACAACACTACGACCATGCGATGTCCCGGGCCTTCTTCGAGGATCTGGAGATCCCGGAGCCGGACTGCTTCTTGGGCGTCGGCTCGGGGACCCACGCCGAGCAGACGGCTCGGGTGATGGTGGAATTCGAGAAGGTGCTGGAGAAGGAGCGGCCGGACCTCGTCCTGGTCGTGGGAGACGTGAACTCGACCCTGGCCTGCGCCCTGGTGGCGGCCAAGCAGATCGTCCCCATCGCGCATGTCGAGGCCGGGCTGCGCAGCTTCGACCGGACCATGCCGGAGGAGATCAACCGGACGCTCACCGACCACCTTTCGGACTATTGCTTCACGACCTCCGAGGATGCCAACGACAACCTGCGGCGCGAGGGCATTCCCGAGGGGCGGATCCATTTCGTCGGCAACGTGATGATCGATACCCTGCGGAAGTACGAGCCGGCCGCCCGGGCGAAGAAAACGGCCGAGACCCTGGGTCTGGCGCCGCAGGGATATGCCGTCCTCACCCTCCACCGGCCGAGCAACGTGGACGACCCGAAGACCTTCGGCCTGCTCCTGGACAGCCTGGAGGAGATCCTGCGGAAGGTCCCCGTGGTCTTCCCCATCCATCCCAGGAGCCGGCGACGGATCACCGACTTCGGGTTCGACGCCAGGATCGCGGCCCTCGACCGCTTGCGGCTGTGCGAGCCGCTGGGCTACCTGGCCTTCCTCAGCCTCATGCTGGATTCCAGATTCGTGATGACCGACTCCGGCGGCATCCAGGAGGAAACGACGGTCCTGGGGATCCCGTGTCTGACGCTGCGCGAGAACACGGAGCGGCCCATCACGGTGCACATGGGGACGAACGTGGTCGTGGGCACCCGGCGGGAACGGATCGTGAGCGAGGCCATGCGCCTCCTGGGGGAAGGGGAACGGCGCCGCTGCACGCCGCCCTTGTGGGATGGGCAGGCCGCTCCCCGGATTGTCGAGGTCCTTCGCCGGCACCCGGCAGCGGGGCGGAGCGCCCGATGAAGCAGGTCGTCCTGCGGAACGGCCAAGCCATCGTGGAGGAGGTCCCGGCGCCCGCCCTCCTTCCCGGGAGCGTCCTGGTACGGGTGGCGTTCTCCTGCGTCAGCCCGGGCACCGAGACGGCAACGCTCGCCGCCACCGAGGTGAAGATGGGGCTGGGCCTCGTCAAGAGCGCCCTCCGCCACCCGGAAAAGGTCCGGCAGGTCCTCACCTCCCTGCGAACGCGGGGGTTCCGTGCCACCAAGGCCCTGGTAGAGGGGCGCCTCGGCTTCGGGTCCGCCGTCGGCTACAGCTGCGCCGGGATCGTGGCCGAGGTCGGCGAGGGCGTGGAGTCCTTCCGCCCCGGGGATCGCGTGGCCTGCGCCGGGAGCGGGTACGCCAATCACGCCGAGGCGGTCGTCGTGCCCCAGAACCTCGCGGTGGCCGTCCCGCCACAGGTGGAGCTCCTGCCGGCTGCCACGGTGACGCTGGGCGCGATCGCCCTGCAAGGGGTGCGGCGCGCCCAGCCTGCCCTCGGCGAGACGATCGGCGTGATCGGCCTCGGCCTGGTCGGGCAGCTCACGGCGCAACTGCTCAAGGCGGCCGGGTGCCGCGTCGTCGGCCTCGATCTCCAGCGCGCTCGCGTGGAGCTGGCACGCTCCCTC
>METI01000117.1:37187-43010 GCA_001771285.1 candidate division NC10 bacterium RIFCSPLOWO2_12_FULL_66_18
TCTCCAGCGCCCGGAGATGTACCGGAAAGAGCTGGACCTGCTCATGTCCACCTCCTACGGGCCGGGCCGCTACGACCCCCTGTACGAGGAGGGAGGCCTCGACTACCCGTATGCCTATGTCCGCTGGACCGAGAACCGGAACATGGCGGCCTACCTCGACCTTGTGGCGAGCGGCAAGATCCGGCTGGCTCCCCTCCTCGCCGCGGTCTACCCGTTGGCCGAAGCGGCCACAGCCTACCAGGCGCTCCGGGCCGATGGCGGCCCGCTGACCGTCCTGCTTCAGAATCCCCACCCCGCCGAGGACCGGCCCCTCTCGCGCCGCATCGTCCTGCGTCCGCGGACGGGTCCCACGGCCGGCCGCGTGCGGGTCGCGATCATCGGGGCGGGGGGATTCGCCCAGTCCACACATCTTCCCAACCTGAAGCAGCTCGCCGACCGCTACGAGATCCGCGCCGTCGTCAGCCGGACGGGGACGACCGCAACCGCGGTGGCCCGGCAGTACGGGGCGGCCGTGGCGGCGACGGACTACCGGGAGGTCCTGGACGATAGGGAGATTGACGCCGTCCTCATCTGCACGCGCCATCACCTGCATGCGAGGCAGGCGGCGGATGCCCTGCGGGCGGGCAAGCATGTGTTCCTGGAAAAACCGATGGCGATCGAGCGCGAGGAGCTGGCGGAGCTTCACAAGACGATCCGGGACCTGCAAGCGGCCGGGACCTGCCCCGCGTTCCTGGTGGGGTTCAACCGGCGCTTCTCACCCTATGCCCTCCGGGCGAAGGAGCAGATCGCCGGCCGCACCCACCCGCTGCTCATCCGCTATCGCATGAACGCCGGCCCCTTGCCGCCGGATCACTGGGTCAACGGCCCGGAGGGCGGTGGCCGGGCCGTGGGCGAGGCCTGCCACATCCTCGACCTCTTCGGGTCCCTGACCGGGTCCCCCGCCGAGGGGGTGATCGCGACCGCCATCCGGCCGCGGTCCGCGGCATGTCGTGCCGACGAGAACTTCGTGGCCACCCTCCGGTACCGGGACGGCTCGGTCTGCACGCTGCTGTACACCGCCCTGGGGGCACGGGACTTCCCCAAGGAGGCAATGGAGATCTACGTGGACGGAAAGGTCCTCACGCTGGACGACTACCGGTCCCTGGAGATCCACGGCGGGAAGGGCGCCGGGGTCCGCACCACCTTGCAGGACAAGGGGCACCGGGCCGAGCTGGAGGCCTTCCAGCGGCTCGTCACGGGGCAGGCGGAGGCCCCGATGACCCTGGGAGAGATGGTGCAGGTGACTGAGCTGAGTTTCGCGATCCGAGATCAGGTCAGGACGAGCGGAGTCCTTCCGCCGGAAACGAGGGGCACGGAGCCATGAAAGAGCGCCGGTACGACGTGTGCGTGGTGGGCGGGCTGGGCCATGTGGGCCTGCCCCTCGGCCTCTCCTTTGCCCAGGCGGGCAAGCGGGTCGTGCTGTACGACATCGACGAGAAGGCCATGAAGACGGTGGCGCGGGGCCGCATGCCCTTCATGGAGGCCGGCGCGGAGCCGGTGCTGCGTGCGGTCCTGGGCAAAACGCTCTCGCTCTCGTCGGAGAAGCGCGTGGTCGCCGACAGCCAGTTCGTCGTGGTCGTGATCGGAACGCCGGTGGACGAGCACCTTAATCCGAAGTTCACGCTGTTCAAAGACTTCTTCGACGAGATCATGGACGTGATCGACTCGGACCAGCACATCATCCTGAGGAGCACCGTCTACCCCAACACGACCGAGCTAATCAAGCGATATCTCGAATCACGAGACAAGAAGGTGAAGGTGTCCTTCTGCCCGGAGCGGATCGCGCAGGGAAAGGCCATGGAGGAGCTCCGGACGCTTCCACAGATCGTCGCCTCCTTCGACACACCCTCGATGGAAGAGGCAGGGGCGTTGTTCTCGTTACTTACGAAAGAGGTCATCTACCTGACTCCGGTGGAGGCGGAACTGGCGAAGCTCTTCACCAACTGCTGGCGCTACATCCAGTTCGCCATCTCCAATCAGTTCTATCAGATCGCCATGCAGCACGGACTGGATTTCTACCGGATCTACCATGCCGTCACCCACAAGTATCCCCGGACCCGGGATCTCATGCCGCCCGGCTTCACGGCCGGGCCCTGCCTGTTCAAGGACACGATGCAGCTCGCCGCCTTCAGCAACAACAGCTTCTTCCTCGGGCACGCGGCGATGCTGATCAACGAAGGTCTGCCGAACCTGCTGGTCCAGAAACTCAAGGAGAAGGGCTCGCTGAAGGACAAGACGGTCGGCATCCTGGGCATGGCCTTCAAGGCGAACAGCGACGACAAGCGGGAGTCCCTCTCCTACAAGCTCCAGAAGATCCTGGAGATCGAGGCGAGGCGGGTGCTGTGCTCGGACGTGTACATCCAGGAGGAGGGCTTCGTCCCGGCCGAGGCGCTTGTCCGGGAGTCCGATATCGTGATCCTGGGGGCGCCGCACAGCGCCTATGCGGGACTGGCCATCCCCGAGGAGAAGTGTCTCGTGGACGTGTGGAACTTCTTCGGACGAGGGGGGCAGGTCTAGGTGAGAATCCTGGTGAGCGGTTCGGCGGGATTCATCGCCGGCTACCTGGTCGAAGAACTCCTGGCCCACGGCCACGAGGTGATCGGGGTTGACAACTTCTCGAAATACGGGACGGTCGAGAAGAGCTACGACGCCCATCCCCGCTACCGGTTTGTCCAGGGCGACGCCAAGGATGCGGGCCTCCTGAAAGAACTGGCACGGGACTGCGACCAGATGGTGGCCGACGCAGCCGCCATCGGAGGCATCGCCTACTTCCACGAGTATGCGTACGACCTCCTGGCAGAGAACGAACGGATCACCGCGGCCACATTCGATGCGGCGATCCAGGCCTTCAAGCACGGGCGACTCAAGAAGATCAACGTGATGTCCTCGTCCATGGTGTTTGAGAACGCGGCGGTCTACCCCACCCCCGAGGGGGAGCAACTGCGGTGCCCTCCGCCCTCCTCCACCTACGGGTTTCAGAAGCTGGCCTGCGAGTACTTCGCGAAAGGGGCGTGGGAGCAGTACCGCCTTCCCTACACGATCATCCGCCCCTTCAACTGCATCGGGATCGGCGAGAAGCGGGCGGCCTGCGACAAGGACATCGCCTCCGGCAACATCCGGCTGGCCATGAGCCACGTGGTCCCCGACCTGGTGCAGAAAGTGCTCAAGGGCCAGGATCCCCTGCGCCTCCTGGGCGACGGGACCCAGGTCCGCCACTACACCTACGGGGGCGACCTGGCAAGGGGGATCCGCCTGTGCATCGAGAGCGAGACGGCGGTGAACGAGGACTTCAACCTGTCCAGCCCCGACTCCACCACAGTGCTGGAACTGGCCGAACTGGTCTGGCGGAAGGTGCACGGGGACACACCCTTCCGGTACGTGTGCGATCCCCCCTTCCCCTACGACGTCCAGAAGCGGGTGCCCAGCGTGGAGAAGGCAAAACGAATCCTCGGCTTCGAGGCCACGACCTCGCTGAGTGAGGCCCTGGACGAGGTGATCCCCTGGATTCGCAGGCAGATCGCTCTCGGGGGGATCTAGCAGGTTGCTGAAAAACCCGCTTTCGCCCAGGCTGCTCAAAATGGTCCAGATGCAAGGCGGCGCGCGATGCGAGGTGCGAGGCGTACTTAGTCCGTACGTCGCAGCGCCGCGCGAGCGCGCCAACGCCGCAGATGGAACTTTTTCAGCAGCCTGCTAGGGTGCAGGCCATGCCCGCTGCGGTGCACGCCACCCGAGGCTACACTACGCTCGACATCGTCATCCCGGTGTACAACGAGGGCGAGAATATCCGCCGCACCCTGGGAGAAATCCAGGAGAAAGTCCGGACACCGCGCCGGATCTGGATCGTGTACGACTTCGATGAGGACAACACCCTGCCCGCCCTTCGCGGGTGGAACGGGCCGGCCGATACGGTTCGCCTGGCGAGGAACCGGTACGGGCGGGGGGTGCTGAATGCCATCAGGACGGGGTTCGACTTGGTGGAAGATGGCGTCGTCCTGGTCATCATGGCGGATTCGTCCGACGACCTCGCGACGGTGGATGTCATGTTCGCCAAGATCAACGAAGGCTACGACATCGTGTGCGGCTCCCGGTACATGCAGGGGGGCAGGCAGATCGGCGGACCCAGACTCAAGAAGCTGATGTCCCGGGCAGCGGGCCTCTCCCTGCGCTACCTGGCGGGCATCCCGACGCACGACGTATCGAACAGTTTCAAGATGTACACGACGAGGGTGCTGAAGAGCATCCAGATCGAAAGCGCGGGGGGGTTCGAGATCGGCATGGAGATCCTGGTGAAGGCCCATGCGCAGGGCTGCCGGATCGCAGAGGTGCCTTCCACCTGGCGGGATCGGACCGCCGGGGAATCCCGGTTCCGGCTCTGGAAGTGGCTGCCGGGGTATCTCCACTGGTACTGGTTTGCCATGAGGCACGCATGGTTCCGCAGGTGAGCAGCGTGGACCGGCCGACCTGGGTCAGCGCCATGAGCCTCCCGCGGGGCCTCGACGCGTCCCTGCGGCTCTTCGACCGGTACTACATCTTCTGCATGGTCCCCGTGTCACTGCTCGTGCTGGTTCTCAACTACCACGCGCAGGGCATGCAGGGTGTGGTGCCGAACTACGAGGATTTCAAGCGGATCATCCTGGCCGGGTTCGATCCGATGGCAGGGATCTACGGGACGCCGACCTTCCCCATGTGGGGGTACGGCTGGCTCCTGCTCCTGACCGAAAGCAAGACGGCCCTGCTGCTCCTGCAGCACGCGCTGGCGCTGGGGGCGGCGTGGACCGTCATTCGGCTCCTGGAAAAGCAGGCATGCGTTCCTGCGAGGGCCGTCACGCTCCTGAAGGGCCTTCTGGTGGGCTCCCTTCCGTGGTATGCATTTCATTCCCTGCGGTGGCCGTACAGCGTGGCCATCAGCCTGTTCCTGGTCTCGTGCGTCCTCTTGGTAGAGGCCATGTCCGCGGAGGGGGGGCGCCCCGCACGGGTGGCGACCTCCGGGCTCCTGTTCGGTCTGGCGCTGAACTTCCGGTCCGATTACCTCTGGATGCCGATCCTGTTCGGGGCGATCGTGGCGGCCTGGGGCGGGTGGAGGGTGCGGGTGCTGAAGCACGTCGCCCTGTGGCTGGCGGCGGCCTATATCCTGCTGGTTCCCTGGGCGCTCTACGCCAAGCGCGCGACGGGGCATTACCTGCTGGCCTCCACCAACGCGGGCCACGTGCTCTTCATCGGCCTGGGGAACCTGCCGGGCAACAAGTGGGGGATCGTGCCGGAGGACGGGGACCCGGTGATGACGGCCCTGATCCAGGAGCGCTTCGGCGCGAGGAGGTCCTCTCTCCTCTACGACACGGACCGCTTTCTCCGGGGCGAGTTCCTCCGGCGGGTCCTGGAAGATCCGCGTGAATATCTCCGGAAGGTGATGTATGCCTTCGAATCCATGGTGGGGGGCGGGGTCTATGGAGGAGAGTTCTTCGAAAGACCGGAATGTCGGCCAGTGTGTTTCATCAAATACCTGCGGATGCGAGAGCGGCTGCTCTCCGACCCCACGGCATTCTTCGCGGCCAACGGCCTGGCAGGGGTCCGCGTCGCCTTGCAGTCCTTCTCGAGCTTCATGGGACGGTGGGTCGTGTTCTTCGCCTTTGTCCTCCTGCCCGCGGTCGCGGCGCTGGGCTGGAAACAGAGGAATCTTCTCCTGCTGCTGGTGAGCGGCGGGATCGCGTACCAGGCAGCCCTCAGCAGCCTGGCATTCAATATGGCCAGCTACTCGGCCAACATGTATTTCTTCTATCTCATCAG
>METI01000118.1 GCA_001771285.1 candidate division NC10 bacterium RIFCSPLOWO2_12_FULL_66_18
AGGACCTCGCGAACCGGCAACGATTTCTCGCGCGCGATACGGACGACGTCGGCGAACTCGGGCGTGACCGTGACGACCCTTCCCTGGAGCCGCGACACCTTGAACGGGATGGCGCCGTAGGACGTCTGAAGCGTCACGACCTCGCGCGCGAGCGGAGTCCGCCGCCACTCCGGCCCAATAGAAACTTGGAAACGAGCCGGTGGGTCGATCGGCGAGGAAAACCACCCGGAGCGGGGTTCGAGAGGCCACCGGCGGGCCTCACCAGGGGTGGTGCTGCCCAAATCTGGCCCACGGCGGGGCACCGTACCAGCGGCGGAGGCTGAGGTCAAGAGGAATGGTTCGTAGATCAGCTCCCTTGGTACGTTGCTCCCCAAGGAGGGGGCGCTGGAGTGAGCCCCCCGGGGCGGGGCCCGTGGGCCATCCCCCGGCGACAGGAGCTTCAGGTGGGAGAGGATCCGATAGATGACCTCCTCATCGTCGATCACGGCAATGACCTTCATCGGGGCTCCACACCGGGGGCACAGCAGCGGATCGGCCTCATAGATCTGTTTGATCAGCCGCGCCCAGTGCTGCTTGAGTGCCCGGGTGGACGTGGACGGTGGGACCTCGGTGAGCGCCTCTGAAGGGGGTTGTTCACAGCGAGCACTTCCTCAGCAGTCCCTGGCTCAAATCCTTGACATGGCAGGCGTGTGGCCCCTATAGTCCTCATGTGGCACCCTACCTCCTGCGGGTCCGCGATGTTACCGGGCTTGAAATCCGCCTGACCCGCGACTGCTGGGAAGGGCACATTGTGGTTCGTCACCCAATCATGCGGCGCTACTTCGATCAACTGCACCACGCTCTGGCCTCCTCCGATGTGGTACATCGCAGCCCGACACCCCGGGAGACTCGGTTCTACTACCGCCGATTGCCGCGGCGGCAGTCATGGGTGCTGGTCATCGCGGATATCAAACCGTCTGGGAACGTCGGGTATGTCAAGACGGCGATGGTGGTGGATCGCATCCGCCCAAGGGAGATCCTATGGCAAAGGCCCTGATTTACAGCTACGACAAGAAGCGCGACGTCCTGTATGTGTCCGTCGGTCACCCGCAGGATGCCATTTCTCGCGAGGTGCAGCCGGGGATCTTCGTGCATCTGAATCCTCGCACCCGGAAGGTGGTCGGCTATACGCTCCTGGATTTCCAGCGCCGCGCCTCCCGGACCGGGAGGAAAGCCGAGGGACCCACTTTCAAGATTCCTGTCCAGGCCTCGTTCCGACTCCCGCTCACAACCCGTCGGCGGCGCACCGCCACTCCGTAGCCGTACCTTTTCCTTGCGGCGTCGCACTGCAAGCCATCGACTTTTGTCCCCTCCATAGCGGAATCCAGGCAGGCGCGAGGCCGGGGGCATGCCTACCCGCATTTCCGATCCGGTTTTGTGACGCGATATGCTATCGTATCTGGAGCCATGTGAAAAAGTATAGCGCACGAGGAGCAATGTGGGCGAAATCCCTGAAGAACTACGGCGTCTGTTGAAGCAAGTAAGCAGGTCTTTCTTTCTGACCCTGGCCGTCCTGCCTCCGCCCCTGCGGAGGCGCGTGGGCCTGGCGTACCTCCTGGCGCGGGCGGCCGACACGATCGCCGACACGCGCCTCATCCCGCGGACCGATCGGCTTCGCTATCTGGACCTCTTCCGGCAGGAGCTCGACCTTCCGGTCACCTCCCGCCTCACCGAGGTCTCGCAGGCGCTCACGGGGCCGCAGCGGGTCCCGGCTGAGCGGGAACTGCTGCTGCGTCTCCCGGAGTGCTTCGCGCTCTTCCGTGGCCTGCCGGAAGAGGATCGCCTGCGCATTCGGAGCCTCCTGCTGACGCTCACCCACGGCATGCAGCATGACCTGCGCACGTTTCCGGGGGAAAGCGAAGGCAGGCTCGTCGCCCTGGAGACCCGCGCCGACCTGGACCGGTACACCTATTACGCGGCGGGCTGCGTGGGCGAGTTCTGGACGGACATGGTCATGGCGCACTGCCCCGCTTTGCGGGACTGGGATGCGGCCACCCTGCGGCGTCGAGGCGTCCGCCTCGGCCAGGGCCTCCAGATGACGAACGTGCTCCGCGATCTGGCCCAGGATTTCCGGATCGGGCGGTGCTACCTGCCCCGGCAGGACCTCGCGGCCCTGGGCCTGACGCCCGAGGACCTCCTCGATCCCGCGGCCATCCAGCGACTCCGCCCGCTGCTGCAGGACCTGCTGGCACTCACCCTGTCGCATTACGCCGAGGGGTGGGCCTACATCCCGGCGATCCCTCCGAGCGAGATCCGGCTGCGGCTCGCCTGCGCCTGGCCCCTGCTCATCGGACTCCGCACGCTCGATCGGGTCCAGCAGGCCCGCGACCTGCTCGACCCCCGGGTGACCGTGAAGATCTCCCGGCCGGCGGTCTACGGGATCCTCCTTGGTTCCGCCGCGCTCGCCTGGTCGGATGGCGGCCTGGACCGATACTACCGGGCGGTGCGGAGCCGAGTCGGGAGGGCGCCGACGCCAGCCGGCTGAGAGTCGAGTCGCCATGACGGAGGAGGCAAGGCCGGACCGTTTGCGCGCCCATGTCTGGGTGTCAGGCCACGTCCAGGGGGTCTGCTTCCGTGCCTGCGCCGAGGACGAGGTCGCCTTTCGCGAGGTGGCGGGCTGGATTCGGAACGCGGCCAACGGCCGCGTCGAGGCGGTGTTCGAGGGGGAGCGGGCGTCGGTCGAGGCCATGATCCGGTGGTGTCATCGGGGGTCGCCCGCCTCCCGGGTCACGGGCGTGGAGGTCGCGTGGGAGACGCCCCGGGGAGAGCGCGGCTTTCGCGTCCGCTCCTGACCTGAGAGATGGAGGGAAAGGTGTCTCCTGCTGTCCAGCCGCCCCGGATCACCGGCATCCTCGAGACGGTCCTGTACGTGGCCGACATCGACCGCGCGGAGCGGTTCTACCGCGATGTCATGGGCATGCAGCAGATCGGGAAGGAGCCGGGGCGGCACGTCTTCTTCCGGGTCGGGTCCGGGGTGCTTCTCCTCTTCCGCGCGGAAACCACCCGGCGAGCCGGGTCCCTTCCTCCGCACGGAGCGAACGGGGAGATCCATGTGTGCTTCACCACCGCTCCGGCCGAGTACGAGGCCTGGCAGAAGCGAATCGAGGATCACGGCGTCGCCATCGAGCAGGAGACCGAGTGGCCGGGCGGCCGCTCCTTCTATTTCCGCGATCCGGACGGGAACCTCCTGGAGCTTGCCAACGCCGACATCTGGCCCGGGTGATCTTGCCAGCGCCTCCGATCCGGACGCACTTCGCCCCCGCCAGGCCACGACCTCTCCGGAGGAAGCGAGCGTCTGCCCCAGGTGATTCATGGGCGTTGACCCGACGGCGGCTAAACTCCTTGACTTCCGCGAACCCCCTGGGGTATAGGCAAGGGGCGCCGCGACCCAGCGTGGGCGCTGCTGCCTTTCCCGGTCGCAGGGCCCGTCGCCCACATCTCACCATGCACTCCTGGGGTTCGGCCTGCAGCAGACAACGCGCCACCGCGACAGTCAAGGGGGATTGTCCATGTTGATGAACCACTCCAGGGCCCAGCGTCTCATGGCCGAGCAGGGGCTCGACGCCTTGTTCCTCCGCAACGCCCTCAACGTCACCTACGCCAGCGACTTCCACAACGCGGGCGCCAGCCTGCCGACCCGACCGTTCGCCGCCGTCGTCTTCCGCGACGTTGCCGTGGAACCCTTCCTGGTGGTCCCCTCGGTGGACTTTCGCCTGGCCAAGCACATGAGCTGGATCCAGGACGTCCGCGCCTATGTCCGCGCGGAGAAGGCCAGCGATCGGGACCGGGAATTCTATCCCGACTTCTTCGCCGCGGTCCGGGCCGGCTTTCAGGACCGGAAGGCCCCTGGCCTTCGCCTGGGCTACGAGGAGACCGTCCTGCCCGCCCCGTTCTTCGACCAATTGCAGGCCGCCCTGCCGGGGTGTACCTGGGTTCCCGCATCCGACCTGATCGGGCGGATCCGCGCCGTCAAGACCCCCGAGGAGATCGTCAACCTCAAACGGGCGGCGGAGATCACGGTCAAGGCGCACGACAGCTTCCGCCAGGCGATCGCCGTGGGGGCCACCGAGCGCGACCTGGCCCTGGCCGCCCAGTTCACCATGCTGCGCGAGGGGGCGGAAAAGGTCGGGTTCATCTACGTCGGCTCGAACGCGACCCGCGGCTTCGCGCACCACCCCTTCCCGACAGAGGTCCCGCTGAAGCGCGGGGACTTCGTGAAGGTGGACATGGGCTGCGTGTACCGGGGCTACGAGTCGGACTTCGTCCGCTCCTACGTCCTCGGGAAGGCGACCGACCGGCAGCAAGAGGTCTACCGGGCCCTGGACGAGGGCAGCCTGGCCATCGGCATGTACCTCAAGCCCGGGCGCTCCTGCATCGACGTGTACAATTGGGGCTTCACGTTCATGAACGAACGGCTCCCGGGGTACGCGCGAGAGTTTCTCGGCCACGGCATCGGGCTGGGGCCGCACGAAGAGCCCCGACTCCACGAGGGGAACGCCATGGTCCTGGAGCCCGGGATGGTCATCTGCATCGAGCATAGCTTCTACCTGGACGGCGCCCGGTACCACTTCGAGGATACCTTCGTGATCGAGGAATCGGGCCCCGTCTGCTGGACAGCGGCGCTGGGCCGCTGTCTCGAGGTGGCCGTCTGAGTCCCATGGACCTCGCTCCTCAAGGCGTCCGAACATGACCGCCTACTTCCTCGGGCGGGCCGGTCGCGGGGTGATCGCGCTATTCGTGGTGTCGGTGGTGGCCTTCCTGCTCCTCCACGCGACCCCGGGCGACCCCATCACCACGATGCTGGGCCCCGACGCCACCCCCCAGATGGCGGACGAGATCCGGCACCGCCTGGGGCTGGATCTCCCGCTCTACCGCCAGTACCTCGCCTGGATCGGCCAGGCCCTCCGGGGCGACCTGGGGATCTCCATCCGCACCGGACAGCCGGTGGTGAGGCTGGTTGTCGGTCGCCTTCCGACCACGGTCGTCCTGGCCGTCCTCGCCACCGTGGTGTCCATTCTGATCGGGGTGGTTCTGGGGATCGTGGCCGCCGCCAACCGTGGTCGGCTCTGGGACCAGGCCGCCACCGTGGTCGCGGTCCTGGGAATCTCTCTCCCGAACTTCTTCGTCGGCATCCTCTTGATGATTCTCTTCAGCGTCCTGCTGCGCTGGCTGCCGATCTCTGGCCCTCCGGTGGACTTTCTGCGCGCGCCGGGGGAAAGCCTGCGCACGTTGCTGATGCCCACCCTGGCGCTGGGTGCGGCCTACGCGGCCCTGGTGGCCCGCATGACCCGTTCCAGCCTGGTGGACGTCCTGTCGGCCGACTACATCCGCACGGCGCACGCCAAGGGGCTGGGCCCACTGACGGTCCTGGTCCACCACGCGCTGCGGAACGCCTTCATCCCGGTCCTCACCTCCATCGCCATCAACTTCGCCTACCTGCTGGGTGGGACGATCATCATCGAGGAGATCTTCGCCCTCCCGGGCGTGGGGCGCCTCCTGCTCCAGGGCGTGGAGCAGCGAGACTACCCGGTCATCCAGGGGATCGTCCTCTTGATGAGCGTCAGCTTCGTGTGTGTCAATATGCTTGCGGACGGGCTGTTTGCCCTGATCGACCCGCGCATCCGGCTGGTGAAGGCCAAGGAGTAGGCGTGCGGCGCCTCTTCGCGAGTCCGACCGTCACGGCCGCGTTCGCCGTCATGATCGGCCTGTGCGCGGTGGCTCTGCTGGCGCCGCTCCTGAGTCCCAGAAACCCCCTGGTGATGGACTTTCGCGCCCAACTCTCCCCCCCGAGCCGCACGTTCCTGCTGGGGGCCGATTCCTTCGGGCGCGATGTCCTGAGCCGGCTGGTGTACGGCGCCCGCATCTCCCTGGGGATCTCCCTGGCGTCTGTGCTCTCGGCCGTGGTCATCGGGGTGCCCTTGGGCTGCGTGGCGGGGTACATCGGTGGGCTGACGGACGAGGTCCTGATGAACGTGGCCGACGGACTGCTCTCGCTTCCGCCGCTGATCATCGCCGTCGCCCTGGTCGGAATCCTGGGGCCGAACGTCCAGAATGTGGTCTTCGCCCTCACCGTGGTCTACGCGCCGCGCTTCGCCCGACTGAGCCGGGCCACGGTGCTTTCCCTGCGGGACCAGGATTTCGTCCAGGCGGTTCGGGCCCTGGGCGCGGGCGACGGGCGCATCCTGGTCCGGCACCTCGTCCCCAACGCCGTCGCCCCCCTGCTGGTCCTGACCACGGTGACCTTCGGGCAGGCCCTGACCGCCGAATCCGGTCTGAGCTTCCTGGGGTTGGGCGCGCAGCCGCCGACCCCCACCTGGGGTTCCATGCTGAGCGAATCGTGGAAATTCATCCAGCAGGCCCCCTGGCTGCCGATCTTCCCGGGGGTGACCATCATGCTGGCAGTCCTGTCCTTGAACGTGCTGGGGGATGGCGTGCGGGATGCGATCGACCCCAAGCTGCGCGGGCGGTGATCCAGAGGCTGGGGGAACTCACGGACGATCCTGAGGGATCGGGGAGGGGATCCATGGTTCAGCGATGGACACGCATGGAGCGGATCGGACAGGCGGCAGGACTCCTCGCGGCTGTCCTGGCCGGGCTAGGGCTCCTGGCCAGCGTCGGCTGGGCCGGCGAGCAGCCGGTCCGGGGTGCCACGCTCCGGATCGGGCTGTACAGCGACCCGAACACGGTGAACTGCATGGAGTCGGCCGGCGATCCGGTGCAGCAGAACATCATCACCGGCATATTCGACTCGCTGGTCGTGGTGGACTACAAGGATTCCAGCCTCCACCCCGGCCTGGCCACGAAGTGGAAGCAGGTGGACGACAAGACCTGGCTCATCACGCTGCGGAAGGGGGTCCAATTCCACAAGGGCTACGGCGAGATGACGGCGGAGGACGCCGCCTTCACCATGAACTACATCGTGAAGAACAAGACCAACGCCTACACCTACGTGACCTTCGTGGACAAGGCCGAGGTGGTGGACCGGTACACGGTGAAGTATACGCTGACGGCCCCCTTTGCCCCCTTCCTGGTCACCTCCCTGTTCTACGGCTCCGGGATGGTCGTGTCCAAGAAGGCCTTCGAGGAACGCGGCTTCAAGGCCTTCAACCGGGATCCCATCGGCACCGGGCCGTTCGAGTTCGTGGAATGGTCACCGGCGGCCCAGATCATCCTGAAGCGGTTCGACAAGTACTGGGACAAGGGAAAACCGTACCTGGATCGGATCCATTATCGCATCGTGCCCGATGCCTTCGTCCGGCTGAACATGCTGAAGAACGGCGAGATCGACATGTTCACCCACCCCGACTTCAAGGACCTGAAAGAACTTCAGAACGACCCCCGCTTCATGGTGGCCAGCCGACCCGGCCACAACTGGGACTTCATCGCCTTCAACCTCAAGCGAAAGCCTTTCGACAACAAAAAGGTCCGCCAGGCCATCGCCTGGGCCATCGACCGCAAGGAGATCGTGGACAACGTTTACTATGGCCATGCCACCATCACCGACGACCCGATGCCGCCGGGGATGCTGGCCGACAATCCGACCCGGCGCCACTTCCCGGATACCGCCGACGTGGCCAAGGCCAAGCAGCTCCTGGTGGAGGCGGGCTACCCCAGCGGCTTCACCACCACCTACATCACCAGCCCGAAGGAGCAGCTCAGGCGGCTGCAGGTGATCGTGGCGGCCCAGCTGCAAAAGATCGGCGTGACGGTGCAGCTCCAGAGCCTGGACTCCGGCACCTTCTCCTCCCGCTACTGGCGCGAAAAAAACTTCGACATGGCCACCCGGGACCTGAATATCGTCAGCCCGGACCCGGATTCCACGATGTACTGGTTCCACCACACCAAGACCATCGGCAACAACGGGTACGAGAACCCGGAGGTGGACCGGCTGCTGGACACGGCCCGGGGCCTGAGCGATCCCGCCAAGCGGGTCCCCCTGTACCAGAAAGTCCTGGATTCCATCTACGAGGACGTCCCGTACATCTACATCGCCCACGTCAACATGGCGGTGGTGTACCACAAGATCGTCAAGAACTTCACGCTGCTCCCGAACGAGCGGAAGTACTTCCAGGAGATCTGGCTGGGCAAACAGTGAGATCCCCTCACGACAGGAGAGCCACGCATGGAGATCGTGTGTGAGAACATCGAGCGGCTGATCACGACGGAGGTGCGCCCCCGCGGCTTGACGCGGGGGGTGATCGGCGGGATGTACGCGGCGGCCCGCGCCGGCGGGCCGCCGCTGGGGCCTGCCGTGGGTCAGGCCCTGATGGCCCACCGGGGGAAGCGCGTGGGGATCTTCACCGGGGCCCCCGTCCCCGGCTACATGCCCAACGGCGAGAACGATGGCCCCCTGGGCTCCATCGTGGCGGGGAGGGCGCTGGAACGGATCGGGTGCCGCGTGACCTTCTATGCCGAGCGGGAGCTCTTCCCGATTCTGGAGGAGTTGATCCGCCAGGAGAAGCTGGCGGCGGGACTGAAGGAGCTGCACAAGACCGATCGGGCTGCCAACCTCCCCTATGCCGATGAGGTGGACCTGGGAGTCACCATCGAGAAGCAGGGGGCGACGGCTGACGGCCACATGTATTCGATCAACGCCCACAACCGGGACCGCACCCGGGCCAACATCGACAATGTGATCGCCAAGCTGACCGCGGACGGCAAGGTGACCATCGGCGTCGGAGACGGCGGCAACGAAATCGGCTGGGGCAAGATCCACGACTACATCGTCAAACACGTCCCCTGCGGGCCGACCATCGCCTGCATGATCACCACCACCCACCTGTACCCGGCCGCGGTCTCCAACTGGGGGGGCTACGCCCTGGCCGCCCTGCTGGCCCTCCATACGGGGGACCTCGGCCTCTGCCACGATCCGAAGCGGGAGCTGGAGTACCTGGATCTAACCGCCAAGATGCAGGTGATGGACGGCGGGACCGGGCAGCCGATCAACCACGTGGACGGCATCCCGGCCATGGTCAGTGCCGCCGTGGTCACGATCCTCCGTGGCTTGGTGGAGGCCTACCACCGGCAACCTTTCGAGCGGCCCTTCTAGCGGAGGAACGCGCGCGAGGGAGGCACACCGGGACGTTCCAACCGGGAGCGATGAGACCGCGGGTCAGGGCAGGCTGCCGATGATCTTCGGGTATTCCGTTCGGCGCCTCAGCGCGTCTTGAGGTACGCCACGTAGCCGGCATGATTCCGCTGCATTTCCGCCAGGCTGTCGGCGCCGAATTTCTCGCACAGGGCCTGGGCGATCACAAAGGCCACCACCGCCTCCCCCACCACCCCGGCGGCCGGGACCGCCGTGATGTCCGACCGCTCCACCCCGGCCTTGCTCGCCTCCTTGGTCAGGATGTCCACCGACGCCAGCGGCTTGTACTGGGTGGAGAGCGGCTTCATGGCCGCCCGCAGGACAATGGGTTGACCGGTGGTCATCCCGCCCTCCAGTCCACCCCCGAAATTCGTCCGCCGGTGAAATCCCTCGCCTTCCGTCGCCTCCTGGCCAGGAGGCTGGTAGAAGATCTCGTCCTGGACCTCGAAGCCGAAGCGACGCGCCGTCTCGAACCCGAGGCCGATCTCCACCCCTTTGATGGCCTGGATGCTCATGAGGGCCTGCGCCAGCCGGCCGTCCAGCCGGTGATCCCAGTGGACATAGCTCCCCAGACCCACCGGCGGATCCACCACCAGGACCTCGAAGACGCCGCCCAGCGAGGTGCCCCGGGAGCGCGCCTCATCCACCTTGGCCAGGATGGCCTGGGTGGCATCGGGGTCGGCGCAGCGGACGGGCGAGGTCTCCGCCAGCGAAACGATCTCGGCCGCGCTCAGCCCCTCGGTTTTGGCCCGGATCCCCCCCATCTCCACGACGTGGCTCACCACCTGAATGCCGAACTGCCGCAGGAGGCACTTGCCCACCGCGCCGACGGCTACCCGCGCGGCCGTCTCCCGCGCCGAGGCGCGCTCCAGGACGTTCCGCAGATCCAGATGGTCGTATTTGAGGCCGCCGATCAGGTCCGCGTGCCCCGGCCTGGGCCGCGTCATGGGCGGCCGGTCCGGTTCGCCCTGGGCGGCCTCCGCCTCGGGCGCCATGACTGTTTTCCAGTTCTCCCAGTCGCGGTTCTGGATCACCAGCGCGATCGGGCTTCCCAGAGTCTTGCCGTGACGGATCCCCCCGAGGATCTGGACCTCGTCCTGCTCGATCTTCATCCGGCCACCCCGACCGTAGCCCCCCATGCGGCGGCGCAACTCGGTATTGATATCGGCCGCAGTCACCGGAAGGTTGGAGGGCATCCCCTCCAGGATGGCCACCAGGGCTGGCCCATGGGATTCCCCGGCAGTCATGTAGCGCAGCATGCTCTGCTCCTGTTCCTACTCCTGTCCACATCATACCCTTCCACCCTGCCCCACCAAAGAAAAAACGCACCCCCGTGCGGGGGTGCGTTGGGGTGTTCCTTCGTGCGAAGGGGCGGAGTTCAGCCCAAGCGCGGCTCCTCCAGGATCGTCGGCGTGAGGAAGATCAGGAGCTCGATCTTGTCGTTCGGCCCGATCGAGTGGCTCTTGAAGAGCAACCCGAGGACCGGGACATTCTTCAGCCACGGCAGACCGGTCTCGGCCACGCTGTCCGTGGTCTGCATCAGGCCGCCGATGACGACGGTGGCTCCATTGGAGACCAGGATATTGGTGGAGGCCTTGCGCTGCTCCAGCTTGAAGGCGAAGCCGCCGGAGAAGTCGATGCGGTCGCCGGCGAAACTCCGCTCCGCCTCGACCTTCATGGAGACCCGCCGGTCATTGGTGATGTGGGGCGTCACCTTCAACCGGATGAAGGCGTCCTGGAATGCCACCACGGTCCGGCCCGAGCTGTCCACCGTGGTGTACGGCACCTGGGTGCCCTGGCGGATTTCCGCCTCCTTGTTGTCCAGCGTCGCGATCTTGGGCGCCGAGAGGGTCCTGATCTTGTTCTCGCTCTCGGCCGCCGAGAGCCGCGCGCCCAACAGGAAATTGTTCGCCAGGGTGCCGAAGTTCAGCCCGATGCCCGACACGCCGGTTCCCGAGGCCGGGAACGAGAGCGCGATGGGGGGGTTGCTGGCCGCTGTAGGGAAGATACCCGTCGCCGCTTGGGAGGTGAAGACGCTGATGGGCGTCAGGTTATGCCCGGCGGTCCCTCTCGTAATCAGCGCATTCGTCGTGAAGGCGTATTCCACGCCCAGGCTCTGGGAGAACGACCGGGTCGCCTCCACGATGCGCGCCTCGATCATCACCTGGGGGGTGGGAATATCCAAGCGCCGCAGGAGGGTCTCCATCTTTTCGAAGGTGTCCTTGGTCTCTTTGATGATCAGCTTGTTCGTCCGCTCGTCCACCGCGATGCTGGCGTCGGGCCGGCCGGGAGTCTTGAGGCGGTCCAGGTTCTTCACCACGTCCCCAGCCGTGGCGTAGTTCACGGATATCACGTTCGTCACCAGGGGCTCGATCTGGACCTGCACCTGCTGCTCGGTCTTGCGCGCGTTCGCTGCGGCCACCCGCGCATCCTCTCGCGCCTTCTGCTCCGCCGCCAGCTTGGCCAGGGGCGCCACCCGGATGATGTTCCCGTCTTCCTCCCATCCCATGCCGTTGATCTTCAGGATGACGTCCAGGGCCTGCCGCCACTCCACGTTCACCAGGCGGACGGTCACCTTGCCCGTCACATCCCCGCCGGCCACGACGTTCTTGTCGCTGACCTCGGCAATGATCCGGAGCAGGTTATTGATGTCCGCGTCCTTGAAGTCCATGGAGAGCCGGCCGGTCGGGGCCGGAGGCACCGTCGGAGCCGCCGCGACCGTCCGGGTGGGCGCGACCGGGGGTCTCGGGGCCGGAGCGGCTGCAGGCACGGGCGCCGCTGGGACCACGGGGGCGGCCGGCGGCGGGGGCGCCGCAGCCTGGGCGGTTGGGGCCGGCGCGGAAGGCAGCAGCTCGACCAGGATGGCCGAGGGGGTCTGCTGGACCTCGTAGCGCGTGGGATTCCGGAGGTCGGCCACCACCCGGACCACCGGATCGGGCGCCGCCTGGTGCTGGGTCGCTTGCAGCCGGCTCAGCGGCGAGGCCACCTGGCGGAGATCCAGGGTCCGGGCGCCCGCGGGATCGATCTGCGCCCCCGAAACGTCCACCACGAGGCTGGGTGGATCGGAGATTTCGCTCACGTTGTAGGTGACCCTGCCGCTGGTCCCGATTACGATCCGCTGGCGCCCCCGAACGCTCTGGAGATCAACCCGCGTCACCTTTCCCACCGGCGCAGGGGCAGCCGCCGGGGGCGGAGCGGTGGCGGGGGCGGGCGCCGCGACCGGAGCCGCCGGGGCCGGTGGGCCGGCCGAGGTTCCCAGTTGCACCCGAAGCTGATTCTCCGCCGTGGCCACCTGGAAGGGCAACATGGAACGGAGGTCCAGCACCAGCCGGACGATCTTCACCGGCCGCTCACGGTACTGCGAGGACCGGACGGCGGTCACCAGCGGCGGCCGGGCGGAAATCGGCTGGGGGATCGCGTGCGTCGCGTCCGGGATGTCCAGGATCAGCCGTGGCGGGTCCGGCAGGGTGAACGACTCATAGGTGCTCATCGGACCATCCGCGGCCACGACCACCACCAGGCCCCCCGGACCGGCCTCCTGCACCTCGACCCCGGTGACCTCGAGGGGTCGGAGCGGGGCGGGTTCTGGGGGTGCGGGCGCCGGAGTTGCCGGGGCGGCCTCGGCAGCCGGAGGAGGCGGCGCTGCCTCGGCGCGGGGTGGCTCGGGCGCGGCGGCAGGCGATGGCTGGGGCGCCCAGGGACCCGTGGGTGCGGCGGTCAGCGGAGCTGCCGGGGGCGATTCAACCTCCGCCATCTCGGTAGCGCAGCCCCCCAGGACAAATACTGCAATCCCAAGGAGCGGGCCACTCCAGAGGAGACGAGAGGATCCCCGCAGTTGCATGGGCTATTCCTCCTTCCGAAGCCGAAGCTCCACCAGACGAGGTGGGGTCTGCGGCAGAGGGGTGGTCGCCTTCATCTCGAATGTCACGCCTTCCGGGGTGATCGTGGTGACCCGGGCGCCCTCGCCGACTCGGTCATTAACGCGCAGGACATAGCCCGCGCCGTTGGGCGCCTCCACCAGAGCGAAGAATCCCCGCTGCTCCCAGACGATGCCCGCGAGCTTCAGCTCGTTGACCTCCAGCGCCGCCAGGCCCGTCTTGGGCTGGGCCTTGGACTCCGCCACCCGGGGGGCGATCAGTGGGCGGAAGGGATCCCGGCGACCCCTGGCCTCGTAGACGTAGGGCGGAGGCGGCACGGCTGGAGCGGCCGGCGCGGCCGACTTGGCGGCGGCCGCCTGGGCGGGTCGGGCCGGCGGTGGGGCACTTGGGGCCCCTCCGCCCGAGCATCCACTCACCGCGAGGACTACGACCAGGCCGAGGGCAAGGGCGGGCACCCACCACAGGTGGGTCGCCCACCGGAGGTGGGCCGCGACCCGCCCCGAAGGCCACCGGAGTCCTGCGGCCAGGTGGATGCCCGGTCCCCGGCTACTTTGCGGGCGCACTGGCGGATCCTCCCTTCTCTCCCTTTTCTAGGAACGTGTAGGTCGTGGCCTTGAGGTCGGCAACGACGCTCCGACCGGTCCGCTGCTGCTGCTGAGGCTGCAACGGGCTGATCTTGATGTCGGACACGTTCACGATCCGCTCGAGCTTGCTCACGCGATCCAGGAAGGTCCCCAGGGAGTGGTACTGGCCCTCCACCCGGATGTCCATGGGCACCTCGCCATAGAACCCCTTGCGAACGGGTGGCGCCGGGCGGAACAGCAAGAACTCCAGGCCACTCTGCTGCCCCAGCGTGTTGACCTGGGTGAGAAGCTTGGGAATCTCTTTCTCCTCCGGCAGCTTGACCAGGACGGCCTCCAGCTGCTTCTCCAAGACCTTGATCTCTGCCTCCAGCTTGGGCCGGTTGGCGGCGATGATCCGCTTCTGGTCCAGGTCCGTCTGGAGTTTCTGCAGCTCCCCCTCCAGCCTGCCCTTCTCCGTCCACATGGGCATCATGAGCAGGTACACATAGGCAGCCACGACGCCCGCGCCGAGCACGCCGAGCAGCATGAAGCGTTGCTTCTTGGGGATGTTGGCGAAGTAGCTCTTGATGTCCAGTGCCATGGCGCGCCGCTCCCCTAGCCCTTTCCCTCTTTGACCTCCATCGTGATGGTGAATTTCTCCACCGGGACCCCTTCGACCTGGGTCTTCTCCGAGACCACGAGGTCCACGCTGGAGAGCAGGTCGGACGCCTTACCCAGGCTGGTCATGAGGGTGGCCACGTTGAAGTTGGAGAAGGCGATGCCGGAGATCTCCAGCCGCTTGCCCGTCCGGTTCATCGCCGTGAGCCAGACCTCGTTCGGGAGGGCCTTGCTGACCTCGTCCAGGATCCGGACGGGCCCGCCTTGCGCCGTCACCAGCGTCTGGATGACCTTGATCTTCTCCTCCAGGCGCGCCTTGTCCTGCCGGAAGCGGTCCACCTGCTTGGCCATCTCCTCGAACCGCTTCAGGTCCGCCTGGGTCTGCTGGAGCGAGGCCTGGAGGCGCCCGACCTCTCCGTTCAGCCAGTACCAGCCATAGGCCATGGCCAGGACCAGGACCACGGCGCCAGCCGCGGCCAGGATGAGCGTAGTGTTGACGGGCGCCCGGCGGACTCGCTCCTCTCGCGGAAGCAGGTTGATCTTGATCATGTCACTTGTCTCCCGCCTGCCGCAGGGCCAGCCCCACGCTCACGGCGAGCTGCGGGGCGATGACCGCCAGGTACTCGGGGTCGAAGGTCTTGGGGTCGGTCTTGATATTCCGGAGGGGATTGGCCACCTCGCACGGGATCTCCAAATTCTCCGACAGGAACTCCACCAGGCCAGGCAGCCGTGCGCACCCTCCGCTCAGAATCACCCGGTGGATCGTGTCGCTGTGCGACGAGGAACGGAAGAAGTCGAAGGAGCGTCGGATCTCCCCCGCCAGCTCCGTATTCACCATGTCAATGGCCGGCCGGGCATCCTCAAAGCTTCGCCCGTCCACCTCCCCGCCCAGCTTCAGGGTCTCCGCCTGCTCGTAGCTGAGCCCCAGCATCTTCTGGATGGATTCCGTGTACCGGTTGCCGCCAAGGGCAGAGTCCCGGGTAAATTCCGAGACCCCTCCGAGCAGGATGTTGATGTTCATCACCGCGGCGCCGAGATTCACCAGACCCACGACCTGCTCCTGATCCGGCTCGTAGGCGATCTCGAACGCGTTCTGGAGGGCGAAGGCGTCCACGTCCACGACCACGGCCTGCAGGCCGGCGGTGGAGATGATGGAGAGGTAATCGTTGATGATGTCCTTCTTCACCGCGACCAGCAGCACGTCCATCTCGTTCGCCTCGGGGGCCGTGCTCCCGAGGACCTGAAAGTCCAGGTTCACGTCCTCGACGGCGTAGGGAACGTACTGCTCCGCCTCGAAGGGGATGGCCTCCTCCAGTTCCTCGGGCTTCATCTTGGCCAGCTTGATCTTCTTCACGATGACCGAGTGCCCCGACACTGCCACGACCACGTCTTTGCTCTTGATCTGGTTCTCGGTGAAGATCTTCTGGATGGCGGAGATCACCGTCCCCGAGTCCATGATGACCCCATCCACGATCGTCTCGGGATGGAGGGGCGCAATGCCCAGGCGGACCAGCTCGTACCCGCCGCGGGTCCTGGCCAGCTGGACCGCCTTGACGGAGCTGGCTCCGATGTCGAGGCCGACCGTATCTTTTTTCCTGCCCAACCCGAACATGATCGAATCCTTTGCTGTGCAGCAGTTACGTGCGCTGGCTCAGGTGCATACGCTGCCTATTAGTGACAACATATTGATTTGTCAAGCGAAAAATAGGTTTTCCACAGGTTCCGAGTGGGGACCGCAATAGGTAGTTGTCCACTGGAAAACCTGCCCAACATCTAGGCTCGGACTCGGTGAGCTCACGAACCATCCTCGCGCGTCCGAACGGCTGATCGAAATCAGAAATCCGCCTCGCGCAGAGCCAAACAGAATACGGGCATTTGAGTGAATCACGGAGAGTCGACCGGTGAATTCCTCCGTCCCCGCGGCTAGCCCGTCTGCTCCCATCCGATGACGGTGGAGCTCGGCACCAGGTTCTCCACCCGGCAAAGCGCCTGGCTGCTGAAGTACGCCCCACCATTGCCGCTGAGAGTCACGTGGGTCGCTCCTCCCTGGGTATTGGCCAAGAACAGCGAGCCGTATAGCTTGCTGTCGGCCCCCGTGATGGATGCCGTTCCGGCCCCGACGACGAGGATCACTCCTTCCCATTTGTAGTTTCCTGCCATCTCGAAGTCGGCCGTGACAATCAGAACGCCATACCCTTTCCCGTTCCCGAGCAGCTTGATATCGCTGGTGGCCACGAAGATCCCCGGCGCAGCCGCCGTGCCATAATCGCTGCTGTTGGACCCGCCGGGAATGGCGGTGGCCCCCGGGGTCAGGGCGTTGGCCACGCTCTGGAGCGTGCTGGCGGAAATGCTTCCATTGTTGGCGTAACTTCCCTGTTCCGCCGTCCCCCCAGTGCCCGTGATATTGTCCTCCTGGTTGGAGGCGACCGCGTTCCCGAGGGCGGTCAGCGAACTGGCACTGTTGACTGAGACCCCGTAGAGGGATCCCTCGACGCTTCCGCACGCCCCGGTGGCGGTCGGGGCGGCGGTGTCGTTGCCGGTGACGAGGAACGCGTTGCCGTTCACCGTGGCGGTATCCGCCCCCGTGCCATCAATTAGCGTGATCGTCCCAGGCGGGTTCAGGACGGAGGAAAAATCCACCAAGGCCCGGACGGTCCGGGTCGCGTTCCGGTAGGTTCCCACCGACCGGATCCAGACCCTGTTGTCGGAGTCGGCGGCGGCGGCCGCGTCCGCCGCATAGCCCGGGCTCTTGCTGTAGGCCGTGAGGTTGTTGGAGATCCACGCGCTATAGGTCCCGTTCCCCGTCCCCAGGCCGGCATAGTTGGAAAGCCCGGACAGCGCCACTTCCGGAGCAGTGCTGGTCGCCCCGCTGAGCCGGGAGGTCAGGCTGGTGGTGTGGATGTTCGCGGCGATGACCCGCCGCGCATGGGCGATGCCGGCTTCGGCCACCGCGAAGGCCCGCTGGGCGTTGATGTCATTCACGGCGACCACGTTCTCGGTCATCGAGGAGCTGAGCAGGCCCGTCCCGAGGGTCGCCAGCAGGGTCAGGAGGAGGAGGCCCACCACCAGGATCGCCCCCCGGGGAATCCGTCGCCTTCGTGCCGACCGCATGGCTGTCTCCTCCCTGGCCCCCGGCCTACTGCCGCAGGGCCGCCTCGGTCTCCGCCGTAAAGGTCGTGTTGTAGGTGGTATTCGTGCCGGTGATTCGAACCTTGACTCGCCGGGCCTGCGCTGGATCCGTGGTAGCCGTGTTTCCGGTCGCCGGATAGTACGTGAATGTCAGGGCGGTGATGTTATCCGCCACGGCGCTCTCGGTGGCCGTCCAGGTGCAGTCCCCGCTGGTCCAGTTCGCCTGCCGCCGCAGAATCTGCCCGCTGTTCAGGCGGTAGGCCACGCAGTCGGAGGTCCCATCCTGGTTCACGTCGGCGATCAGCCGCAGCTCCGAGGCGCTGAGGGTCGTGCCGCTGACCGGCTGGAAGGGTTGCTTGATGGTTTGGGCGTTGATGGCGTTCGAGGGGTCGTAGCCGGCCAGGCGGACATCGCGGACAATCTGATCCAGGGCGACCCGGACGTTCTGCTGCAGGTCGGCCTTGGCCTCGCCACGCACATAGGTCTGCTGGGTGAAGTCGTAGACCATGAGGATCGTCACCAGCACGAAGGCGAAGAGGGAGAGCGAAACCAGGGCCTCGAGCAGGGAGAAGCCCGCCCTGCCTCGACCTGTTGCCTGCCCGGGAGGTTCGCTCCCCATGGTTGTGCGCCCGCGTAACATGAGGGGTAAAGCCCACACTCATTGCGTGATCAACGTCTTGAGTTGCACCTGCCTGCTGCGGGGCCCCGTGACGGTGACCGTCAGGCGCTTGACGCCGGCCACCGGCGTGTCTGCCTCGACTTGGTAGCTCCGCGTGTAGTTGGAGTCCGACGGGGCGTTGGCACCGGTGTCGGCGTGAGTGCCGGCGCTCAGGTTGGAGTCGGTATACGGCAGCGCCCGCAACCGGTCCAGCCGCTGCTGGGCGAAGGCCAGGGCGAGGGTGTCGTTCCCGCTGGAGGTGAAGTTCGTGTAGGCGGTGGGGACCATGACGCTGATGGCGAGGAGGCCGATAGTCAGAATCAGCAGGCCGACCAGCACCTCGATCAGCGTGAAGCCCAACGTGCACGTCCTCGGGCGAGGGGACGGCGTGCTCACGGCACCTTCACCCCTCCGGCGCTCCGGACCTGGACCGTCCGCTCGTCACCGACGGCATTGGCCACCGTGAGGGTGAGCGGGTAGGACGCTCCCGTATTCACGGAGGCGCCCCGTGAATCAAAGATCACGTCACTGACGTCCGTCCCGCCGGTATCCTTCAGGGACTTCACCCGCACGCCCCCGTACTCCCGCTGGAGGTCAACCCACTCCTTCAGGACGTTCACGTTGCTGCCAGGGCTGTCGCCCGCGGCCGGCCAGGTGGAACTGGCCTCTCGCTCGATCCGGTATTCCTTGCACGGGGTGGGACCGCTCGAGCAATTTCGTAAGAAAAGCCGATGCCTGGCCCCCGAGGTCATGGCCAGGGACTGGACCCGCCGGAACTCCCCCACCATCTGATCGGCCCCGGTCCGGGTCCGGTACCTCTGGATCGCCCCCAGGAGGCCCGGAATTCCCACCGACGCAATGACGGCGATCACCACGACAACGAGGATGATCTCCAGGGCCGTGAACCCCCGCCTCCCGGGCCCTCGCCTCGCGGGGTCAGAGAGGTGGTCGGCCCGGCCTGCAAATCCCGTCGTAGCCCCCGGAAGTGCCTGGCCGAACCATGTGAGAGTGGGCATCCATTTCTCCCTGGAAGTGAACCTCCCAGGATCGGCAAGGCACGGCGCGTGGCGGAACTACACCGTCCTTTTCTTCCCGTGAACAATCCTCCAACGGTTGATCCCAGGAGATCTTCGGGGATCAACTCCCTGGGATCACCTCGCGCCAGGTCCCGAGCTTCACGAGATATTTCCCGTAAGTGCAAACCGACTGATTCTCCAAAGCCAGGTCGTAGTGGATCTTCGCATTATTCCCCATCTTGATCGTCCGGGCGAGCATGGAGCCGTAGATCTTCGCATCGTTGCCCAGGTCCACGTCCGTATTCTTGCCGTAGAAGCTGCCGTAGAAGGTGAAGGTGTTTCCGGCCTCGAACTCCACGGAGGAGGTATCGGCCCCGCTGCTCTTGGCGATGATCTGGAGGTTCGTCCCTGGATTCGCTCCGATGGTCACGCTGTTCCCGATCTCCACGTCCCCGGTCACATAGATGGTGACGGGGCCCCCGCTGGTCGTGATGTTGGAGTTGTTCCCGATATCGATGCTCGTGTAGTAATAGGTCCCCGCCGTGAGGTTCACCGTCGTGTTATTCCCGATAGTCAGACTACTGGTCGGGGTCGTGCTGGGCGTGATGGAGGGGAATGACTTGGCCGCGGCGCTCGTCGTCTGGCTGCCGCTGATGGTGACTCCCGACTGCGTATGGATGGCGTCGCCTGCCGAGACGCTGCCCGAGATCGCCGTGTTCTGCTCCAGCGTGATGTCGCCGTTGGCCCCGATGTTTCCCACGCTTCCCTTGTTGGTCGTCGTGCTGTAGGCCCCGAGGGCGGAGTCGAAGCTGTCGCTCTCTCCGTTATCCTTGATCCAGAGTTCCTTCTCCTTACGATCGTCGTCCGTGACGACCAGGTTGGGGACGGTCGAAAACGCCCCCCAACGGAACGGGTACGAAATCTGATCCAGGATGGTTCGGAGTTGCACCTGGGCCTGTCCCCCGGCCACCGGCACCGAACCGGTCGCCACAATATCCCGCGCGCTGGTCGCGGTGCAGCCGGCCGCCGTCGCCACCGTGACCGTGAAGCTCCCACTCCCCAGCGACGTGTTCGTCTCCCCCGAGTAGGTCGAGCTGGCGTTCAGCTTCGCGATGGTCTTGTGAAGCCCCGCCTCCGCCAG
>METI01000119.1:0-3897 GCA_001771285.1 candidate division NC10 bacterium RIFCSPLOWO2_12_FULL_66_18
TGCACCGTCCCCATGTAGCTGGCATCGTTGGGATGCATGACCCGCGACAGGATCACGCCCGAGGCGCTCACCGGTTTTCCGCGCATGCAAAGACCTCCTCTACTCAACCGCCAATCCCGCCATGGGCGGGACAAGGACGCCAAGGCCGAAGGGAGACCGCGCTGGACGGTATGATGGGAACGAAAGCCACGGCCGGGCACCAGGCCGTGGTGTCTCTGGGCAGGCATACCGAGAAAAGGCAGTGTAAATTCAGAGCTCCTGACATGTCCCCGTAAGTCCTAGTACCCGCTGAACGACCAACGCGAAGTGCGTAATAATCCATGCGACGTATGTCCGGCGCCCCTGAGCGGCAGCCCCGGGGGCGACGGCCCCACGATGTTGCACCTATAATTACGCATGTCAGGAGTTCTGAAATTCGTGGGATGCGGCAGGACTGCCACCGCCTTCTCTGGGGTTGGCTTGAGACAGTTGAGCGTGCGGCCGCTCACGCGTGGGAACAGAACTCGGCCACCTTGGGCTGCACCAGGCGGCTGAAGTCGGCGTAGCTCATGGTCACCAGCTCCTGGTGGTTGCCTGCCTGGAAGACGATCCGCTGGTGGTTGGCCAACTCCTCGTCCAGGTACACCTCGAGGCCGTACAGGTTGCCGAAGGGCGGCATCGCCCCCGTGTCGCAGTCGGGGAACAGCCCGGCAAACTCGTGCTCGCGGGCGATGGTGATGCCGGAGGTGCCGAAGATCTTTTCGAGGCGATCCACGCCCACCTTGCATGCGGCCGGCAGGACGGCCATCACGAACCCCGTGCCCCGCTTGACCATGACCACCTTGGCCATCGCCTTGCCGGACACGTGGCAGGCCGCCGCAATCTCTTGGCTGGTGTACGCCTCCCGGTGGGGAGTCACCTCGTACTTGACCCCGCTGGAATCCAGAATCTCTTGCAACCGCTTCACCATGGCCATGACGCACCTCCCCCAGGCATCCGCCTCGCCCGGGTCCTTCCCACAATTAGGTCACTGTGTCTCCCTCCGTGACATACCCACGATACAATTTGGTAGCTCTTGAGTCCCGGAGCCGCTCACCTATCCTACCCCTACCAGCGGACTCTTCGTGCTACGCTCACCCTCTCGGCTCTCGGCTCTTCCGTGGCGGCTCTCGGCTCTCGGCTCTTCAAATGTACCACCTTCCCTACCCCAGTCAAGCACCCCCTCAAGCCACCCACCCCCCATACCGCCAAACACCAGGTTCGCCAAGCCTGATACCTCCTTCTTCCCCTGGGGGAGCGGCTCGGTTCCAACCATCCCCACCGTCATCAGATGGCGGCTTCCCTCCATCGCCGGGGGGTTCGATGGCGCTATGGTCCGCGGCTCGTTTCCGACCAAAGGGGGGGGTTTCTTATTGACTCACACCCCTCCTTTCGATAGCCTCCCCGCTATTGTCCCCGGTCGCAAGGGATCCATGGGAACCCGGCCTCCGGCACGGGAGGGCCCCGTTGGTGGTTACTCCTCTCGGGGCGCTCTTCATCGTCAACCTCCGATTCAGGCTGCGCGTCGAACCGATGAAGCTGTTTACGCTGAATCGTCTCCACGCCGTCACCGCCGGCACCGATGCTTCGATCGCCGATACGGCCGGTGGACGCGACGTCTTGGTGACGATCAGCATCGGCGAGATCCTGGTGCAACTCGGCCTCGCGCCCGTGGTTGCGGTGATCCCGGGTCTCGCGACGGCGCTCGGGGTCAGTGCCACCGATGGCGCCTGGATCCTGACCGTGTTTATCCTGGCGCTGGCCGGCACGCTCCTCGTGTGGGGCCGGCTGGGAGATCTCGTCGGCCACGGCGCGGTGTTCGCCTGGGGTGCCGCCATCTATGCGGTCGGCGCCGGGCTGGCAGTGACCCTCGAGGGGTTTCCGGTGCTCCTGGCCTCCAGAGCGCTCCAGGGTGTCGGTGCCGCAATGGTCTCCGGAAACAACCTTGCCATCCTGTCGCGGGCGATTCCCGAGAGGCTGCAGGGGCGGGCCATCGCCACCGTCGCGACAGCGTCGTCGCTGGCCGCGGTCCTGGGTGCCGGCTTCGGAACGGTTGCGATCGCCCTGGGGGCGTGGCCCCTCCTGTTCCTGGGACCGATACCTTTGGCGATTTGGGCCGCTGCCCGCGCCCAGCGCCTCCCCGTCCTCCCCGCGGACCGGCCGCGCGTGCGCGTCGACTGGGCGGGCGCCGGATTGCTCGTGGCCGCGACCACCCTCCTCGCGATTGCCCTGAACCATCCCCATGGCACGACGACCGAGACGGTCATGCCGCTCTTCCATGTTGGGCTCCCCGTCATGGCCCTGGCGGCAGCAGTCGCCTTCGTCATCGTCGAACGACAGGTCCGGGTGCCGCTGATGGACTGGACGCATCTCAGGAGCCGAACCTTCGCCTCGGCCATCGGGGTGAACACGGTGCTTCATCTGACGATGATGTCCGTGATGTTCCTCGGTCCCGTGCTCATCGTCCAGGGCCTGGGCTACTCCAATACGGCAGGCGGGGTGCTCTTGGTGGTGGTCCAGACCAGCATGGTCGCGACCGCCTACCTCAGCGGGTGGCTGTACGACCGCACGCGCTCCGGGTGGATTCGCCCCGGCGCTGTGGCGATCCTGGTGGCAAGTTTTGTCGCCTGGGCGATGAGCGGGGTGAGCGGCAGCTATGGCGGAATAATGGCCTTCGGACTCCTGGCCGGGCTGGGGAGCGGGGTCTTGTTGACCGTGAACAACACCGTCATCATGGGGAGCCTGCCGGACGAGTACCGGGGGGTCGCATCGGGAATGCTGGAGACCACCCGCCACTTCGGTCACGCCTTCGGGATCACCATCCCCACGGCGATCATGGCGGTCGTCGCCGTGTCTGTGACGGGCGGGGCCGGCGAGGCATCAACTCTCCGCTGGGGATTTTTCTGGTCGTGCCTCGGGATGGCCGCCCTCTCATTGGCCGGTGTCCTGCTGACGCTCGTCCCATTGAGGCGTCCAAAAAACGATGTCCGCCCGGACGTACCCGTCCTATCGGCATAGATGTGGCCGCTCCTCCAGCCCCCGTCTCGTTGGGGGCTTTCTTCTTGACAGACAGGAACCCCTTTCGATAGCCTCCCCTACGAGCGTTCCCAGTTGAAAGGGCGGCTCGCCCACCACCGCACCCGATAGATCTTAGTTTGGCCCTCGGATCATCTCCCCCTCCGGTTGCGCATTCTCGGGGCGTTCGCAAGCCCCTGGTTCTTCCTTTCGCGACAACGATTCCCTCACCGAGGGGTGGGCCCCGGGTCGCCCAGGCGGGACCCACGCCTGGCCGTCACATGGGTTGTTTGCTGGAAGGTGCCAGGCGATAACATTAATAACGGCCTGGTCCCTCATTACCAGGAGATGATAAATGCGGCAACATAATCCACACAGACGGCTGATAGTCACCAGCCAATGGAATGATGCTGAACGTTTAGGGGACGTTGCATTACAAGTCAAATTCGGCCATCCACTAGCCACGCCGCGAGGCCCGCGCTTGGACCAAGACGATGGGCCGGTGGCGTCGAGAGAATAATAATACCTATAATGCAACGTCCCCTTCGGTACGGGTGGAACCGCCATGCTCCAAGTTGGCCAGGTCGGATGAGTCCTCATCTCCCCGGAGAAACGGCACGGCCGCAATCATCTGGACGCACTGAGGGGACCCGGCCGTTTCGCTCAGGGAAGGAAACTGACGCGCTCGTCTCCGGCGCGAGGTCGCCGGCAAGAGGACAGGTGCCCTCAGGGAGGGAAGACCGGGCTAGCGGGCGGCGCGGACCAGGTGCTCGACGCGGGCGGGGTCAATCGGGTTGGCAAGCTTCCCGTCGCGCTTGATGGCGGTGCCGATGATGGCGCCGTCGGCGATCTCGAAGAGGGTCC
>METI01000119.1:3916-9291 GCA_001771285.1 candidate division NC10 bacterium RIFCSPLOWO2_12_FULL_66_18
ATGGCGCCGTCGGCGATCTCGAAGAGGGTCCGGATCGTCTCGGGCGTGGCGCCGCTGCCGACGAAGAGGGGCGTGTCCGGGATCGCCTTCCGAACGGTCTTGAGCAACTCCAGATCGGCCGCCTCGCCGGTTCCCTTTCCCGAGACGACCAGGGCGTCGGCCAGCTCACGGTGGACGAGATCCTTGGCCTCCTGCACTGGATCCACGGGGGTGAGCGGCGCCCCGTGCTTGGTCAGGAAATCCACCCAGAGCGCCACCCCCTTCGCACCGATGGCCCGGCGATAGCGCAATGTGCCCGAGGCATCGCCCTGGATGATCCCCTGCCCCGTGACCACCACGCCCGCGTGGACCGTGATGCGGACAAATGACGCCCCCGTGGTGTGTGCGATAGCCAGCGCCGCCTTGGGATCGTTTTTCAGGACGTTCACGCCGCAGGGAATTTTCACGGCCCGGCGGATCTCGGCGATGGCGGCGGTCATGGCAGCCACGGTCTCGGGCCCGACCGGGCCGGTGGCAAAGGGGAGGTCGCCGCTGTTCTCCACCAGACATCCATCCATCCCCCCGTCCGCGAGCGCCTTTGCATCCGCGACCGCCCGCTCGATGACGGCCTCAAGGCTCCCCGCGTACCGCGGGCTCCCGGGGAGCGGGAGGAGGTGGATCATCCCCACTAACGCCTTTTCTCCGGGGAAGATGTTCATCAGGCCCATACTCCCCACCTGTCAACAGCCGACCTCAGTCATGCCCCCTCACCCGTACCCTCTCCCATCACCCGTTGCATTGGGAAGAGCAACGGGTCCCCGGGTGAGGGGCGATTATGAAAATCGCGTATCGGCGACCAGTGGTTGCGCGAGAGCCATGGCCATCAGGGTAGACAGCCGCTCACGCCGGCCAGGAGACACCGAACTCCGCCCCCACGGCGCGGACCTCGTCCAGGACGACCCGGCTCACCGGGAACCCGTCGCGCCGGCGCTCCTCCCGGCGCCGCATTTCCAGCTCGCCGGGCATCCAGATCTCCTCTACGCCCTCGCCGCGGGAGGAACTCTTCAGGTCGCGGATCATCCCGTCCATGGCCTGGAGGAACTCCGGTAGCGGACAGCAGGCGGCGATGTCCAGGGCCATCACCAGGTGGCCGAATCGCTGCGGCCGCGTCATGTCGAAGATGTCCCCGCACCCCGCACCGAAGGGAGCCCCGGCGAGAAGGCCGCCGAGGATCGCCACCACGAGGGCCAGGCCCGCGCCCTTGTGCCCGCCCATCGGCATGAGGGACCCCCGGAGGCCCGCGTCGGGATCCTGGGTCGGCTGTCCTCGCTCGTCGAGAGCCCAGGTGGACGGGATCGTCTTCCCCAGCTTCGAAGCCAGGATGAGGTTCCCGCGCGCCACCTGGCTGCACGCCATGTCCAGGATGACCGGGGGACGATTCCCGGCCGGGACTGCCACCGCCAGCGGATTGTTCCCCAGCTTGGGGACCACCCCGCCCCAGGGCGCGATGACCGGGTTGGTGATGGTCAGCGTGATCCCGATCATCTGGTGGGGCAGCGCCATCGCCGCGATGTAGGCCAGGGCGCCCAGATGCGTGCCGTTCCGGATGGCGCACATCCCCACGCCGTGCTCCCGGGCCAGTCCCACCGCCCGCCGCATCCCCTCCGCCCCCACCACCTGGCCGAAGCCGTGGTCGCCGTCAAGGACCACGGTCGCACCCTTGGTCCGCACCACCTGCATCTGGGGCTTCGCGTTCACCAGCCCCTTGCGCAGCCGGGTGACGTAGATCGGGAACCGCACCAGACCGTGCGTGGATACGCCGCGCAGGTCGGCATCGATCAGGGCGTCGGCGACCAGAAACGCGTCGTCCCTGGAGAGGCCGGCCGCCTCGAAAACCTGCTGGCAGAACGGCCGCGCGACATCGGCACGGACCAAGAGATGATCAGGGTTCATGTGGGAGGTATCCCCTTTGTCTCAGATCAGAAACTCGCTAGATGTTGCCGCTGACGAAGAACGTTCGGGGGTTCGGGCGTTCGGTGGTTTCCGCCTCAGGCGGATTCCCGTACCACCGAACTCCCGAACCGCCGAACAGCCGAACGCTGCTTCAAGCGGCCGCCGGCAGCGTGAATCGAAAGGTGGAGCCGAGACCAGGCTCGCTCTCCACCATCACGCGGCTGCCGTGGGCCTCGATGATCTGCTTTGCCACGGCCAGACCGATGCCCATGCCCCCGAAGTGCCGCGTGAGGGATCCATCCACCTGGTAGAACCGCTCGAAGATCCTGCCCTGGTTTTCCGTCGCGATGCCGATGCCGGTGTCCTGGACCGCGATCTCCACGGCTGCCTTCCCGCCGTCGCCCGCCACGGCCCTCGCCGTTACCGTCACCTGGCCGCCGGCCGGCGTGAACTTGGTCGCGTTGTCCACCAGGTGGCTGAGGGCCACCGTCAATTCCTGGGGGTCCGCCATCACCGGAGGCAGCCCATCCGGCACCTCGCGGACGAGCGTCAGCTTCCACTCCTCGACCTTGGGCTGGAACGCCTCCGTGACCCGGCCGACTAGCGAGGAGACATCCACGGGCTCCCGCTGGAGCGCCATCTCTCCCTGGTCCAGGCGGACGAAGACGAGCAGGTTTTCGATGAGGGCCAGCAGCCGCTTGGCGCTCTCCTCGATGGCCTGGATGCCGCGGAGGCAGCTGCTCGGCAGGGCCCCCATGCCGCCGGACAAGAGGATCTCGGTATAGCCGAGGATGGGCGCCAGGGGCGTCCGCAGCTCGTGGGAGATGGTGTTGAGGAAGTCCGTCTTCATCTTGTCCAGGGCCTGGAGCTGGACGTATGCCCGCTGCACCTCGTCGTGGAGCTGGGCGTTCTCCACGGCCACGGCCGCCTGGGAGGACAGGCTCGCCAGGAGTTGCTCATCCAGCGCGCTGAAATCCCCGCCCCGCTTGTTCAGGACCTGGAAGACCCCGATCACCTGCCCCCGCGCGTTCCGCATGGGGGAGCACAGGATGTTCCGGGTCTGGTAGCCGGTGCGCTTGTCCACCTCGGGATTGAAGCGCGGGTCGGTGTAGGCATCGGTGATCCGGACCAGCGCCCCCGTGGCGGCCACCGTGCCGGCGATCCCGGCCCCGAGCGGGATGCGGATCTCCTGGCGGTCCAGCCCCTCGGCCACCCGCGACCAGAGCTCGCCCCGGGCCCGGTCCACCAGGAAGACGGTGCTCCGCTCTGCCTGGAGCAGGTGAGAGGTCGTCTGCGAGATAATCCGGAGGAGGGCATCCAGGTCCAGCTCGGAACTGATGGCGGCCCCGACCTTCATCAGCCGGGAGAGCCGATCCAGATTGGTGCGGAGCCCGTCGTAGAGCTGGGCGTTGGCTAACGCGACGCCCATCTGGGAGGCCAGGAGGCTCAGCAGTTCTTCGTCCTGCGGCGTGAAGGTGCCGGCCCGCTTGTTCAGCAGTTCCAGCGCGCCCAGGACGTCGCCGCGCCGGTTCTTGATGGGGACGCACAGGATCTGACGGGTCCGGTACCCGGTCGTCTCGTCCACGGCCCGGTAGAAGCGGGCGTCGCTGTAGGCGTCGTCCACGATGATGGACTGGCCCGCGGCCGCCACCAGGCCGGCAACCCCCTGATGCAGCTTCAACCGGATCGTCTTGCCTGACAGGCCCAGGGCCATGGAGGAGTAGAGCTCCCCCGTCTCCTTCTCGAGGAGGTACAGGGACCCCCGGTCCGCCTCCAGCAGGGAACAGGCCTGTTGGGTGATCAGGGCGATCAGGGACCCCAGGTCCATCTCGGCGTTGGCATGCCGGACGATCTCCAGAATACCTCGCAGCTTGTCGGCTGGGATCTCGGATGGCATGTGGCCCCCCCCGTTCCTGATCCGTGTCGCCGCCGGACCTAACGGTAAAACTCGGCCCGGTCTTGCCCCACCACCTCGATGGTAGTGCGCCGGCCGTCTCGCAGGATGTTGAAGCGCAGCGGTTCGCCCGCCGCGTGCCTCCACATCTCCTGGTACAATTCCTGCCGCGTGGTGACCTCGCGGAGGTTGACCGCCAGGATCATATCCCCCTCTCGGATCCCGGACCGGGAAGCCGGTGCCTCCGGCACCACCCCTGCCACCACGATCCCCGACTCCGTCGGCTGGGGATAGAATCCGATCCAGGCCCGGCGAACACGGTCGCGCACCCGGCCGAATCGGAGCAGATCGTTGCGATGCTCGATGAAGAGGTGGATCGGGATCGCCAGGCTGAAGCGACCCACCTGGCCCAGGTTGAGCGAGGTGACACCGACCATCCGCGCGCGGATGTCGAAGAGGGGGCCGCCGCCGAAGCCGGGATTGAAGGCGGACGACTGGATGGCCGAATCCAGCATGTATTCCCAGTAGGCGTCGAAGGGCCCGAGGTCCGTGACGACCCCGCTGCCCACGCGCCGGACCGTCGGGCCGGCGCTGGCCAGGACGAACACCTCGTGCCCCAGGGCGAGGCGGCGCGAGTCCCCCAGGATGGCCGCCGGCTGGTCTCGGACCGGGATGCGAAGCACCGCGATCCCGCTTTCGAAGTCCTGCGCCACGATCTCCGCCGGAAAGCGCCGTCCGTCGGAGAGCGTGGCCACGATCTCCCGGCCCCCCATGACCACGTAGTTCACCGTCAGGAGGAGTCCCTGGGAATCCACCAGGGCGGCGGAGCCCATGCGCTCCTCTCCCAGGGTGGCGACCGAGGGATGACCGCCGGGGATCCGGACGTGCAGCGCGACGGTGAGCGGGACCAGGGCGCGAGCCAGACCGATCTGAGCGTCCATGCACAGTCGGGTGTGCGGATGCGCGCGAGTCGGGAACCGGGAGCGCGGCGGCGCGGGAACGTCGTCGGATCAGGCGAGCCGGCGGCGTGCGCGCTCGCCGCTGGCCAGGGCCATGTCCACGCAGTTCACCAGGGTTCCCCGCTGGTACGGCTTCGTGAGGCAGGCGACGGCACCGGCGTCAAAGGCCTTCTGGCTGAGCTGTGAATCGCTGCTGGCGGTGAGCATGACCACCGGGATGTCCCGGGTCGTCGGATCCGCCTTGAGCCGCCGACACACCTCGTACCCGTCCATCTTCGGCATCATCACATCCAGGATGATGGCAGCCGGCTGCTCCGCCCTGGCCCGCTGGATGCCCATCTGGCCGTCCCGGGCGCTGATCACCTCGAGGTCGGTGCGATCCATGGTGAGGGCGTGAGCCGCCAGGAGGCACAGGTCCTCCTCGTCATCAATGATGAGAACTTTCTTCCGGACGGATTCCTTGCCCTCGCTCACGTCACTCCCCCTCACCCTCCCCTCTCCCCAGCGGGGCATATGCGCTAACTTAGAAGTCTTTCTCCTGTTATCCCCCCTTTATCGAAATCCCCCCTCCGCCCCCCTTTGGCAAAGGG
>METI01000120.1 GCA_001771285.1 candidate division NC10 bacterium RIFCSPLOWO2_12_FULL_66_18
CCGGGGTGGGCGTGTCCCGCTCGCACAGGAAGGCCCGGACCCCGTGGGCCGCCAGGACCCCGGCCGCCCGCGCGGCAAAGGCCTCCGACAGGAACCGGGTGTCGTAGCCGACTACCACTCCCTGACCCCCGGCCCCCGGCCCCTGGTCCTTCACGTACTCCGCGATGGCCTGGCTGACCGCCCGGACCCCAGCGAAGGTGAAGTCGTCCGCGATGACGCCCCGCCAGCCCGAGGTGCCGAACGTGATCCTGTCCACGGTGGTCCCCACGGCGCGATCCGCCGCCGGATCGCCGACGCCTGCGACGCCGGTCAGGCCGCGGCCCCGCGCGCCAGCCACTCCTTCACCTTGTCCCGGTAGGTGCTCGCGATCTCCTCCGCGCGGGCGCGGGTGGCCGCCTCCACCAGGATGTGGAAGGCGGGCTTGTCATGGTCCGGGTAGATGGCGGCCCAGTCGTTCCCCAGGTGGATCTTGACCCCGTCCACCAGCTCGACCTGGTCGTCCTTGGTCGCCTCGATGAGGGTGCGCATGAGCGTTCCCTTCATCTCCCAGGGACAGGGGATCTGCTCGCGGGTGGTGGCGCGCTTCGGCACGGACCGGATGGCCTCGTGCAACGTGAGGTCGCTGAGGGCGAGCAGCTCCAGGATCTTCAGGGTGGCCAGCATGCCGTCGAAGGCGGGCTGGAAGCGGGGGAAGATGAAGCCGCCGAAGGCGTCCCCCACGAACACCATGCCGTCCTGGGCCGCTGCCTCCATCAGGGCGCGGGGCGCCATCTTGGTCCGCTTCACCTGGAAGCCCTGGGGCGCCACCAGGTCCTCCAGGACGGCACTGGCCGTGATGGGGACGCCGATGGTGCCGGGGGACTGCGTCCGCGCCACCAGGAGCGCCACCACGGCCAGGGCCAGCTCGTCCGGCAGCAGGTCCCCCTTGTCGTCCACCAGGAAGAGCTTTTCCGCCCCCGTGTCCAGCATGATCCCCACGTCCGCGCCCAGGATCCGCACGATCTCGCAGAGCTGCTTCAGCGACCGCTGGAACTCCTCTGCGCTCTTGGTGATCTTCGACTCGTCCATGTAGGCGTTCAGGGCGATGATCTCGCATCCCAGCTTCCCCAGGATGGCGGGGAAGATCGTGGCGGCGCTGCCGCAGGAATAGTCGATGACCACCTTGGGGGCCCGGGCCCGGATGGCCTCCCGGTTGATGAAGCCCAGGATTCCCTCCTGGTAGTATTCGACGTCGTACTCGGGGAAGCCGAGGACCCCGGTCCCGTCGATCTTGGCGCGGCGGAAGTCCTCCCGGAAGAACAGACGCTCGATGCCCTTCTCCCGGTTCGCCGAGATGTCCATCCCCTGCTCGTCGAAGAACTTGATGTCGATCAGCTCCGGGTCGTAGGGGGACTTCCGCACGTGGACTCCGGCCACCGCTCCGTGCACCCCCATCTGGTAGCGCACCACCGGGATAGGGGTCACCCGCAGGTCGTGAACGTCCACCCCGGCCGAGAGGAGGCCGCAGATCATGGCCCGGTTGATGATGCGGGAGGTCCGGTGGGGATCGCGGCTGGTCCGCACCACGGCATGCTCCCGCAGCGTGGCGCCGAAGGCGGCGCCCAGCTTGGCGGCGAACTCCGGCGAGATCTCGATGTTGCCCAGGCCCGTGACCCCGTAGGCACCGAAGAGGGAGCGGGACCAGCGCTCGCCCCACACCAGGCTGGTGGACAGAGTGGCCCCGTCCTCCACCACCTTCTGGGGCCAGACCTTCACGTCCGCCTTGACCACCGACCCCTCGCCGACGCGGCAGCCGTCGCTGATCAGGGCCCCTTCGAACAGGCGGGCGCGGGCCTTGATCTCGCTGCCGCGGCCGACCACGTTCTCCTTCAGGATGGCCCCGCGGCCGATGTACACGTTGTTCCAGAGGATCGAGTCGGAGACGACGGCCCCCTCCTCCACGATGCAGTTGTCCCCGATCACGCTGTTGGTGATGCGGGCATTGGCCTCCACCCGGGTGCTCTTCCCGATGAGGACCGCGCCGCGCAGGCCCGCGGTGAAGTCCACGCGGGTGCCGCTCCCCAGCCAGATCGCCTTGTCCAGACCCTCCACCCTGCGTCCGGGGATCTTCACCTTGACCGTCCCGGCCAGGATGTCCTGGTGGGCCAGGCGGTACTCCAGGAGATCCCCCACGTCCCGCCAGTAGCCGGCCGCGATGTGGCCGTAGAGCTTCTTCCCCTCCCGCATCATCAGGGGGAAGAGATCGCGGCTGAAGTCGAACTCGCGGCGCGGGGGCATCAGGTCCAGGACCGATGGCTCCAAGAGGTAGATCCCGGTGTTCACCGTGTCGCTGAAGACCTCGCTCCAAGTCGGCTTCTCCAGGAAGCGGCTGATGCGCCCGTCGGGCTCGGTGATGACCACGCCGTACTGAAGCGGGTTTTCCACCCGGGTGAGGAGGATGGTCAGGTCGGCGCCCCGCTCCCGATGGAACTGCAGGGCCGCGCGCAGGTCGAAGTCGGTCAGGAGATCGCCGCTGATGACCAGGAATGTTCCGCGCAGGTGGTCCTCGGCGTTCTTCACCGCGCCCGCGGTCCCATAATCCTCGGTGGCGGCGACATAGGTCATCCGCACGCCGAACTCCGCGCCGTCGCCGAAGTGGCCCTCGATGAGTTCCGGCTGGAAGTGCAGCAGCGTCACCAGGTCCGTGATCCCGTGCTCGCGCAACAGGTCCACGATGTGCTCCATCATGGGCTTGTTGGCCATGGGGATCATGGGTTTGGGAAGGCTGTGGGTGAGCGGTCGCAGGCGGGTCCCGAAGCCCCCGGCCATGATGACGCCGTTCATGGTGTCAACTCCCCTGCGAGCCACAGAGGTGGGGCGGCGCGCAAAGTATGGTGAACATTCGCACTATAGGCGTCGCGTGCAAACCTTGTCAAGGGCCTTCCCGGGGAGTCAGGAGGCGGTCGCAGAGGCGGCTGGCGGTGGGGGGAGGTACACCCGCGGGACCCGTGGGCCGATGCGGCAGAGGACCTCGTAGCTGATGGTTCCCTGGAGTTCCGCGACCTCGTCGGCGGTGATCTCGTCCGCGCCCTGGCGGCCGATCAAGACCGCCTCGTCGCCCACCCGGACGTCCGGGAAGCCGCTCACGTCCACCATGGTCATGTCCATGCACACGCGCCCGACGATGGGCACCCGCTGCCCCCGGATCAGGACCCGGCCGCGGTTACTGAGCAGGCGCCCGCACCCGTCGGCATACCCCACGGGCAGCGTGGCCACGCGCAGATCCCGCGGGGCCACGAAGGTGCGGCCGTAACTCACGCTCTCACCCTGCGCCACGTCCTGGATCTGGCTGATGGCCGTCCGGAGGCGGAGCGCGGGCCGGAGCGGCGACTCGGGCCCGCCCCGCGGGCCGCGGGGATGGTATCCGTAGAGCATGATCCCCGGCCGCACCAGGTCCAGCCGCGCCTCGGGGAGGAAGAGCAGGGCGGCGCTGTTCGCCGCGTGCCGGAGCGGCGCCGGGATGCCGGCCGCGGCGAGTTCCCGTGCGGCCTCTGCGAAGCGCACGAGTTGCTCCCGGGCGAAGCCAGGCTCATCCGCCTCCGCGTCGGCGAAGTGGGTCATGAGCCCCGCCAGCCGCACGGAGGGAAGGGCCCAGATCTTCTCCGCCACCCTGCGGACCTCGCGGGGCCGGAGGCCGACCCGGCCCATGCCGGTATCCACCTTCAGGTGGAGCGCCAGGACGCGCCCGCGGGCCCGCGCCGCGCGGTCCAGCGCCTCGGCCTGCGCCTGATCGCTGACGCACTGATCCAGGTCGTGCGCCGCGACGAGATCCGCCTGATCCGGCGCGATCGGGCCGAGAACCAAAATCCCGCACGCGATGCCAGCCTCACGGAGCGGGACCGCTTCCTCGGGGATGGCCACCCCCAACCAGGTGGCCCCGGCCCCGAGCGCAACCCTGGCGACAGGCACGGCCCCATGACCGTAGGCATCCGCCTTGACCACCGCCATCACCCGCGTCTCGGGACCGGCCAGGCGGCAGGCCAAGGCGACGTTTGCGGCGATCGCAGACAGGTCAATTTCCGCATGGGTCGGCCGCACCACCCAGTCCTCCTCCCGTGCCTCGGCCAGTCATGCGGACGATACCAGAAATTACAGCTAGTTGCAAACATGCCGGGCCTTGCGATGAGGGTGGAAGCATCGAACACAATCGTCGTGAAATTGAGAAAAAAGGCAAAAAATTCAAAGATTTTGGTTTGATTTCCACTCATGTCTGAATCGCGCCTCTCGACCTGAGAATTTTCAGCTTGCAATCTCACCTCAGAGAAACTACATTGCGCGTGCTGTTAGCACTCGACAGCTGAGAGTGCTAACAGCGAGTTCTTGGAAAATCGAGCTCGCAATCGCCTCCCGAAGAGCCAGAGCGAAACTCATTACAGGCGAAGCTGAGCACGCTGCGGGCCGAGATGAGCCGCCCGCGTGGTTCTCCCTCTCAGTGCTTGCGAGGGATGGTGGTGTTCCGACTCTCTGGAAAGGAGTGACACGCGATGAAGAAGATCAAGCCACTGCAGGACCGGATCCTGGTCAGGCGTCTGGAGGAGAAGGAGGTCAAGAAGGGAGGCATCATCATCCCGGATACGGCCAAGGAAAAGCCGCAGGAGGGCGAGGTGGTGGCCGTCGGGCCGGGGAAGGTCACCGACGACGGGAAGCGGCAGCCCATGGACGTCAAGGTCGGGGACAAGATCCTCTTCGGGAAGTATTCCGGGTCCGAGGTGAAGCTCGGGGATGAAGAGTTCCTCATCATGCGGGAAGAGGACGTCCTCGGCATCCTGCAGTAACCCGACCCATGCGCGGTTTCTGGTTCGATTCATCAGCCTGACGGACACACACGTAAGGAGGAGACAGCATGCCAGCAAAGCAACTGATGTTTGACGAGGAGGCCCGCCGGGCGATCCTCCGCGGCGTGGACAAGCTGTCCAACGCCGTGAAGGCGACCCTGGGGCCCAAGGGGCGGAACGTCGTCCTGGACAAGAAGTTCGGCGCGCCCACCATCACCAAAGACGGCGTCACGGTGGCGAAGGAGATCGAGCTGGAGGATCCCTTCGAGAACATGGGCGCCCAGATGGTGAAGGAAGTGGCGTCCAAGACCTCCGACGTCGCCGGCGACGGGACCACCACGGCCACGGTCCTGGCCCAGGCGATCATCCGGGAGGGGATGAAGAACGTCACCGCCGGGTGCAATCCGATGGCCCTGAAGCGGGGCATTGACAAGGCGGTGGACGCGGTCGTCGAGGAGATCAAGAAACTGTCCAAACCCACCAAGGGCAAGAAGGAGATCGCCCAGGTCGCCAGCATCTCCGCCAACAACGACCGGACCATCGGCGACCTGATCGCCGACGCCATGGAGAAGGTGGGCAAGGACGGGGTCATCACGGTGGAAGAGGCCAAGGGGGTCGAGACCACCCTGGAGGTGGTCGAGGGGATGCAGTTCGACCGGGGCTACATCTCCCCCTACTTCGTCACCGATCCCGAGCGCATGGAGGTGGTCATCGAGAACCCTCTGATCCTGATCCAGGAGAAGAAGATCAGCGGGATGAAGGACCTGCTCCCGATCCTGGAGCAGATCGCCAAGATGGGCAAGCCCCTCCTGATCATCGCCGAGGAGGTGGAGGGCGAGGCCCTGGCCACCCTGGTGGTGAACAAGCTCCGCGGGACCCTGACCACCTGCGCTGTCAAGGCCCCGGGCTTCGGGGACCGGCGCAAGGAGATGCTGAAGGATATCGCCATCCTCACCGGGGGCGAGGTCATCTCCGAGGAGCTGGGGATCAAGCTGGAGAACATCCGGCTGGATGACCTGGGCAAGTGCAAGAAGGTGGTGGTCGACAAGGAGAACACCACCCTCATCGAAGGCGCCGGCAAGGCCAAGGAGATCGAGGGCCGGATCAAGCAGATCCGCACCCAGATCGAGGAGACCACCTCGGACTACGACCGGGAGAAGCTGCAGGAGCGCCTGGCCAAGCTGGCCGGCGGCGTGGCCATCATCAAGGTCGGGGCCCCCACCGAGATCGCCATGAAGGAGAAGAAGGCCCGGGTCGAGGACGCCCTGAACGCCACCCGGGCGGCCGTGGAAGAGGGGATCGTCCCCGGGGGCGGCGTGGTACTCCTGCGGGCCATGGCGGCGCTGGAGAAGCTGAGGGTGTCCGGTGACGAAAAGATCGGCGCCGACATCATCCGCCGAGCCCTGGAGGAGCCCATCCGCCAGATCGCGGAGAACGCCGGTGTCGAGGGCTCCATCGTCGTCCAGAAGGTCCGCGAGGAAAGCGGCGCCTTCGGCTTCAACGCGGAGAGCGAGGAGTACGAGGACCTGCTGACGGCCGGGATCATCGACCCGACCAAGGTCACGCGGATCGCCCTCCAGAACGCCGCCAGCATCGCCGGGTTGATGGTGACCACCGAGTGCATGGTCACCGAGATCCCGGAGAAAGAGAAGACCCCGCCCATGCCCCCGCATGGCGGCGGCGACATGTACTAACCCTAATCGAAATTCTCAACCGCCAAGGCGCCATGAACGCCATGTGAAATGGCCAATCTGGGGGAAACGAACGAAGCTGCTGACGGCCCCAGAAGTCGGTTGTCCCGTTCTTCGGTGAATGGATCGGAACCTCCCATCTTTGGCGGCCTTGGCGTCATGGCGGTTCAAGTGTTTTTTCGGATCAAGGTTAACAGACCCCGGGCGGTGATCCCGCCCGGGGTTTTTGTCTTTCGCCGGGATCCGCCTCGGCCGGGGGCGGCCGGGATGCCCCGGGGGCTCGCGATCCAGCAGGAGAGGCCAGGGGCCTCCCGTGGCTCGCGCCGACGACCGCGGATTCTCTTTGACGCAGGGGGATCCGGTGACTACAGTGGGAGCCGTGGAATCGCCATCACCCAGGAGGACGACGTGAAACTGCGGTTGCGGAATCTCCGCGTGGCCCCGACGGCTCGCTGGGTTCGCTCGGAGCGGCTGGAACACCCGGCGGGCCATCGCCGCGCGGAGCTGTCCGTCACGGGGATGATCTGCTCGCTCTGAGCCCTCCGGGTGAAGCGGGCCCTGGAGGGGCTGCCGGGGGCGACCAGCGCGCGGGTGAGCCTGGGGCAGGAGCGCGCCATCGTGGACTACGATCCGCGCGCCCTGAGCATCGCGCGGATGCTCGAGGCGATCCGGGGTACCGTTGTCCTCCCCGCGGTCCGTCGGGCCATCCAACGGACCTCCCGTCCTCGCAGTGGCCGGCAACCCCGGTGACCGCCGACCGATGACACCGGCGAAGGAGCCGGGGACGTGACTGGACCGCCGCGACTTCTCCTCACCGTGGAATGCTACTCGGGCACCCGGGCGGACGAGCGGCCGGTGGCGATCCGATTGGGGGAACGGCGGGTCGCGGTCCGGGAGATGGTTGACCGCTGGTACGGCGAGGACCACGCCTATTTCAAGCTCATCGGGGAGGACGGGGCGCTGTACCTCATCCGGCAGGATCGGGGGTGTGACACCTGGGAACTGATCCTGATGGAGGTTCCGACCACCCCACCAGTGCACGGGGGACGCTGATGCGACGACCGCGGGCCTTTCCCGTCGAGGAACTCCTGCTTGCCCAACTGGTTCCCGGCTTCCTCTTCGCCGTCGGATGGACGGTCATGTACGAGATCTATCACGAGGAGGGGTCCTACTACACCACGCTGATGCAGGAGATCCTGGGAAGCGAGGGCCTGTTCCCGTACTTTTTGACCTCGGCCGCCCTCATGGCCTTTCCCCTGGGTCTGTTGGTGGACAGCGTGCGCCAGGTCCTGGGGGAGATCTGGCTCGGCCTCCCCCGCCTGCCCCGCCTCTCCGAGGGGGTCCGTCCGCCTATGGCGGATGCGGACCGGCGGGGCCGCGCCCCCGCGTCCCCCCTGCAGTGGCTGGAGCAATTGGGCCCCCTCCCCGAGGATTTCGAGGAGCGCTACACCCT
>METI01000121.1:0-2919 GCA_001771285.1 candidate division NC10 bacterium RIFCSPLOWO2_12_FULL_66_18
TGGGTCACGCGGAGAATCTTTGCCGTTTCAGACTGCTTGAGACCGCGGGACGCGATCAGCTTCTGGAGCTGGATCAGTAAATCCGACCGAATCTTGAGATGCTGGGCCTCCTCGGGGGGGGCCCAGATCGCGAAACACGTTGCCGCTTGATCGTGTAACCTTGAGTTTCATCGTGAACCTATCCTCCCGTGGCTCGATCTTCCCGTCGCTTCGTGAGGAGGGCGCGTAAGCGGTCTCTTGCCAGTTCTACGTCCCGCTTCAGCGTCCTCCGCGTCCGCTTTTCAAACGCATACAGGACATAGACCCCTTCCGAGAATTTAGCTATGCAAGTATTCGTATATTTTGTCAAGCCCGTATCGGGCGGGGTCGGGGTTGTCGGATTGCCGGGCAGGCGGCTCGCCGTTGCTGCGGAAGCTCCTGGCTTGCTCCGCCAGCTCGCGCAGGCGCCGCTGTACCAGGGGGTTCACCGTCCCCTCGGGATCGGCCCCGTCGGGCCCTGCCACGGATGGCCGCGAAAGGGCTGCAATGGTACGGGGCGACGTTGACGATCCCGGATTCCACACATATAGTAGCGACGCTCCCTCCCGACCGGCCCTTTCCTTGCGGGGCTTGCCGTGACGTATGCCAGCTTCATCTGGACGAACATCGCCAGGAATCCGCGCCGGACGATCCTGACGGTCGTCAGCATCGGCCTCTCCCTCTTCGTGCTCTCGACCCTGATGACGGTACTGACGGAACTCAACCGGGAGCCGGAAGGGGAGGACACCCACCTCCGGCTGGTGGTGCGGCGCGCCACCTCGCTGGCCGACCGGCTGCCCGAGGCCTACGCCGCCAAGCTCGCGCGGGTGCCCAGCGTCCGGCTGGTCCACGCCCTCACCTGGTTCGGCGGCATCTATATTGACGAGGGCAACTTCTTCGCGAACTTCGCCTGCGATCCCGACACCCTCTTCGCGATGTTTCCCGAGAACCGGATTCCGCCGGAACAGCTCAAGGCATTCCAGGCGGAGCGGATCGCGGCCGTCGCCGGGCGCAAGCTGGTCGAGCGGTTCAAGTGGCGGTTGGGGGACCGCATCACCCTCCAGGGCACGATCTACCCGGTGGACCTGGAGTTCGTCCTGCGCGGGATCTACACCGGGACCGACGAGACGGCTTTCTTCTTCCACCGGGCCTACCTGGAGGAGGCGCTGGGCCGCCCGGGCAAGGTGGGCACCTTCTGGCTGAAGGCGGCCTCGGCCGGCGACATCCCCCGGATCATGGACGCGGTGGACACCCTGTTCAAGAACAGCGACGCCGAGACCAAGACCGAGACCGAACGGGCCTTCCAGCTCGGCTTCATCTCGATGTTGGGGAACGTCAAGACCCTGATCGCCAGCATCTCCAGCGTCGTCGTCTTCACCATCCTGCTGGTGACGGCCAATACCATGGCGATGTCCATCCGGGAGCGGGCGCGGGAGATCGCCATCCTCAAGACGCTGGGATTCGGCCGGCGCCGGCTGCTGGGCGTCCTGATGGGGGAATCGGCCGTCGTCGCCCTGACGGGGGGCGTGCTGGGATGCGTGGGGGCGCGCCTCTTCTTTTCGGTGGTGGACGTCTGGCGGTACACCCAGGGCCTCTTTCCGATCTTCATCGTGGAGCCCTCGACGATCCTGCTGGGGATCGGCCTCTCGGTCCTGATCGGTCTGGCCAGCGCCGCGCTCCCGGCGATCCGGGTGAGCCGGCTGACCATCGCCGAGGCGTTGCGCCGCGTCGGGTGAGATTGTCCTCCAATGGCGATCCCGCTGACGTATAATCTCCGGAACCTGCAAGTGCGGGCCTACAGCACGGTGATGACCGCCCTGAGCATCGGCCTGGTGGTGGCGGTCTTCATCGGGGTCACGGCCCTGGCCCGGGGCCTGGAGGAGGCCTTCGTGACCACCGGGGTACCCCTCAACCTGGTGGTGCTGCGGCAGGGCTCGCAGGTGGAGACCAGCAGCGTGGTCCGGCGGGATTCGCTCCAGGTGATCAAGTACCTGCCCGGCGTGGCCGTGGATTCGGTGGGCCTGCCGCTGGCCTCCCCCGAGCTGATCGTCCTGCTGAATCTGCCGAAGCGGGATGGCGGGCAGGGCAACGTCATCGTGCGGGGCCTCTCCGCCAAGGGGTTCGAGCTGCGGCCCCAGGTCCGCCTGATCCGGGGGCGTTTCGTCCGGCCCGGGCTGCGTGAGATTCTCGTGGGCCGCGCCGTGGCCGAGCGGTTCCAGGACGCGGAGCCGGGGGCGGCGCTGCGCTTCGGCCGGAGCCACTGGAAAGTAGTCGGGGTGTTCGACGCCGGGCGCACCGCGTTCGATTCGGAGATATGGTCCGACGAGTCGGAGCTGGCCCAGGACTTCGACCGGGCGGATTATTCCTCGGTCCTGCTCCGGGCCGAGAGCGGGCCGGGCCTCCACGCCATCCAGCAGCGGATCTCCGAGGACCGGCGCCTGCACCTGAAGGCGCTGACGGAACAGGCCTACTACGCCGAGCAGACGAAGGCGGCCGCGCCCATCAAGGTCCTCGGCAGCTTCATGGCGGTCGTGATGGCCATCGGCGCCAGCTTCGCGGTGATGAACACCATGTACGCCGCCGTCGCGCGCCGCAGCCGCGAGATCGGGGTCCTCAGGGTCCTGGGCTTCCGGCCGGGGAGTATCCTGCTCTCCTTCCTGACCGAGTCGCTGCTCCTGTCGCTGGTGGGGGGCGTCGTGGGGTGTCTGCTGGCCCTGCCGATCCACGGGCTCTCCACCGGGACCACAAACTTCCGGACGTTCAGCGAGGTCTCCTTCGCCTTCCGCATCACTCCCGATCTGTTGCTCGGCGGCCTGGCGTTCTCCCTCGTGATGGGCGGCCTGGGGGGCTTCCTGCCGGCCCGGCTGGCGTCCCGGCAGCCGATGATCGAAACATTGCGGG
>METI01000121.1:3083-9537 GCA_001771285.1 candidate division NC10 bacterium RIFCSPLOWO2_12_FULL_66_18
TGCGGTACGGGGTCACCGGACTGCTCGTGATCCTCGCAGTCGGCGCCTTCCTCCTGCGGGGCTATCTGGACCCGATCGAGGTCGAGGTGGCCGTGGCGCAGCGTTTGGATCCCGGGGCGCCGGCACCGGTCCTCACCGCCGGGGGCTATATCATCCCGCACCGCAAGGTCGAGCTGGCGCCGAAGATCACCGGCCGGGTCGAGTGGGTCGGGGTGGAGAAGGGGGACCGGGTCGAGCGGGGCCAGGTGGTCCTGCGGATCGAGCAGCGGGAATTCCTGGTGGCCGTGGACCGGGCCGAGGCCGCGCTGCTGGGGGCCCGAGCCCGGCTGAAGGAGCTGGAGGCCGGCTCCCGGCCCGAGGAGATCGAACGGGCCCGCGCGGCCCTGGAGGAGGCCCGCTCGAATGTTGCCAACGCCGTGCTGGAGCTGGATCGCTTCCAGCGACTGTACGCCGAGGGGGCGGTCTCGCGCCAGCTCCTGGACGGGGCCAAGAACCGGTACGAGGTCGCGCTGGCGCAACGAATGGCGGCAGAGCAGAGCTACGAGCTGACGCGGATCGGGCCGCGCCAGGAGCAGATCGACCTGGCCCGGGCGCAGGTCCGCGAGGCCGAAGCCGCGCTCCGCGCGACTCAGGTGGACCTGGATAACACGCTGATCAAGGTGCCGGTCGCGGGGACGATCCTGGAGCGGCTGGTCGAGCCGGGCGAGATCGTCACGACCTCCTTCATCGGCGGGCGGGGGGCCAAGTCCGCGGTCCTCTCCTTGGCCAACCTCATGGTCCTGGACGTGGAGGTGGACGTGAGCCAGAACGAGTTTCGCAAGGTCCGCCTGAACCAGCCGGCCACCATCGTTCCGGACGCGTTTCCGGACCGCACCTACCGCGGCTACCTGGCCGAGTTGGCGCCGGAGGCGAACCGGCAGAAGGCGACGTTGCAGGTGAAGGTCCGGATCCTCGACCCGGATGACACCATCCGCCCGGAGATGAACGCCAAGGTCACGTTCCTGGAGCCGCCCCGGGCCACGCCCGGCGGGCCGCCGAAGGTCCTCGTCCCGAAGGAGGCGATCGTGACCCGGGACGGGCAACGCCTCGTCTATTTGGCCAACGGCTCCAAGGCGGCTGGCCGCCCCGTGAAGATCGGCGCCGAGGTGGACGGGAAGGTCGAGGTCCTGGAAGGCCTCCAGGGCGGTGAAACGGTCGTCGTTCGCGGGGTCGAGGCGCTGCGCGACGGGCAGCGGCTGCGGATCAAGCGGTGAACCTGGACAGTGCATTTGAACCGCCAAGACGCCACGGGCGCCAAGAAAACGATATTCCATTTTCCAGAGCGGAGAACATTGAACCGAGATGGCGGAGGTTTCAGAATCTCCATGGGTGTGACCGAATGGTCTATTCCCGCCTTGGCGGTCTTGGCGCCTTGGCGGTTTATCTTCTTGGACCGAGGCTGATCCGGAGATGGGATCGCCGAAGATCGTTCAGGTCGAGCATCTCTTCAAGGTCTTCCGGCGGGACACCACGGAGGTCGTCGCGTTAAATGACGTGAGCCTGGACGTGGCCGAGGGCGAGTTCGTCGCCCTGATGGGCCCCTCGGGGTCGGGCAAGACCACGCTGCTCAACATCATCGCCGGGATCGACCGGGCGACCTCCGGACAGGTGGCCATCGATGGGACCGACATCGCCGAGCTCACCGAGGACGAGCTGGCCGAGTGGCGCAACCACCAGATCGGCTTCATCTTCCAGACCCTGAACCTGATTCCCGTCCTGACGGCCGTCGAGAACGTCGAGCTGCCCCTCCTCCTCACCGGCCTCAGCCGGGCCGAGCGGCGGGCCCATGCCGAGACCGCCCTGGCCCTGGTGGGGCTGGCCGACCGGATGGACCACCGCCCGCGGCAACTGTCCGGCGGGCAGGAGCAGCGGGTCGCCATCGCCCGTTCCTTGGTGACCGATCCCACCCTGGTGCTCGCCGACGAGCCGACCGGCGATCTCGACGCCAAGTCGGCGCACGAGGTCCTCACGATCCTGAGCCGCCTGAACCGCGATTTCGGCAAGACGATCATCATGGTCACCCACGATCCGAAAGCGGCCGCGGCAGCCTCCGTCGTGCGGCACCTGGACAAGGGGCTCCTCCTGCCGTTGTAGGAGGACCGGCGCAGTTTTTCGGACCTTGCGGCCGGACAGGGTGAGGAATAGAATCCAGCAGCAGGCCGGAATCGCCGGTGGGAGGCTTCGGGAAACATGCGTCTGCGAGGGATGGAAAGACTCAGCGGGCTCTGGCTGCTGGCGCTCTTTGCAGTGGGCTGCTCGCGTGCGCCCGTGGTGATCCCACTGGAGCCGATGGAGGTCTACGCCTTCCGGCAGACGCAGGGCGGTGTTCGCGTCGCCGTGGACCCGTTTTTCACGGTGGAGCAAACCCGGGGGGCCTTCCACGGGGGCGAAGAATTCGCCGAGAAGGGCTTGCTTCCTCTCCGGGTGATCATCGAGAACACCAGCCCAGGGGACATCACGGTGCATCCGCGGGACTTCCAGTTGGTACGGCCCAGCGGACAGACCGAGGTCGCGCTCTCCGCCTATGACGCCTTTGCCCGCGTGAGGCTTGCGGTCGGCTGGTGGGGTCTGGGGGCGGGAGTCGTGGGGGGCTCGGTTCCGGCCTACCGGAACGAGGCGCGGCTGAAGGACATCGAGGCGAGGGCGCTGCGAGAGACCACCATTCCCGCGGGCACGTCGGTGAGCGGGTTCGTCTACTTCGCGCTTGCGGAGAACGAGCTGAACCTGGCGGGGAGCCGCGTGGTGTTCCCGCTCAGAGGGCCGGCCAACCGGGAGCTGGTCTACGAGATTCCGATCGCCGGCCGCCGAGATATTCCGATTCCAACCGGCCGGCCCGATACTGCCGGTTCAACACCGCCCCCCGGCCCCGTGACGCCGCAGGGTCCCAGCCGCACGGAAGGCACCGGGGGCCGGGGCGTGATCATCCGAAGCCCGGCGCAGTAGCCGGACACCCCCTCACCACCAGGACCGCCGCGTCCACCAGGATCACGCGCCGCCAGGCGCTTGGGTGCGAGGGAACACTCGGGCGAGACGAACTACCCGGAGCCACCCCCAAGGGAACGGGACAGATAGAGAACCAAAGCACGACGCACCGTCGTCGAAGGGAGCTTCTCAGCCCGACAACGAGGAATCGGCGATGTTTCCTGGGTATGAGATGCCAGGCCAGCACGAGCGCTAAGGGGCGAACATTTCTTGCAGGATAGAGAGAACAGATGCGAAGGTGTCAGGGGCAAGGCGACCAAGCCGCTTCAGGAGTCGATTGGCATCGACGGTGCGGACTTGATCCATCGCGACGAATCCTGATCGCTTACGAAACCTGCACGTGACGCGCCACGGATAGGCATGGCCACCAGTCGTCATCGGCGCAATGATGACCGTGCGGAGATGGTGATTCAACTCGTCGGGCGAGACGATCACACACGGCCGCGTCTTGTGAATCTCGCTCCCGCGTGTGGGATCAAGCTCCACGAGATATACCTCGCCGCGCGACGGCTGGATGCGACCTACTGCCACTCCCATTCCTCCTCATCGAATCGCGTCGGTGTCGCCGGGTCGAGCAACTGATCCTCTCCACGCTCCCGCATGCGGTGGGCAGCTTCAGCCCAACCGGCCCGGGGTCGCGCAACCGCCTGGATGAGAATGCGACCCCGCGTGGCGCGAAGTTCAACCTCGTCGGCGATTCCAGCCTCCTCAAGGAGTGGTTTGGGCAAGCGGATACCACGGGAGTTTCCAATGCGAACGATGCGAGCCTTCATCGAGTCACCCTCGAATGCGTCACAGCGGGAATTTCCTGGGGGTAAGGCGACCGACCAACAGAGTAGTCACATTGTAAGCACAGATCGTGCCCTTGGGCAAGCCCGTTTCACCCGATAGGAAGAAACGATCCCTGATCCGGGGGGTACTGCTGTCAGGCGTGGGAGAGGATTTCGACGATGCCGGTGGTTCCGCTGATCCGGACGCGGTCGCCTGTCCGGAGGAGTTCCTGGGGGTCTTTCTCCAGGCCGTCAATGATCGGGATCGAGACCTTGAAGAAGGCTTCCGCCAGGAGCGCGCACGCCACGATCATGGGCTCGCTCTTGACGTTCACGATGGCGCCGGGAGCGCACCCGTTCCTGACGGCCTCCAGGAAGATGCCCGGGGTCCCGGTGGAGCCCCGGCCGAAGGGGAAGACGAAGGCCTTGCCCCTGAGGGAGGTTCCGCACAGATCGTGCCGCTTGTGGATGTCGCGCGGTCCCGCTGTCCGGCCCGTCACATCACCACGCCGCCGTCCACGTGCAGCGCCTGGCCGGTGACACTTCGCGCCTGGTCCGAGGCGAGGAACACGGCGGCCCAGCCGATGTCCTCCGGCGTCTGCTCCCGCTTCATGGGGACGATGGCGTTGACGCGGCTCTCGAAGACTTGCCGGGGCGTCATCCCGGCGTACTGGCCGCCTCCCTTGGCCATCCGGTCGGCCGTCTCCTGCCAGAAGGCGGTCCAGAGGATGCCGGGGCAGATGGCGTTCACGTTGATCCCGTGGGCGGCCAGGTCCTTGGCCATGATCTTGGTGAAGGTGACGACCCCCATCTTGGAGACGCTGTAGGGCGGCATGTTGGGGGAGTTCATGGTGCCGGCGATGGAGGCGATGTTGATGATCTTCCCCGCCTTGCGCTGGATGAAGTACGGCGCGATGGCCTTGCAGGCGAAGAAGATGGACTTCACGTTGACGGCCCAGACCAGGTCCCAGTCCTGCTCGACGTTGTTGGTGAAGGGGTTGCCCGGGCGGCTGGCCACACCGGCATTGTTCACCAGGATGTCGATCTTCCCCAGCTCCTTCTTCACCATCTCGAACAGCGCCTCAAAGTCGGCTGGCTTCGTCACGTCGGCCTTGACCGCCAGGGCCTTCCGGCCCAGGGCCTTCACCTCGTCCGCGACCTTGGCCGCTTCTTCGACCTTGAGGTCGGCGATGGCGATGTCCGCCCCTTCCTTGGCCATGCACAGCACGATGCCTCGTCCGATGCCCTGCGCACCGCCGGTCACGATGGCCACCTTGCCTGCGAGTCGCATGAAAACTCCTTTCTCGAAGACTCCATCTGATCGGCAGATTACGCAGATTCACGCAGATTCATCCGAAACGCCTCCCACGTGAAATCGGCCAACCCCGCTCCGAGCCGCGTAGCGGGGCGGAGTCTGCGCAATCTGTGGAGAGATCGTAGTACTCTACCAGCTGTCCCCGGGCTTCGCGGCCCATTCGATCCCCAGCTCGGCCAGCTTGGCAAAGGTCGGCCAGCCCGTCTCCGGATCCCAGCCCTCCATCTGATGATACAGGCGGACGGCCCGGGCGAACGTGTCGGGATCGATCCGGACGTCCTTCAATGGCCCGCTGGTGAACGCCTCGTGCAAGCGCTTGGGCAGCCGGTCGTCCTTGGGGGTGAAGCCCTCGCGGGAGTTGAAGACGCGGGCCAGGGACTTGCCCCGCTCCGCCACCTTGCAGAGTTCCCAGAGGCTGGTGTCCCAGCCGGTGATGGCCCGGGCCAGGTTCACCATCTGGGTGATGCCCAGGATGTTAATCGGCGCCGCGGCCAGGTGACAGATGCCCAGGGAGCTGCACAGGCTCCACCACTGGTTGGCGTAGTAGTAGGCCCGCACCTTGCGCGGCGACAGCTCCAATCGCGGCAGGGGCTCGCACAGCCCCAGGGGCTCCAGTGCGTGGGCCCCGGAGGGATGGAAGCCCTCGTAGAGCGGGTCATGGGGGGCCCGCATGTGATCGGCCCCGGCCGGCGCCGTGGCGTAGGCCAGGGCCAGCCCCTGCTTGCCCCGCGGCTCGTGCATGGGGATCTCCTGTCCCTTGACGGTGAGCACGAACTGTTCGGCCCCCCGGCCGATCCGCTCCGCCGCGCGCTTCGCCCCGTCGGCCAGGACGTCGCCGAATCCCTCGCGCTTTCCCATCTTCTCGATCATGGCGAGCAGGGCGTCGCCGTTGCCGAAGCGCAGCTCGATCCCGTCGGTGTCGGCCGTGGTCAGGATGCCGTTCTCGAAGCACTCCATGGCGAAGGCGATGGTCATCCCGGCGGAGATGGTGTCCAGGACGTACTCGCCGCAGATCTGGTGGAACTTGGCGATGACCTTGAGGTCCCCGATCCCGCAGGCGGAGCCGCTGGCGGCGATCGTCTCGTACTCGGGGCCGCCGTACTTGGAGGAGACCCCCATCTCCGGCACGTCCACGTCCCGCTTGCAGGCGATGGCGCAGGCGAAGCAGGTCCCCTCGTCCGTCAGGATGGTCTCGGCCATGCGCTGACCGCTGATCTCCTTGGCGTGCTCGAACTGGCCCTCCTGGAAGTTCCGGGTCGGCAGGATCCCATCGGCGCTCATGCCCACGACGTTGCGCGAGGTCCCGTACTTGTGGAGCATGTCGGCGTCCCGCTTGTACTGCTCTCGG
>METI01000122.1:0-20080 GCA_001771285.1 candidate division NC10 bacterium RIFCSPLOWO2_12_FULL_66_18
CCTGCACCGGCGCCGGCCCGGGGAGACGTCCTCCTTCGTGGTAGAGAAGGTGCGGCGCATTCTCGTCGTGCGCAAGGACAACATCGGGGATGTGCTCTGCACGACGCCGGCGCTCCGAGCCCTCCGCCGGGCCTTCCCGGAGGCGTACTTGACAATGCTGGTGTCCGAACACTGCCGGCCCGTCCTGGAGCGGAACCCGGACTTGGATGACGTCTTCACCTACACCAAGACCAAGCATCGCTCCGAATGGCTCGGGCTCCCCGCCCTGTGGAACCTGACGCGGGTCATCCGCGCCCTGCGGACGCGACGGTTCGACCTGGCCATCGCCATGGGCCGCCCCAGCAGCCGGTCCAGCGCATGGTTGGCCTACGCCACGGGGGCGGCGTGGCGGCTCGGGTACTTCACGCCCGCGCTTCACCCGTTCACATTCTTTGTGAACCTGAGGCGTGACCCGGGGGCCATGGCGTCCCACGAGGTGGACGGCTGCCTGGGCCTCCTGGCCTCCATCGGAATCCCGTCGGCAGGTCGGGCGCTTCGCCTGGACCCGGATCCGGAGGCGCAGGCGGCGATCCGTCGAAGGCTCCGCGAGGCGGGACTCCCCCCGCCGGCCCCGGGCCCGGGACCTGCCGGCGGGGTACCCGAGGGAAGCGGCCTGGCGCTGGTTCACATCAGCAACCGGCGCGAGACCAGCCGCTGGCCGCTCGCATCCTTCGCCCAGGCCGCCGATGCGCTGCACGAACGGCTGGGCCTCGCCATCCTCCTCTCCTGGTCGCCGGGGGATTCGCAGAATCCCCTGTTCCCGGGAGACGACGGCAGGGCCGAGGAGGTCGCTCGGGGCATGCGGGCCCGTCCGATCCTTCTCCGGACGCCGGAGCTCCGCGAGCTGATCGCGGCCGTGAGCCTCTGCAACTTCGTGCTGTCCACCGACGGGGGCCTGATGCACATCGCGGCGGCGCTGGACATCCCCCAGGTGGTCCTCTTCGGGAAGACCGGCCCTGAGCATTGGGCACCGGTGACCGAGAAGGGGCACGTCCTTCGCAGCGGCGGCCGGGCGGACCGGATCTCCGTGGACGAGGCGGTAGCGGCCTCCGTCGAGGTGATGTCCCGCTGGGGGCGGGGGAATGCGTTCGCGGCCGCACGAGGCACCACGGGACGCCGAATGGCGGCGCGAGGTGAATGATGAGCCTGGAGAGCGCGCGGCGCGTGCTCACGATCGAGGCCGAGGCGATCCGGGCGCTGGGCGAACGGCTGGACCAGTCCTTCGTCCGGGCACTGGACGTGCTCCAGGCCTGCCGGGGGCGCGTCGTCCTCACGGGCATGGGAAAGTCCGGCTTCATCGCCCGGAAGATCGCTGCGACGCTGGCCAGCACGGGGAGCCCGGCGCTCTTCCTCCATCCGGCCGAGGGCGTGCATGGCGACCTGGGGATGGTGGTCCGGGGCGATGTGGTGGTGGCCGTCTCCAACAGCGGGGAGACGGAGGAACTCATCCAGCTCCTGCCGGCCTTCAAGCGGCTGGACGTGGGGCTCATCTCCCTGGTGGGGAATCCCCAGTCCACCCTGGCCCGGGAGAGTGATGTCGTCCTGGACGTCGGGGTGGCGGAGGAGGCCTGCCCCATGAACCTGGCCCCGACGGCCAGCACGACGGCGGCGCTCGCCATGGGCGACGCCCTGGCCGTGGCCCTCCTGGAACGCCGCGGGATCCGGGCGGAGGACTTCGCCGTCGTCCATCCGGGCGGGACGCTGGGCCGGAAGCTCCTGCTGAAGGTGGAGGACCTGATGCACCGGGGGGACGAGGTGCCCCGCGTGAGCCAGGACGTGGCCATGCGCGAGGCGATCCCGGTCATCAGCGGGAAGCGGCTGGGGATGGCCGCCGTGACCGACGCCGAGGGGCGCCTCACCGGGATCATCACGGACGGAGATCTCCGCCGGGCCCTGCAGCGGTGGCCGGACCTCTTGGAGCGTCCGGTCCACGCGGTCATGAGCCGCCGGCCCAAGTGCATCGGCAAGAGCGAGCTGGCGGCCAAGGCGGTCCAGGTGATGGAGCAGCACGCCATCACCTCGCTCCTGATCGTGGATTCGGCGGATCTGGTCGAGGGGGTCATCCATCTGCACGACCTGCTCCGGGCCGGCGTGGTGTGATGAGAGAGCCGAGAGCCGCGAGCCGAGAGCCGAGAGCCGTGAAACGTGAGGCGTGAAACGTGAATCAGAAGGCAGAAGGCAGAGGGCAGAAGGCAAGAACCGCGAGCCACGAGCCGTGAAGGATTCCCAAATTCGAAATTCGAAATTCGAAATTCGAAATTGGCGCGGGCGGCGAATTCCGGCCGCGGTGATCCGACGGGCCAAGGGCATCAAGATGCTCGTGCTGGATGTGGACGGCATCCTGACCGACGGCCGGCTGGTCTATGGGCCGGGCGGACACGAGTTCACCGCGTTTCACATCCTGGACGGGCACGGCATCACGCTGGCCATTCGCTTCGGCCTGTCCCTGGCGCTCATCACCGGGCGCGAGTCCGAGGCAGTCGCCCAGCGGGCCCGGGAGCTCGGCATTCTCGAGGTCCACCAGAAGGCGCTGGACAAGTTGTCCGTCTTCCAGGATCTCCTGGCCAGGAGCAACCTGGCGGCGTCGCAGGTGGCGTGCATGGGGGATGATCTGGTGGACCTGCCCCTGCTCCGGCGGGCCGGTCTGGCCGTCACCGTGCCCGACGCCGTGGAGGAGATCCGCGCCGCGGCCCACTACGTGACGTCCCGGCCGGGAGGACAGGGAGCGGTCCGCGAGGCCATCGAGCTCCTGTTGAAGGCCCAGGCCCACTGGCCGGCCGTGATGGAGCGGTACCGGCGATGAGCGCCCAGGTGTTTCGAGGCATCGGGGTCTCCCCGGGGATTGCCGTGGGCAAGGCCCTGGTCGTCGAGGTGCGGCGCCCTCGGATCAAGCGCGAACGGGTGGACCCGGCGCGGCTCCCCCTGGAGATCTCCCGCCTGCGCCAGGCGCTGGAGGCCTCGCGGCGCCAGATCCTGGAGATCCAGGAGCGCATCGCCACGGAGGTCGGGCCGCAGTACGCCCGGATCTTCGACGCGCACCTCTTGATCCTGGAGGATCGCTGGCTGGTGGAGGAGGCCAGCGCCATCATCCAGGCCCAGGGAGTGAACGCGGAATACGCCCTGCAGGAGGTGCTGGAGCCGGTCCGGCAGGCCTTCTCGCGCGTGGAGGATGGGTACCTTCGGGAGCGGCGCACGGATGTGGACGACGTGGGGGACCGGGTGCTGCGAAACCTCCTGGGCCAGCGCGGGAGCGTCCACGTGGAGGGGATGCGCGGGGAGGCCATCGTCTTCGCCCACGACCTGAGCCCCTCGGACACGGCCCAGCTGCATCGGGACGCGGTCCTGGGGCTGGTGACGGAGACGGGCGGTCGCACCTCCCACAGCGCCATCATGGCGCGCTCGCTGGAGATCCCGGCAGTGGTCGGGGCGGAGGAGATCTGCGCCCACGTCGTGAACCACGAAACGGTGATCCTGGATGGGACCGAGGGCCTGGTCATCCTGGCCCCGGACCGGGAGACCCTGGCCCGCTACCATGCCCGGAAGCAGCAGCTCGAGTACGTGGGCCGCGCCCTGGACAAGCTGGGCGCGCTGCCGGCCGAGACGCAGGACGGCTACCGGGTGCGGGTCACCGCCAACATCGAATTTCCCGAGGAGCTGCCGGCCGTCCAGGCCCACGGGGCGGAAGGCGTCGGCCTGTACCGCACCGAGTTCCTCTACCTGAACCGGCCGGACCTGCCGGGCGAAGAAGAGCATTTCGCCGTCTACCGCGCGGTGGCGGCCGAGATGCATCCCCGCCCCACCGTCATCCGGACCCTGGACTTCGGCGGGGACAAGCTGGCCTCGGCCATCCAGCTTGCCGCGGAGGAGAATCCATCGCTCGGCCTGCGGGCCATCCGCCTGTGCCTGCACCGGCCGGACATCTTCCGGCCGCAGCTCCGGGCCATCCTGCGGGCCAGCGCCTTCGGGGCCCTCCGGATCATGTACCCCATGATCTCGGGTGTGGCAGAGCTGCGGGCCGCCAACGCCATCCTGGAGGACGTCAAGGCCGAGCTCCGGCGCCAGGGGATCGCCTTCGACCCCGCGATCCAGGTAGGGGCCATGATCGAGACCCCCTCGGCGGCCGTGACCGCCGATCTCCTGGCGCGGGAGGTGGACTTCTTCAGCGTCGGGACCAACGACCTGATCCAGTACTCCCTGGCCATCGACCGGATCAACGAGCAGGTGGCTTACCTGTACGAGCCGCTGCACCCCGCGGTCCTCCGGATGCTCCGGGGCGTGGTCAGCGCGGCTCACAACGAGGGGATCTGGATCTCCATGTGCGGGGAGATGGCCAGCGATCCGCTGCACGGCCTGCTGCTGGTGGGGCTGGGCTTCGACGAGCTGTCCATGACGCCGGGGGCCATTCCCCTGATGAAGCGGATCATCCGGTCCGTCACCTACGGGCAGGCGGCCGAGGTGGCCCAGCGCCTCTTCGGCTGCGCCACGGCCCAGGAGGTGGAGCGGCTGCTGCTCCTGGAGATGCGCGCCCGCTTCCCCGAATACTTTGCCGGCGACGCCCTCCCCGGGGCCGAGAAACGGCCGGGTTTTCCTTGACTTTCGCCCGCCCTGTGTTACAGTTTCGCCGCTTTTGCGCCCGGGAATGCTGCGGACCCTGCGTCTCATTTGACTGGCCCATTTGACTGGCCCATTTGACTGGGAGGACGGAATCGTGCCGTCGAGACAATATCTGTTCACATCGGAATCGGTCACCGAGGGCCACCCCGACAAGATCGCCGACCAGATCTCGGATGCCGTCCTGGATGCCGTGTTCGCCCAGGATCCCTACGGGCGAGTGGCCTGCGAGACGCTCGTGACCACCGGCCTGGCCTTCATCGCGGGAGAGATCACCACCCGCTGCTACGTGGACATCCCCAAGGTGGCGCGGGGGGTCATCCGGGACGTGGGGTACACGCGGGCGAAGTACGGCTTCGACTTCGAGACCTGCGCGGTGGTCACCGCCATCCAGGAGCAGTCCTCGGATATCGCGCTCGGAGTGGACATCCAGGGGGCGGGGGATCAGGGCCTCATGTTCGGCTACGCCACCACGGAGACGGCCGAGCTGATGCCCATGCCGATCATGCTGGCCCACAAGCTGTGCATGCGCCTCACCGAGGTCCGGCGCAAGGAGATCCTGGAGTACCTCCGGCCCGACGGGAAGTCGCAAGTCACCGTGGAGTACACGGACGGCAAGCCGACCCGCGTGGACACGGTGGTGGTCTCGGCCCAGCACAGCCCGGATGTCAGCCTGAAGCAGATCCGCGAGGACATCATCGAGGCGGTCGTCTCCCCCGTGATCCCGCGGGAGCTCCTGGACCCGGAGCGGATCACGTACCACATCAACCCGACGGGCCGATTCGTGATCGGGGGCCCGCACGGGGACACGGGCCTCACCGGGCGCAAGATCATCGTGGACACCTACGGGGGCGTGGGGAGTCACGGCGGCGGCTGCTACTCGGGCAAGGACCCGACGAAGGTGGACCGCTCGGCCTCCTATATGGCCCGCTACATCGCCAAGAACCTGGTGGCGGCCGGGCTGTGCGACAAGTGCGAGGTCCAGCTGGCCTACGCCATCGGCGTGGCGGAGCCGGTGTCCGTCATGGTGGACAGCAAGCAGACCGGTTGCGTCTCCGACGAGGTGATGCAGGATCTGGTGCGCCGCCACTTCGAGCTGACCCCGGCCGGGATCATCAAGTCCCTGGACCTCCGGCGACCCATCTACCGCAAGACGGCGGCCTACGGGCACTTCGGCCGGAGCGAGCCGGAGTTCACCTGGGAACGCACCGACCGGGCCGACTTCCTGAAGAAGGAGGCGGGACGGCTGGGAGCCTGAAGAGCGGGGGGTAGAGGTCAGGGGCTGGGGGCCAGCGCGGACCCGGAGACGTGAGCGGGAGGGGTCGGGGGCCAGGGATCGGGGATCGGGTTCGAACCAGAGACTTTGGAAAACGCGGGGCCAGGAGACCGGGCGGTCTCCTGGCCCTTCGCGTGAGAGGGTGGGACGATGCAATACGACGTGAAGGATCTGGGCCTGGCAGAGAAGGGGGTGCGCCGGATCGCCTGGGCACGGAACGCCATGCCGGTGCTGCGCCTCATCGAGGAGCGATTCGCCCGGGAGACACCGCTGCGGGGGATCCGGGTCTCCGCCTGCCTGCACGTGACCTCCGAGACGGCGAACCTCATGCGGGCACTCAAGGCCGGGGGGGCGGAGGTCCGCCTGTGCGCCAGCAACCCGCTGAGCACCCAGGACGACGTGGCGGCCTCCCTGGTCAAGGACTTCGGCACCCCGGTGTTCGCCATCAAGGGCGAGGACAAGGACACCTACTACCGCCACATCCATGCGGCGCTGGATCTCCGGCCCAACCTGACCATGGACGACGGCGCCGACACCATCGGGATGATCCACAGCGAGCGGCAGGACCTGGCGGAGGGCGTCATCGCGGGCACCGAGGAGACCACCACCGGCGTCATCCGTCTGAAGAGCATGGAGAGGGACGGCATCCTCAAGTACCCCGTCATCGCGGTGAACGACGCCAACACCAAGCACTTCTTCGACAACCGCTATGGCACGGGACAGAGCACCATCGACGGCATCCTCCGGGCCACCAACCTGCTCCTGGCCGGGACGCGATTGGTCGTGTGCGGCTACGGCTGGTGCGGGCGCGGCGTGGCCATGCGGGCGCGCGGCATGGGCGCCATCGTCAGCGTGGTGGAGACGGATCCCCTGAAGGCCCTGGAGGCCGTGATGGACGGCTACACGGTCCTGCCCATGCGGGACGCGGCGCGGCAGGGCGAGGTCTTCGTCACGGTCACGGGGAACATCCACATCATCCGGAAGGAGCACTTCGAGGCGATGCCGGACGGGGCCGTGGTGTGCAACTCCGGCCACTTCAACGTGGAGATCGACATTCCGGCCCTGGAATCCCTGGCCGTGGGACACGAGCCCATCCGGGACCACGTGGAGGAGTACCGGCTGCGGGACGGGCGGCGGATCTACCTCCTGGGCGAGGGGCGGCTCATCAACCTGGCCGCGGCCGAGGGGCACCCCGCCAGTGTCATGGACATGTCGTTCGCCAACCAGGCCCTGGCCTCGGAGTACGCGGTGAAGCATCGGGGGACCCTGGCCAAGAAGGTCCATCGGGTGCCGCACGCCATCGATGCCGAGATCGCCCGGCTGAAGCTCGAGTCCATGGGAGTCAAGATCGACGCCCTGACCGAGGAGCAGCGGAAGTACCTCGAGTCGTGGGAGATGGGAACCTAACGCAAGAGCGTTCGGCTGTTCGGGGGTTCGGCGGTTCGGTCGTTCGCGAAGACCCAGGAGGGCCTCGGCGATCTTGGCGCCTTGGCGGTGAGATCCTTGGGGTCAGCCGCGGAGGCGCCAGAGGGAGAGGAGGCCGGCGGTCCCGAAGACGAGGTTGGGCAGCCAGGCGGCGACCAGCGGCGGCAGGATGCCCCCCCGGCCGAAGGAGAAGCCCAGCGAGAGCAGCATCCAGTAGAGAAATCCCATCGGGATGCAGGCCCCCACCCAGAGCATGACCCCCGCCTTGTCGGTCCGCAATCCGAAGCTCACCCCGATGAGGGCCATGACGAGGCTGACCAGCGCCGTGGCCACCTTGGCGTACAGGTCCACGCGGTAGCGGGTCGCGCTCATCCCACTACTGACCAGCCGCTCGATGTAGGCGCGGAGCTGGGCGTAGCTCATCTCCTCCGGGGAGCGGGCGATCCGGGCGAACTCCTCGGGTCCCTCCTCCAGCGCGACGCCCAGCTCCCGGAAGGGTTCGATCCGGATGGGCGTCTGGTCCAGATCCAACCGGTAGCCGGTCCGAAGGGTCCACCCACCCACGCCCCACGCCGCCTCGCGTGCGTCCACCCGCCGCAGCAGATCGAAGCCCGGCGACAGGTCGAAAATGCTCATGCCCCGGATGAGGCCGGAGGCGGTCTCGATCAGGGAGATGTGGACGAAGCGGTTCCCCTTGGCGCGGTACCAGATGTCGCTGTCCCGGGTGATGCGGTGCGCGGGGAGGCGCCGCACCTGGGTGCGCCAGATGTTCAGCGCCCGCTCGTTGGTCCGCGGCGCCACGTACTCGGTCGTCCCCCAGGCGGCCAGGCTGGCCGCCAATCCCAGCCCGATACAGGGCAGGGCGATCCGCAGGGTGCTCACGTGGCCCATCTTCATGGCCAGGAGTTCGTTGTGCCGGGCGAGGCCGCCGAGGGTGAGCAGGCTGGCCAGCAGAACGGCGACGGGCAGGACCTGGGTGAAGATGGCAGGGAGGCTGAAGAGGTAGAAGCGCAGGATCAGCGCCGGCGGGACACGCGCCTCCAGGAAGCGGGTGAACTTCTCGAAGAGGTCCACGATCACGTAGACCCCCACGAAAAGCACCAGGCACAGCAGGAGGATCTTCAGGGACTCGCGGGTGATGTACCGATCCAGGAGACGCATGGCGATCAGGACCGCGGCCCGGCGGCGGAGGCGCTCGGCGCCGGCGCGAACAGCGCCTCGCGGAAGGTGGCGGGATAGCACTCCCCCCGAAACAGCAGCAGGCCGCCGCCCAGCGCGATGAGGAGATTGGGCAGCCACATTACCAGGGCCTCGGGCGCCAGCCCCCGGTCCCCCAACCCCTCGCCCGCCACGATCAGCATGTAGTAGCCCAGCGCGCAGCCCGCCGAGATGACCAGGCTGAGCCCTCGCCCGCCCTTCCGGATCCGGCTCCCCAGGGGGACTCCGACCAGGGCGAACAGCAGGCACGAGATGGGGATGGCCAACTTCTTGTGGAACTCGACCAGGGGAGGATGATAGTTTCGCCCCTGCGCCCGCAGGGCAGCCGCCCGCTCGCGCAATTCGGCCAGGGTCAGCTCCTGCTCGCCCGGCGGCCGCTGCATGGGGTCGACCAGGCTCCGGCCCACGTCCACGCTGAGCTGGTAGTCGGAGAAAGTCAGCAGGCGATAGCCGCCGGTCAGTTCCGCGGCCGACAGGTGGATGGAGCCCTGGCTCAGGCTGAGCCCCATGCGCAGGTTCTGTGGGTCCGAGGTGAACTGGCCGCTCCGCGCCACGACGACCCTGCGTTCCGCAGGGTTGCGGTTGTCCACCAGGAAGACCCCCTCCAGGCGGGAGGTCTTGGGGTCCACGTGCTCCACGTACAGAATGAGCCCTTCGAACTCGCTGTTGAAGACGCCCTCCTGGATCCCCACGGTGGCCTGTTGGTGGGTCATCCGGAAGACCAGGTTCTTGAAGGCGTGGTTGCTGAAGGGCAGGATCCAGATGGTGATGACCAGGGTCAGCACGGAGGCGACCAGGCCGAATCCCACGGCTGGTCGGCTGAGGCGGCTGAGACTCAGGCCGGCCCCGCGCATGGCCAGGATCTCCCCGTCCGTGCCGAGACGCGTGAAGGTGGCCAGGGTGGCCAGGAGGACCGACATGGGGATGGTGACCACCAGCGAGTAGGGCAGGATGTACAGGAAGAGCTGAAGGACCGTGAGGATCCCGACACCCTTGTTGACGATCAGCTCTACCAGGCGGAGGATCTTGTTCGTCAGGAGGACGAACGTGAAGACCATGAGGCCGAGGATGAAGGCCACAGTCATCTCTTTGAGGATCGCGCGGTCCAACAGGCTCATCGGTTCCCTCAGCGGTGAGCGGAATACGGCCGGAGGATTCTACTCCAGCCGCCACAACCGAACCAGCAGTTTTTCTCCGGGTGCAGTCGCGCAATGAGATTCGACTTCCCCTCGCAGCCGGGTGCCGGAATTGACCCAGCCGGCGGCTCCTGGGTCGCGGTGTCCACCCGGCCCCTGGTCCCCCTGGCCGCGGCCTTCTGCGTCGGAATCGCCCTGGAGCACGCCCTGGCGCTGCGACCAGCGGCATGGACGGTGGGAGTGGGGGTCCTGCTTCTTCTGGGCGCATGTGCTTGGTGGGGAAGGACCCGCCGCCTCCTTTCCGTCAGCCTGATCCTCGCCTTCGCCGGCCTGGGCGGCCAGTCCATGGCGACGGCGCTCTTCGGCGACCCGGCGCACCACCTGAGCCGGATTCCAGAAGCGCAGCTTACCTCGCCCATCCCCCTGGAGGGTTGGGTCGTGGGCCCGCCCGACCCGCGTCCCGCCGAGGTCCGCGACACGGGAGATCCCGAGCGCACCCGCTTCGTCGTGGAGGTGACCCGGCTCCGCCTGGGGGAAACGTGGATGGTGGCGACGGGGCGGGCCCGGCTGACCGTGATCGGCGAGCCGCCGGAGGCGGCGTACGGGGACGAGGTCCGGGGGACCTTCCGGTTGCGCCGCCCGAGGCGCTTCGACAATCCCGGGGCGTTCGATTACCCCGCGTATCTCGCCACCCAGGGGATCACCCTGGAGGGGTGGACGCGGGAACCGGTGGAGGTGGTGCGGGCCTCTCGCGGCTCCACGATTCTGGGGGCCGTCTTCGACATGCGAAGCCTGCTCCTGCGACGGCTGGATGCCGCCATGCCGCCGCCCGAGGCGGGGCTGCTCAAGGCGACGGTCCTGGGAGACCGGTCCGGGCTCTCCCCGGAGATGAACCGGGCCTTCCTGGATTCGGGGACGTACCATATTCTCGCCATCTCCGGCCTGAACGTGAGCATCCTGGCCGGCACGCTCTTCGGCCTCTTCCGCCTGTTGCGCGCCTCTCCGCGGCTCGCCGCCGTGGCCTCGGCCCTCCTGGTGACGCTGTATGCCGCGCTGGCAGGGGCCAGCGCCTCGGTGATTCGGGCCGCGGTGATGGCGGATACCTACCTGCTGGCGGTGATCCTGGATCGCCGTGGCGACCTGTTGAACAGCCTGGCCCTCTCGGCCCTGGCTCTCCTCTGGTGGAATCCGCGCTTCCTCTTCGACGTCGGCTTTCAGCTCACCTACCTGGCGACCCTGGGGATCCTCCTGGTGCTGCCCCGGACTGCCGCGGCGATGGAAGTCCTGCCCCGCCCGCTCCGGTGGCCGCTCCAGTCGGTGGCGATCACTCTGGCGGCCACCGGCATGACGCTGCCCATCCTGGCGAGCACCTTCAATCGCGTGGCGCCGGTGGGCGTCCTGGCCAACCTCCCCATCGTTCCCCTGAGCGGCCTGATCACGGCCCTGGGGACCGCCGCCAGCGCCCTGCTCCTGGTGACCCCGGCCGGGCTCCCGTGGTTGAACCACCTGAACGGGTGGTTCGTGGATCTCCTCTTCTGGATCGCCCGGTGGTTTGCCGCATGGCCATGGAGCGCCCTGCAGGTCTACACGCCCACGCCGGCGATGCTCGTGATGTACTACGCCCTCGGAGCCGCGTGCCTGCTGGCTGTGCCGCCTGCGACCGCGCGAGTTGGACAGGCGCGACATCGCCACTGGGCGCGCTGGCTGGCGCTGGCATGCGGCCTCCTGTTGGTGCTGCAGGTGATGCTGAGGCTGTATCCGCTCGAGGGGGATCCCAAGGTGCACATGACGCTCCTGGATGTGGGGCAGGGAGAGGCGATCTTCCTGGAGCTGCCGGGGAAGCGCCGCATGCTCGTGGACGCCGGGGGCGTGCCGGGCGACCGCTTCGACATCGGGGCACGGGTGGTGACGCCGTTCCTCCTGCATGAATGGGTCGGGCACCTGGACGTGCTCGCCCTGACGCATCCCCAGGCCGATCACATCGGTGGGGCCCCCGCCATCCTTCGGGGCTTCAGCGTCGGCGAGGTGTGGAGTGCCGACACCCCCAGCTCGTCCGTACCCTTCCTCTGGATCCAGGAGTTCCTGCGGGAGCGGCGGATCCCGCACAGGATCCTCTCCGCCGGCTCGCCCCCGGTCCGCTGGGGAGACGCGACCATCGAAATCCTGCACCCCTCGTCCGGCGCGATGCGGATCCTGCAGCGCGGAGGTGCCTCATCGTCCCGGCCCAACGACGCCTCGCTGGTCCTGAGGATCGGCCTCGGGGATCAGGCGGCCCTCCTCACCGGCGACATCGAGCGGGAAGGCGAAGCGGCCCTGCTCGGACACAGTGGGGCGATCCGGGCGCAGGTCTTGAAGGTGCCCCACCATGGATCCCGGACCTCCAGCGCGGCTGCCTTCATCGCGGCTATCCGGCCGGAGGTGGCTCTTGTGTCGGTCGGCTATCGCAATCGCTTCAACCACCCGCACCCGGAGGTGGTGGAGCGCTATCGAGCGCAGGGAGTCCGGCTGCTCCGGACGGACTTGAACGGGGCCCTCAGCGTGGAGTTGACGCGCGCGGGTGTCCGAGCCTGGGGACGACGGCCGGGGGAATGACGGGGCCGGGGATCGGGGGCCAGGCGTTGGGGGCCAGGGGTCAGGGGCCGGGGGCCGGAGGACCAGCAGACCGGTTCAGTTCTCCCCGACCCCTGATCCCCGGCACCCGACCCCTGTCGTTCACTGCCAGATCTCCTCCACGATCTTCCATCCGGCGGGGGTACGTCGCAGGCGCCAGGTGACGTCGTTGACGAAGAGCTGCTGTTTCGCCTCGCGTCGAGCCGCCTCGAACTTGGACAGCAACTCTGTCCTGGCCTCGGCCACGGCCCGGTCGCCGCTCACGCTGATCCGAAAATTCTTGACGTCCATGGAGATATCCTTGGCCCCGTGGAAGACCTCGGTGTAGACGCCGCGGAGATCCCGCTTGGAGATGCTGAGGGGAGCAGTCGGGCCGGCGACGCCCAGGTATTTATGAAAGTTCCCCACGTACACGTCCTCCGCGTACGGCTGCAAGATCATCTCCACGGATCTGGCCTTGATCCCGTTCGGAATCCTCAGAAGCATGGAGACCACCAGGGCCTCGTCCTGGTTCTTCGGACGGTAGGACTCCAGGCTCGAGCCGCTGACGCATCCCGACGCGGCAAGCGCCAACGCGATCGCCACTGTAAGTGACCGGTGCCTCACAGATCGCCTCCTTCCCTCTGCCGTTTCCCCCCGGGTCTCCAGGGGGAACCCCCGTCCCGCCCCCGGGGGTGACCGCGAGGATTGGGCGGGCCGGGCTCATCGTCCGAACTGGAAGCGCACCACGCAGCTCGGGCAGCGTTGGAGCAGCCGCGCGAGTTCCGGGTTCTTCCCCGGCTTGCCTGGCGCCATGAGGGGAAGCGCCTGGTACGCTGCCGGGATGGGGGTCCAATCCACCCGGTGTTCCGGCACCGCCGGACAGTGGATGGTGTAAAGCTTGGGCATGGTTCCTCCTCGTCCCGCTATTTATACGCGAGCCATCCGGAAGTGACAAGGGCCTAGAGAAGCACGAGGGCGACGCCGACCAGCGTGATGCCGGCGCCCGCGACGGCGTTCCAGCCCGGCACCTCATGCAGGAGGAGCCAGGCCAGCAGGATGCTCCCCGTGACTTCCTGCGCGGCGATGAGGTTCGGGATGCTGGGATGAAGGCGCCGCAGCGCAGCGTTGTACAGGGTATGGCCGAGGGCGGACGGGAGGAGCGCCATGGCAAACACGGCGGCGATGAGGCCGATGGGAATGAGGCGCCGGAGCTCCCCCCCGGCCAGTCCCACCCGCTCTCCGGACCCCCAGGCAGCCGCCGCGACCAACAGGCCACCCAGCAGCAGGCGCAGGCTGGTCACCTCGACCGGAGAGAGATCCTGAGCCCAGCGAACCAGCACGGCGCCGGTGGAAAAAAAACCGGTTGCCGCCACCGCCTGAAGGATCCCGATCCGTGCAGCGCGCGTCATGCGGTCCTCGTCTTGGCCACCAGGCCGTGCGACGCTAGCATAGGAGGGGAACCGGACCAAGGGAATTTCGAATGTCGAACGTCGAATTTTGAATTGTTCAATCCCAAATCCGAAATCCGAAATCCGCAATCCGAAATTGGCAAAGGGAAAGGGTTTGACAACTTCGAAGGACGCGTGTTACAAGGGCGCGATGGTCACAGAACTCGCGCGTCACGTCTATTCGGTCAGCGCCCTCACCGCCGAGGTCAAAGCCGTCCTGGAGGACGGCTTTTCTGCCATCTGGGTGGAAGGGGAGGTGTCCAACTTCAAACATCACACCTCCGGCCACATGTACTTCACCCTGAAGGACGCCGAGGCCCAGATCCGGGCGGTGATGTTTCGCGGGAACAACCGGCTGCTGAAGTTCACGCCCAAGGACGGGATGGCCGTGCTGGTGTTCGGCACGGTCACGGTGTACGAGCGGCGCGGCGAGTACCAGGTCAACGTGGAGTTCCTGGAGCCGAAAGGAGTCGGCGCCCTCCAGCTCGCCTTCGAGCAGCTCAAGGCCACGCTGGAGACCGAGGGCCTCTTCGATCCGGCGCGCAAGCGCCCGCTGCCCCGCCTGCCCCGGAAGATCGGCATCATCACCTCGCCCACGGGGGCGGCCATCCGGGATATGCTCACGGTCATCGGGCGGCGCTTTCCCGGCCTGGCCATCCTGATCTCCCCGGTGCAGGTGCAGGGCGAGACCGCGGCTCCGGAGATCGCGGCGGCCCTTGCCCAACTGGGACGCCGGTCGGACCTGGACGTCCTGATCGTGGCCCGGGGAGGCGGCTCGCTGGAGGACCTCTGGGCGTTCAATGAAGAGATCGTGGCCCGCGCCATCGCGCGGAGCCCCATCCCCGTGATCTCGGCCGTGGGCCACGAGACCGACGTCACCATCGCGGACTTCGTCGCCGACCTGCGGGCGTCCACACCCTCGGCGGCGGCCGAGCTGGTGGTGGCGCAGCGGGACGAGCTGCGCCAGCGCGTGGATGAGCTCCTGGGGCGGGCCCTGGTTGCGATGGAGTCCGCGCTGACCGCCCGGCGCGCGCGCGTCCAGATGCTGGGGCGTCACCTCGGCGTGCTGAGTCCGGTAGCCCAGGTGCGGCGCCAGGCGGAACGCCTCGAGGGCCTCCGGCAGCGCCTCTTCGCCTGGTGGGGGCTGGCACGGATGCTCCGGCAGGAACGGCTGAAGGTCCTGGCGGGAAAGCTGGAGATGCTGAGCCCACTCTCGATCCTGGCGCGGGGGTACAGCATCTGTTTCAGCCTGCCTGATCGGCACATCCTCAAGGCGGCCGCGGAGATCGCGGTCGGCTCGGAGGTCGCGGTCCGCCTCCACCGCGGCGAACTCCGGTGTCTCGTGCAGGGGGCCCTTCCGGGTACCCATCCGGAAGGATGGGTGGGGGAATCCTAGGTGGGCGAGCCGACTTTCGAGGAAGCCCTGAGCCAGCTCGAGGCCCTCGTCGCCCGCCTCGAGGCGGGCGATCTGCCCCTGGAGGAGGCGCTGCGTGCCTTCGAAGAGGGGGTGCGGCTGACCCGCCTGTGCGCGGCGCGGCTGGAGGACGCGGAGCGACGCGTCCACCTCCTCACGCGGACTCCGGAGGGGAAGGAGCAGGAGGTCCCCTTCGACCCGGGAAACGAAGGTGAGGCCCATGGGTGAGCCGGAACCGGCCGGGAATCTGGCCGCCATCATGGCCGAGCGTCGGCGGCAGGTGGACGAGGCGCTGGAACGGTGGCTCCCGCAGCAGGGGGACCATCCGCCCAAGGTCCACGAGGCGATGCGCTACAGTGTCTTTGCCGGCGGCAAGCGCCTTCGCCCTCTCCTGGCCCTGTTCGCCTGCGAGGCGGTGGGGGCCAGTCCGGAGGATGCCATGCCCGCCGCCGTGGCCTTGGAGCTGATCCACACCTACTCGCTGATTCACGATGACCTCCCGGCCATGGACGACGACGATTACCGGCGGGGCCGGCGAACCTGCCACCGGGTGTACGGCGAGGCCGTCGCCATCCTGGCGGGGGATGCGCTGCTCACCCACGCGTTCCAGGTGCTGGCCGACCCGGAACCGACCCGGGTGTCGGCGGCTGGTCGCCTCCAGGTCATCGCCGAGATCGCCGAGGCGGCAGGGAGTCGCGGCATGGTCGGCGGCCAGGCGATGGACATCCTGGCCGAGGGTCGCGTGATTGATCGCCCGACGCTGTTGTACCTGCACACCCACAAGACCGGCGCCCTGATCCGCGCGTCGGTCCGGGTGGGGGCGATCGCCGGCGGGGCGGGGGAGGAGCAGCTACAGGACCTCACCCGGTACGGCGAGCGCCTGGGGCTGGCGTTCCAGATCGTGGACGATATCCTGGACATCGAGGGAGCCAGCACGGAGATGGGGAAGACGGCCGGGAGCGACCTCCGGAGGAAGAAGGCGACCTACCCTGCCGTCATGGGGCTGGAGGAATCCCGGCGACAGGCCGTCCATCTGCTGCAGGAGGCCAAGGACGCGCTGCGCCTGTTGGGAGACAAGGGGTCCACGCTTCTTGCGCTGGCTGATTTCGTCGGAAGCCGGCGACACTGAAACACTGAAATAATGACCAATGGCAATGAGCCGAGAGCCGAGAGCCGCGAGCCGCGAGTTGAGAGCCGAGAGCCGCGAGCCGCGAGCCAGGAGGCGGGGGCGCGCCGACCTCCTCCTGGTGGAACGGGGCCTCTGTGGCAGCCGGCAGGAGGCCTCTCGCCTGATCATGGCCGGCAAGGTCCGGACGGCGACAGGCCGGGTCGAGAAGCCCGGGACGCTGCTGCCGGCCGAGACGCCGCTCGAGGTCGTCGGCCCGCCCCACCCGTTCGTGAGCCGGGGTGGGGTGAAGCTGCGCCATGCCCTGGACGTCTTCCGGCTGGACCCTCGCGGGCGCGCGTGCCTGGATGTCGGGGCATCCACGGGGGGGTTCACGGATTGCCTGCTCCAGGCGGGGGCGCGCCAGGTGATCGCCGTGGATGTGGGCTACGGGCAGTTGGCTGTTGGGCTGCGGCGGGACCCACGGGTCCACCTGCTGGAGCGGACGAACATCCGGCACCTGGATCCCGCCCGGCTTCCCGTACGCCCGGATCTCGCCACGATTGATGTCTCCTTCATCTCCCTGGCGCTCGTCCTGCCGGCCGTGGTCCGGCTGCTGGATCCCCCTGGCGAGATCGTGGCCCTGGTGAAGCCCCAGTTCGAGGTGGGGAAGGGCCAGGTGGGGAAGCGAGGTGTCGTCCGCGATCCGGCCCAGCACCGGGCCGTTCTGGAGCGCGTCGCCCGCGTGGCCGCAGAGCTGTCGCTCCGCGTCTCCGGGATGACGGCGTCCCCACTCCTGGGGCCCATGGGGAACCGCGAGTTCCTCATGTATCTCACGGCGGAAGCAGTCGAGCGGGACGTGCTGGCCCTGATCGCCGCGGCCGTCGAGCCGGCCACCTCCTGAGGGAGAGATCCGTGCGCCGAATCGGGATCGTCGCCAAGCCCAACAAGCCGGAGGCGGAGCCCGTTCTCCGAAACTTGATCACCTGGCTGCGGGACCGCGGCTGCGAGGTGGTGCCGGACCAGGAGGCGGCGACGATCTGTCCGGAGGCGGGAGCGGGCCTCACCCGGGCCGAGGTGGTGGCCAGGTCGGACCTCCTGGTCGTCCTGGGCGGGGACGGGACGATCCTGTCCGTGGCGCGGCTGATCGGGTCCCGCGAGGTGCCGATCCTGGGCGTCAACCTGGGCGGGCTGGGATTCCTCACCGAGATCACCCTGGACGAATTGTTCCCGACGCTGGAGGCGGTGCTGCGCGACCAGTTCGCCGTCAGCCGGCGCCTCACCCTGAGCGCGCGGGTCCTGCGCGATGGCGAAGTCATCGCCAGCTACGAGGCGCTGAACGATGCCGTGCTCACCAAGACGGCCCTCTCGCGCATCGTGGATCTCGAGACGCACGTCAACGGCGAGTATGTGGCCACCTTCCGGGCCGACGGCCTGATCGTGTCCACGCCCACCGGGTCAACCGCCTACTGTCTCTCCGCCGGTGGCCCTATCATTTACCCCTCGCTGCCGGCCCTGGTCATCATCCCCATCTGCCCCCACACGCTCACGAATCGTCCGCTGGTGGTTCCGGACAGCGCCATGGTCGAGATCCTCCAGGGCTCGGCGGGCGAGGACGTCCACCTGACCGTGGACGGGCAGGTGGGTGTCCCCCTCCGGCACCGCGACGTCGTCGCCTTGCAACGCTCCGACCGCTCCATCTCCCTCATCAAATCCCCCAAGCTGAATTACTTCGAGTTGCTCCGAACCAAGCTCAAATGGGGCGAGCGCTAGGGCGAGCCCCCAGGCCGCGCGATGGCGGCCGCAATCGCCAGGATGCTCCGCGAACTGACGATCAGAAATGTGGCCGTGATCGACGAGCTGACGGTCACCTTCGTGCCCGGCCTGAACGTGCTGACGGGCGAGACCGGGGCGGGCAAGTCCATCCTGATCGACGCCCTGCAGCTCGTCCTGGGGGCCCGAGGCAGCGATGCCCTCCTGCGGTCCGGGGCGGAGGAAGCGATGGTAGAGGCCGCGTTCGAGGCCGACCGGGGATCGCGGGCCCTGGACATCCTGGAGGCCGAGGGGATCGGGGTGGAGCCCGGGGAATTCCTGGTCCTCCGCCGCCAGCTCTTCCGGGACGGACGGACCAAGGCCTACGCCAACGGGCGGCTCACCTCGGCCACGACCCTCCGTGCCCTGGCGGAGTGCCTGGTGGACATTCACGGACAGCACCCCGGTCAGCCGCTCCTGGAACCGGGCCGGCACCGGGAACTCCTCGATGCCTACGCCGGCACGAGCGAGGACGCCCGCGCCTACCGCGAGCGCTTCGCCCAATGGCAGGCCCTGCGGCGCGAGCGCGAGGCCTTGCTCCTGGCGGAACGCGAGCGGGCCCAGCGCCAGGACCTCCTGGAGTTCCAGCGGCGCGAAATCGAAGCGGCGCGGCTCACGTCCGGCGAGGAGGAGGCGCTCGCCGCCGAGCAGGCCATCCTGAACAACCACGAGCGCCTGTTCTCGGCCGTGGAGCAGGCCTACCTGGCCCTGGAGGAGTCCGATGAAGCTGTCCTGGAGCGCCTGGCCGCGATCGCGGCGCGGGTGCGCGAGGCCGCGGCCATCGACCGGCGCCTCCGGGAGGTCCTGGAGGCTTTGGAGACGGGCGGGGTGCATCTCGGGGAGGCGGCCCGGGGCCTGCGGGATTACCGGGGCCGGATCGAGTTCGATCCGCAGCGGCTGGACGCGATCGAGACGCGGCTTCACGAGATCGGGACGCTCAAGCGGAAGTACGGGGGGAGCGTCGCCGAGGTGCTGGACCACCTGGAACGCGTCCGGCGGGACCTCGCGAACCTGGAACGGTCGGAGGCCCGCTTGGCGGAAGTGGACACGGCACTGGCGGAAACCCAGCGCGATCTCGTGGGCCGCGCCGAGCGGCTTTCGGTTGCGCGCCGGCGCGCCGCGCCCAAGCTGCAGGAAGCGATCCTGACAGAGATCCGAGAGCTGGGAATGGCCCGGGCGGCCTTCGAGGTGCGGGTGACTCCCGCCCCCCCGGGGGAGGCGGGGCTCGGTCCACATGGGAAGGACGAGGCGGAATTCCTGATCTCCCCCAATCCCGGCGAGGAGCTGAAGCCTTTGCACAAGATCGGCTCGGGCGGCGAGCTGTCCCGCACCATGCTGGCGATCCGGGTGATCCTGGCGGCGGCGGATCAGACCCCCACCCTCGTCTTCGACGAGGTGGACGCAGGCATCGGCGGCGGCACGGCCGAGATCGTGGGGCGGAAGCTGGTGGCGGTCTCCCGCCAGCATCAGGTCCTGTGCGTGACGCACCTCCCCCAGATCGCCTGCTTTGCCGATCACCACGTGACCGTGGCGAAGCGAACCGTCCGGGACCGGACGCAGACCACGGTGCAGCTCCTCGAGGGAGCCGAGCGAGCCCAGGAGCTCGCCCGCATGCTCGGGGGGCCCAGCCGATCGACCACCCCGTTGCAGCACGCCACTGAATTGTTGGAAGCCGCAATTCGTCTGAAGAAGCGCATGAAGCTGTCATCTGTGTGACCGGGCTCGGGTTGAAAGTCGCCCGATATGGTGTATGATTTCTCAATGCCCATACAAAGGGAGGTGAAACGAAGATGAAGAAGCTGACCACATGGTTCCTGGCAGCCCTTCTGACGGTCTCCTTCTCCGGCCTGTCTCTAGCTGGTGAACCGGCCAAGAAGGCAGAGGAGAAAGCAGCTCCAGCCCCGGGGGCTCCCGCGATGGAGAAGAAATCTCCGGTAGCGACGAAGAAGGCCGAGGAGCTGGCTGTCAAGAAGGCCGCAAAGAAGGCGGAGAAGGCCGAGAAGA
>METI01000122.1:20110-30673 GCA_001771285.1 candidate division NC10 bacterium RIFCSPLOWO2_12_FULL_66_18
AGAAGAAGGCCGCGAAGAAGGAGGAGAAGAAGTAGCTCTTCTCCGTTCGGCATACCGTGCCACCATGACGAGGGCATCCCAGCGGGGATGCCCTCGGTTGTTTCGCGACTCGATGGTTGAATGCTGAAGGCGAGCCCTGCTGAAAAATCCTTGACTTCTCCCGGGGGTTCGACTAGAAATCCTGCTGCCGTCGTTTCGATGGAGTTCACCCCGGCCATTTGATCCAGGCCATTTGATCCAGGCCATTTGATTCAGGCCATTTGATTCAGGCCATTTGATTCAGGGAGGATGAGTCCGAACAACTGAATAGCCGAGGCTGAGAGGTCCCCGCCCGGGGGACCCTCGAGGGAAAATGGTGCATCCCCGGATTCCTTCCAGGCCGGAGGGGAGCCAGGGAAAATCCATTGCTGCCCCGCAACTGTGAGCGGCGTTGAAATCTGCACGGGCCACTGTCCCGCACCAGATGGGATGGGAAGGCGCAGAGAGTAAGGCAAGCCGCGAGCCAGGAAACCTACTCAGCCTTCCGGGTGTCGTGATCCTTCCGCGGGGGAGGGCGCCCCATCATCTATCGGTCCGTCCGTCACACGTCTGGACTGTTGGATTCTGGAGCCCCATTCCGCCGGAAGCGGAGTGGGGCTTTTTTCTTGGAAGCGATCGGCAATCAGCGGACAGCCGTCAGCGTTGGGCAGATGCAATGAGCCGGAAGAGACGCTGACGGCGGAAGGCCGCCTTCCTCTATTCCGGTGCGCGAACGATGCATGGTCTCCTCATTGGCGGCGTCGCCAGCGGCGTGGGGAAGACGACGGTGACGCTCGGGCTCATGGCGGCGCTCCGCCGCCGGGGGCTCCGCGTGCAGGGGTTCAAGGTCGGACCGGATTTCATAGATGCCGGCCTGCATGCGGCGGTGACTGACCGCCCCTCCCACAACCTGGACGGGTGGCTGCTTCCCCGCGAGGAGATCGAGGCGATCTTCGCCCGCCACACGGCCGACGCCGACGTGGCGGTGGTGGAAGGGGTCATGGGCCTCTTCGACGGCCTGGAGGGGGGCAGTGACCGCGGCAGCAGCGCGGAGATCGCCCGGTGGCTTCACCTGCCGGTCCTCCTGGTGGTGGATGCCTCCGCCGCAGTCCGCTCGGCGGCTGCCACGGTCCTGGGGTTTGAGACATTCGACTCCAGCCTTCGCATGGCAGGCGTCGTGTTCAACCGGGTCGGCGGCCCGCGCCACGCCGGGTGGCTGCGGGAGGCCTCGGCACTCACCTGTCGCACCCCCATCCTGGGGGCGATCCCGTGGGAGACAGATGTCCGGATTCCCGAGCGGCACCTCGGCCTCGTGACCGCCGAGACGGGACTCCTGAATCCGGAACGCATAGGAAAGCTCGCCGATCTGGTCGAAGCCCAGGTGGATCTGGACCGGCTGCTCGAATCGACCCGTCTGGTGACTGTTCCCGCGCCGCCACCCGTCCGATCCGGCTCGCAAGGGGCGCGCTGCCGCATCGGTGTCGCGCGGGATGCGGCGTTCTGCTTCTACTATGCCGAGAACCTGGCCCGCCTGGAGGCTGCGGGGGCGAGCCTGATGCCCTTCAGTCCCCTGCGGGATCCGAAGCTGCCGGAGGGGCTGGACGGTCTGTACCTGGGCGGCGGCTATCCAGAGGTTCACGCGGCCGAGCTCGCGGCCAACGTCTCCATGCGGGACGACATCCGGGCGCACGCGGCCGCCGGAAGCCCCGTGTATGCCGAGTGCGGCGGCTTCATGTACCTGGCGGAGGCGATCCAGGATCCGGAAGGAGGCTGGCATTCCATGGTGGGATGGTTCCCTGTGCAGGCCATCTTCCCTGCGGCCGGTCTCACACTGCACTACGTTCGCGTCCGGATCGAGGAGGGCTGCTGCCTGGGGCCGCCGGGCATGGAGGCGCGCGGCCACGAGTTTCATCGCTCGCGGATGACGGCCATGCCGACGGACATCGCGCGGGTCCTGGCAATCGCGGAGGCCCCCGGGGACACCTGGCGACCCGAGGGGTATCGCCGCGGCAGCGTCCTGGCCACGTACGTGCACCAGCACTTCGGGAGCCAGCCCTGCATCCCGTCGCACTTCGTGGAGGCGTGCCGGCGCTGGCGGGTGGCCACCGATCCGACCAGGGGCATCAGGAAATGACGATGAACGCGCGTGCCCTGATGGTGCAGGGGACCGCGTCCTTCGCGGGCAAGAGTGTGCTGGTGACCGGTCTGTGCCGACTGCTCGTGCGCCGCGGATTCCGGGTGGCACCTTTCAAGGCGCAGAACATGTCGCTGAACTCGGGGGCGACCCCGGACGGGCGGGAAATCGGACGGGCGCAGATGGTTCAGGCGGAGGCCGCCCGGCTGGTCCCCGACGCGGACATGAACCCGGTCCTCCTGAAGCCCTCGGGAGCCTCTCGGTGCCAGGTGGTCATGCGGGGACAGGTGTGGGGCGATCTCCCCGGGCCCCGCTCCGCCGGGTTCGCGGCCGAGGCCTGGGCCGCGATCCGTGAGAGCTATGCACGGCTGGCCTCGGCCTTTGAGGTGGTGGTCATCGAGGGCGCCGGGAGTCCCGCCGAGATCAACTGCCTGGACCGGGACCTGTCCAACATGCGCGTGGCGCACCTGGCCGATGCGCCCGTGCTGCTCGTCGCCGACATGGATCGGGGTGGGGCCTTCGCCTCGCTTTACGGGACGTGGGCGCTGCTGCCTGCGGCGGACCGGCGGCGCATCCGGGGCTTCGTCTTCAACAAGCTGCGGGGGGAGCCGCAGGGGCTGGCACCGGGTCTCTCCCGGCTGGAGCGGGAGACGGGTGTGCCGACCCTCGGGTTTCTCCCCTGGCTTCCCGACCTGTCCCTGGACGAGGAGGATGGCGTCGCCCTGGACGCGCGTCCGCCAAAGGCGGACCGGCCCGGGCGGGTGCGGGTCGTCGTGATCCGGTTCCCGACGATCGCCAACTTCACCGACTTCGCCCCGCTGGAGCAGGACCCGGCCTTTGCCGTGGGCTACGCGACGGACTCCGAGGCCCTGGCGGCGGCCGACGTCCTCATCCTTCCGGGGAGCAAGCATACCGCCGCTGACCTCGTCTGGATGCGGGACCGGCGGCTGGATCAGGCCGTCCGGGACCGCGTCGCGGCCGGGGCGCGCCTCATCGGGATCTGCGGCGGGTTTCAAATGCTGGGCCGCCGCGTGGCCGATCCGGACGGGATGGAGGGGGCGATCCGCGAGACGCCCGGCCTGGGCCTCCTGGATGTCGAGACGCGGATGGGGCGGACGAAGACGGTGTGGCCCGTCACGGCCGATCCGCTCCCCGGGACGCCCCTCACGGGCCTCACGGGCCTTGCGGGGTACGAGATCCATCTGGGCATCTCGCGGGTCGGGCCCGGGTCGCGGCCGCTTCTTCAGGTCCGGCGGCCGGATGGATCCACGGTCATGGACGGGGCCGCCTCGCCGGATGGAGGGGTGTGGGGCACCTCCCTTCACGGCCTCTTCGAGCATGCCGGGCTCCGGGCCAGGCTGGCCGGTGCCGAGATCGAGACGCGACCTGCCGATTCCGCGCTCTCGCGCGAGGCCCAGTACGATCGGCTGGCCGACGCACTCGAAATCCACCTGGATGTGGCGCGGGTTCTGACGCTGGTGGGCATCGAATGACTCGACGATCCCTCCTTCCCGTTTTCCTCTGGTTCGTCTTGGCGATCCCGCCTGCTCGGGCAGCCACGATGCCCGACATGCTGGGCCGCCCGGTCGCGGTGCCCGACGGCCCGCTGCGCCTGGTGTCGCTGGCGCCGAGCCTGACCGAGATCGTGTTTGCCCTGGGGCGGGGCGACTGGCTCGTCGGCGTGACGGAGTTCTGCGATTACCCGCCCGCGGCGCGATCCAAGCCCAGGATCGGGGGTTCCATGACCCCCGACCTGGAGCGGGTCGTGCAGGTCCGGCCGGACGTGGTCCTGGCCACGGCCGAGGGCAACCCCCGGGACAAGGTGGCGGAGCTCACGCGGCTCGGCATTCCGGTCTTCGCGGTGAAGCCCGACGGCTATGCCGGCGTCCTCGCTTCGGTCAGGACGCTGGGCCACCTGCTTCGGGCCGAGGCGGAGGCGGCCGCACTCTCGCAGGAGATGGAGCGGCGCGCGGCTGCTATCCGTCGCGCCGTGGGCGGCCGGCCGCGTCCGCGCGTCCTCTACCTCGTGTGGGCGGATCCCTTGATCGCGGCCGGCCCGAGCACGTTCATCCACGACCTGATCGGAATGGCGGGGGGCGAGAACGTCGTGCGGGAGCGGGCGGTGCCGTATCCACGGCTGAGCTGGGAAGAGGTGCTGGCGTCCGCGCCAGAGGTCATCCTGGTGGCCACTCAGATGGGGGGCGGAGATCGTCCCCTGAACGGAGGAAGCTGGAACGCGTGGCAAAGCATTCCGGCGGTCCGAAGCGGTCGCATCCTCTCCATCCCGGGCGACACGATCCACCGGCCGGGGCCGCGGGTGGTAGACGGGCTCGAGCGGCTGGCCCGTGCCATCCATCCGGAAGCCTTCCTCCCGGGAGGAGCGCGGTGAAGGCCGGGGTGACGCTTCCGGAGGTGGCAGGATGGCGGTCCGTCCCCATCCTCTGCCTGGCGGCGCTCCTCTTGATCGGGCTCCTGCTGTCGGTGATGGTGGGGAGCTTCCCGGTCGCGCCGCGCGAGGCGGTGCGGGCGCTCCTCACGGGCGGGGCAAACGATCCGGTGGTGGCGGTCGTCCGGCAGATCCGGCTTCCCCGCGCCATCTTGGCGGGGATGGTGGGTGCCGCCCTGGCCCTGGCGGGGTTGGGGTTCCAGGCCATCTCGCGCAACCCGCTGGCCGATCCCACGGTGCTGGGGGTGAGCAGCGGCGCCTCCTTCGGGGTGGTGATCGCCATGCTCCTCGGGCTGGCGGGACCCTTCGGCAATCCGGCCGTGGTCACGCTCTTCGCCTTTGCCGGGGCGCTGCTGGCAGCGGTGAGCGTGTACGCCATCGCCCAGGTGGATGGGCGCCTGCCCATCACCACGCTGCTCCTCTCCGGCGTGATCGTCGGCCTGTTCTTCACCTCCTGCGTGATGCTGATCACGGCGCTCCTGGCCGCGAACGAGCTGCAGGGCGTGATCTTCTGGCTCATGGGGAATCTGGCGCCCACCGGCGGGCGGACGCTGGCGGTCCTGGCGCTGGTCCTCCTGATCGGCGCCGCCGTCCTGGCCCGCCAGGCGGCCCGGTTGAATCTCCTGGCCCTGGGAGAGGAGCAGGCGCTTCAGCTCGGCGTGGAGGCGGAGCGGGTCAAGCGATCCGTCTTCGTGGCCGCCTCGCTCATCACCGGGGCGGCGATCTCGGCCGCCGGCTCCATCGGGTTCGTGGGCCTGATCGTGCCGCACGCGGCGCGCCTCCTCCTGGGCCCCGACAATCGGAGACTGATCCCGGCCGCCGCCCTCCTGGGGGCGGCCTTCCTGATCCTGGCGGACCTCCTCGCCCGCATCGTGATGGCCCCCGCGGAACTGCCGGTCGGGGTCATCACGTCATTCTGCGGGGCGCCGCTCTTCGTCTATCTACTGCGCAGCCGGCGGGGAGGGGAGTCCATATGAGGAGCGACAGCGACAGGGACAGGGACAGAGATAGGGAGAGTACCGGGGAAATCGGATGAACACGGTGGAGGTCAAGAACGTCACGTTCCGGTACCGGACGGGCCAGGGCGTGGACGACGTCACGTTCCAGGCAGCCCCGGGCGAGTTGCTGGGCATCGTGGGTCCCAACAGCGCGGGCAAGAGCACGCTCCTGCGCCTCCTGAGCAAGGTGGTGGCGCCAGAGCGGGGCCGCATCCTGATCGGGGGGCGCGATCTCTGCACGCTCCCGCGCACGGCGCTGGCGCAGCGGGTGGCGGTGGTTCCGCAGGAGTTTCATGTGGCCTTCCCGTTTCGCGTGGCCGAGGTCGTGCTGATGGGCCGCTATCCGCACGCCGGGGGGAGCGCGTGGGAAAGCGATCGGGACCGGTCCGTGGCCCAGGCCGCCCTGGAGGCCACGGGCATCCCGGACCTGGCGGCCCGCCGGATGGACGAGCTGTCCGGGGGCGAGCGGCAGCTCGTCTCCATCGCCCGGGCCCTGGCCCAGGAGGCCTCGATCCTGCTCTTGGATGAGCCGACGGCGCACCTGGACCTCCGGCACCAGGGGATTGTCCTGGAGATCCTGCTGCGCCACCACCGGGAGGGCCGGGGGACCACGATCCTGGTCTCTCACGATCTGAACCTGGCGGCCGAGCACTGCGACCGGCTGCTGCTCCTGGCCCGGGGACGGGTCCGCGTTCTCGGGCGTCCCGAGGAGGTGATCACCGAAGAACACCTGGTGCCGGCGTACGGCTGCCCCGTGACGGTGGAGCGGCACCCGGTCTCGGGCCGGCCGCGCGTCCAGGGCATCCTGAACCAGCGAGGCAACCACGGCACGGTTTCTCACCACTCCCCGGATGCAAGGGAAGCTGGTCGCTCCGAGTAGGGGCGCTCTGGCACTCCGGCACTTTGGCATTAGGGCTTTCTGTTCTTCCCGAGTGCCTGACTGCCGGAGCGCCCGACTGCCCTCGTTCCAAAGGAGGAAGCCAGCACGGTCCCGCCACTGTAAGTGGGGAGCGAGCCCGCAGAAGGCCACTGTTCCGCCGCAGGCGGAATGGGAAGGCGCGGGGGAGCGACGATCCACGAGTCAGGAGACCTATCCGGGGAGCAACCCTCACCACTTCGCGGAAAGGACGGTGGGTCATGCGCACGCGACATTCGAGATGGGCACTCCTGGTTCTTCTCAGTCTCTGGGCGTGGGTCCCGACGGCGGGCGGCCAGCAGCCGCCAGCCGAGCGGGAGCAGGCCCTGGAGGAGATCGTGGTCACGGCTGCCCGCATCCCGGAGGCCCTGTCCCAGGTGAGCACGGCCGTCACGGTGATCACGCAGCAGGACCTCCAGCGGCGACAGGCGACCACCGTGGCGGAGGCGCTGCGGTCCGTGCCGGCGCTCAGCGTCATCCGGTCGGGCACCGTGGGCTCGATCACCAGCATCTTCGCCCGCGGCGGCAACTCCTCCCACACCCTGGTCCTGATGGACGGGGTGCGGGTCAACAGTCCGACCAGCGGCCTCTTCGACTTCGCCAACATCACGACCGATGGCGTGGAGCGGATCGAGGTCGTCCGGGGACCCGCCAGCGCCCTCTACGGCTCCGACGGGCTCACGACCGTCATCAACATCATCAGCAAGAAGGGGGAGGGGAAACCCCGCGGCAGCGTCCGCGGCGATTTCGGCTCGTACCAGACCTTTCGCGAGCAGGCGACCGGCGCCGGAGAGGTGGGTCCCCTCCGCTACGCGGTGGACGCGGCGCGGCTGGACAGCAGCGGGAAATTCGCCCATGACGAGTACAACAACACGACCGGCGCCGTCCGCCTGGATTCCCGGGTGACGCCCAGCCTGAACCTGGACGTCTCCGCCCGGTACACCCACGCGTTCAAGAACCTGCCGGTGGTGCCGGGCCGATTGACTCCGGGCCAAAGTCAACGGCAGGACCTGACCACGGCAAGCTTGGGAGCGACTCACACGCCGACCTCCTGGTGGGATCATCGTTTCCAGTTGTCTCTGGTGGCGGACGACGTGGACTTCCGCGATCCGCAGGGAGGATTTCCCTCCGATACCGAGACGACCCGCATGGCGGCAGACTGGCAGCACAACCTCCGAATAGTCCCGTGGAACACGTTGAGCCTCGGCTTCCAGGTGGAGCAGGGCAAGGGATCGCGGACGAACCGGTTCGGGTTCGATGACCTTAACCAGACGATCACGGATTACGCCTTTTACGGCCAGAACCGGCTGGCGATCCGGGATCGGTTGATCCTCACCGCCGGGGTACGGATCGACGAGAACAGCGCCTTCGGGACGCATGCCAGCCCGAAGTACTCGGCAGCCTTCCTGATCCCGGAGACCGGCTCCAAGCTCCGGGCGAGCTACGGCGAAGGATTTCGGGCCCCCAGCATCAACGACCTGGCCCTCCCGGGATCGAGCAACCCCAACCTGAAACCGGAGAAGAGCCGTGGCCTGGAATTCGGCGCGGACCAGACCGTGTGGCAGGACCGCGTCCTGGTGGGCCTCACCTGGTTCCAGAACCGCTTCCGGGATCTGATCCAGTTCTCCGGCGCCATCCCGGTGAACGTGGACCACGCCCGGACCCAGGGGGTGGAGGCCACGCTCACGCTGCACCCCGGGTACGGCCTGGATGTGGTGGCCAGCTACACGTACCTGGAGTCGGTCAGCCAGAGTTCCGTTCTGGCGACCGCGGACAACCACGACCTGCCGCGCCGGCCCGCCAACACCTGGAGCTTGGCGGTCAATTACGCCCCGTGGAGCCGCGTGAACGTGAACACCAACTTCCTGTACGTCGGCAAGCGCACCATGGACACCGCCTTCGACGCGGGCCCCACGAACCCGAAGTACGTGAAGTGGGATGCGGCCGTGTCCGTGACGCTTCTGGAGCGGGCGGGCGTGCTGCGAAAACTTGCGGCGCATGGGAAGGTGGAGAACATCCTGGGGGACCAGTACGAGGAGGCCATCGGTTTTCCGGCGCAGGGCCGGAGTTACCTGATCGGCCTGTCCGGGGAGTTCTAATGGGTCTCGGCGCGCGGCGCCCGGCGCTCTTGGGCGAGTTCTAGGGGGAGACGTCGAGCATGGGGGCGCGGGGCGATTCCCTCAGGGCCTGGCCGTGGCGGGGTGCATGGGTGGGCTGGTGGGCCGTCGCGTCTGTTTGCCTGCACGGCCTGCTGCTCCTCGCCGTCGTTATCCTGGCGGTTCCCAGGCCGATCGCGGATGAGTCGAGGCTCCGGGTGCGCCTCGTGGAAGAGCGAGCGGCGTCGGCGTCCATTGCCCCCGCTCCGGAGAAGCCCCGCCCCTCCCGATCCGAAGCGTTGCCGCGTCCCATCCCGAAGACGCGGGCCCAGGCCCCATCAGTGCCCCCGGTGCCGGCGCTGCCGGAGGCGACCGGTGCGTCCCCGATTGCCGCTCCTCCCGAGCCCGCGGAGGTCTCCGCCCCGGCCGCGGATGACGTGGGCGCGCCTCCGGCACAGGGCGCCGGGCCGGTTCCGGAATCGGAACGGGTCGCGAGAGAAGCTTCACCGCTCGGCGCCGGCGGCGAGGGCAGGAGTGGATCGGCGCCAGAAACACCTCGCACCGGGATCTCATTCCTGGCGGGTCCGGCTGGAGCGGGGAGTGGTTTCGGTGGGCCCGGCAGCGGCGGGCGTGGATCCGGGGGTCCGGGGGGATCCCCGGGTGGTGGCACCGCTGTTATGGGCCGCGGGGCTGGCGACGCGGGTGCAGGGACGGGCGGGGCCTCCCTCGCCGGGGTTCTCCGGTCCATCCGGACCAAGATCGAGCAGGCCAGGATCTACCCTGACGCCGCCCGCCGCGAGGGGATCCAGGGGACGGTGGATCTCCGCTTCCGGATCGCGGCCGACGGATCGGTCGAGGCCATGGAGATCCTCCGCTCCTCGGGACACCGGATCCTCGACGAGGCCTCGGCGCAGACGATCCGGCGCGCCGCCCCCTACCCGCGGGTGCCCGGCTGGGTCCGCCTCCCCCTGTCCTACCGCCTCGACCGGTGACCTCCACCGCTACCGGATGGATGCGCGAGACCGGGCTCTTGCGAATGGCGCATCCCGTTCTTTCATACTTCAATGGAACGTCCCCACAACGGGCTGGCAAGCTGCGGAGAGGAGAGGAATCGATAGCGACGAAGCAGGGCCGATGCCCGGGGAGACCCTTCCTCTCTGACGTATCGCTTCACGAGGACACGTGTATCGAAATACGCCCAGGGAGCCGCCATCAGGATTCGTCTCGTTCTTCTCGGATCGTCCTCGAGAGAGAAATACCTGTGACCCGCCGCGGAGTCCAGCGAGGCAATGGCGCTGGCTTGGCGGCCGCCCGAAGCAGGCCAGTTGCTTCCAACTGTCGGATCACTGTCTCACCAGCGGCGGATTCCGGCAATGGCTTCAAGACCGCGATGGGTTTCCCGCGTTCGGTTAACACCACTTCGCCTCCGGCCCTCACCACCTTCATGGCCGCTGAAAACCGCTGATTTGCCTCCCGCAACCCCATGCGCATCGGTACCTCCTGCCTCGTTGTAGTTACATCACTACGCTAGCCGGACTTCGGCAGTCAGTACACCTCACACGCGCCCGACTCACACGCGCCCGACCCGAAGGCCGGGCGCTACGGGGGGGCGCACGTCCTCCTCTCCATGCCGCCCGTGCTTCAATGGGGCCACGGCTCTAGGCAAAGCGGCGACGTTCCCCATTACGCGGATCATCCCCGCGCCGCCGTCCCTGCAACCGCTGGGAGGGCCTAGGCTATCGGCCCGCGCCTGGCGGGGCATCCGGGCTCCCGCCGTCCGCCTCGGAGGATCTCAGGGGAAGTTAACGAAGGCAACAACGTCCCCCATTTCTGAACGCGCGTGCGGGGAACGCATGTAACGTCCGAATATGTGATCGGATTGTTACGGTTCATCCCCGCGCGTGCGGGGAACGCTGGGACCTGGCCACGCAGTTCGGCAATCAGCTCGGTTCATC
>METI01000123.1:0-846 GCA_001771285.1 candidate division NC10 bacterium RIFCSPLOWO2_12_FULL_66_18
CTGGCGATCGCTGTGCCAAGGCAAGAACCTGAGCTTCGGCTGGACATGACTGAGAATGTTATGGCATCTACGCTCATGGCGCGCCTGGCCTTGCCCAATTGCCCGGTCCATGTCGTGCACCTATTGGTCCCGGCTTACAGGCCTTCCTGGTGCTATTCCTTCCCCGCCCGCCGCTTCCCACCCCGCGCGCCGGCCCCGCATGAGGCGCTGGACAACGCCCAAGCATCGGGGTTTACTACCCGCGCCGGTGGGCAGCGCTGTCCCCCAACCGGCCACAACCGCGACCCCCGCAAAGGGAGGACACCCATGGCTTCCGCACGCGATGACCAGACCCGCTTGTCCCGCCGGACCCTGCTCAAGACCGCCGCCACGGGTGCCCTGACCCTGGGCATGCCCGCGGTCGTCCGCGCCCAGCCTGAGGCCATCCGCATCGGGCACCTCACGCCGCGCACGGGCTTCCTCGGCCAGCTCGGCGAGTACGGGTTCAACGCGGCCCAGATGGCGGTGGACGAGACCAACACGGCCGGCGGGGTGCTGGGCCGGAAGGTCGAGCTGATCGCGGAAGACAGCGTCAATCCCGGCGTGGCGGTCACCAAGGCGCAGAAGCTGGTCGAGCGCGACAAGGTCCTCTGCCTGGTGGGCGAGATCAACTCGGCCTCCGCGCTCGCCATCGGCGAGCAGGCCAACCGCCTGAAGGTCGTCTTCGTCAACTCGGGCGCCAACTCGGACGCGCTGCGCGGTGCGAGCTGCAACCGCTTCATGTTCCACGTCGAAGGCTGCAACACGATGTACACCAAGACCATCGGCACGTGGCAGAAGAGCAAGAACCTGATCAAGGGCGCCAAG
>METI01000123.1:890-5378 GCA_001771285.1 candidate division NC10 bacterium RIFCSPLOWO2_12_FULL_66_18
CCGCGTCTCCTCGCGCTTCCTCACCGAGAACGGCGGCACCGTGCTGGCCAATGACATGGTCCCCACCAACACGCCGGACTACAGCGCCTATATCCTCAAGATCCGCCAGGCCAAGCCGGACTTCGTCTACATCAACCTGGCCGGCACCGACCAGACCTCCTTCCTCAAGCAGTACAAGGAATACGGTATCCCTATCCCGCTGGCGGGCGGCGTCATGGACACCATCCCGTTCTGGGCGGCCGGCATCGACGCGCTGTCGGGCCACTGGCAGAGCCTCTGGTATCACGGGCTACCGGTGCCGGCCGCGCAGGCCTTCACCAAGCGCTACAGCGACAAGCACGGCAAGCCGCCCGACAACCAGGCCTGGGGCGATTACGTCGCGGTGAAGATCCTGCTCCAGGCCATGGCGGAGACCAAGAGCACCGAGGCCGCCAAGTGGGTGCCGTACTTCGAGAAGGGCGCGACCTTCGACATCCTCAAGGGCCGCAAGGGCAGCTTCCGCGACTGGGACCACCAGCTGCTTCAGGAGATGTACGTGGTCAAGGTCAAGGACAAGAAGGACGCCAAGGACAAGTGGGACATCTTCGAGCTGGTCCAGACGGTGCCGGGCGCGAACGAGTCCCTCGAGGTGATCCAGCCGACCAAGCAGGAAAACCCCTGCACGCTGGCGTAACCACCTCCCCTCACCAGACTCTCCCCCCACCCTGCCCTCTCCCCCAAAGGGGGAGAGGGTGAGGATGAGAGAGGGGGAGAGGGCAGGGTGAGGGGAATCTCGCCCGCCACTTGACCCATGCCGGCCTTCGTCATCCTCGAGCACATGGCCAATGGCCTGCTCGTGGGCGCGTACTACATCGTCCTCGCGCTCGGGCTCTCGCTCATCTTCAGCCTGGGCGGCGTCGTCAACCTGGCCCACGGCGCCTTCTACGCCCTGGGTGCCTACCTGGCCTACGAGATCCAGCGGCGCCTGGGCTTCGCCGGCGCCATGGCGCTCTCGCCGATCGGGGTCGCGCTCATCGGCGTGGTGATCGAGCGCCTGGCCATCCGCCGCTTCTATCGAGAAGACCCGGGGCTCGCGCTCCTCTTCACCTTCGGACTCGCGATGGCCGCCGAGCAGAGCCTGAGACTCATCTGGGGCGCCACGGGGCTGCCGTTCGGGATTCCTGAAGCCCTGCGCGGCCAGGTCTTTCTCGGCGACTTCATCTACTCCCGGTATCGCATCGCGGTGCTGGCGGCGTCGGCCGCGGCCGTGACCGGCTGCTGGCTCCTGCTGAACAAGACCTCCTTCGGCTTGGTCGTCCGCGCCGGCACCCGCGATCCCGAGATGGTGCGCGCGCTCGGCATCGCGCTGAGTCCCATCCTGACCGCAATCTTCGCGCTCGGCGTGGGACTGGCCGGCCTGGCCGGCGTGATGTCGGCGCCGCTCGCCGGCGTGCACCAGGCCATGGGCACGGAGATCGTGGTCGCCGCCTTCGTCATCGTGGTGATCGGGGGGCTGGGGAGCTTCTGGGGCGTGGTCTGGGCGGGGCTGATCGTCGGCGTGGTCCGCGGGCTCACCGTCCTCTTCTACCCGCCGGCGGCCGAGGCCTCGATGTACGCCCTCATGGTGCTGGTCCTGCTCGTGCGCCCGCGCGGGCTCATGGGCGAGCGGTTCGAGCGCTTCGAATGAGCGCGGCCAGGCGCCTCTCTCACCCGCTCGTGCTCCTGGCCGCGGCGCTGCTCCTGCTGCCGTGGGCCATGCGGCCCATCGGCATGACCGAGGGCCTGGCCACCGAGATCGCGCTCTTCGCCCTGGTGGGCCTGGGCTTCAACCTCCTCCTGGGCTACACGGGTCTCCTCTCCTTCGGCCACGGCGCCTTCTTCGGGCTGGCGGCCTATGCCGCGGCGCTCGTGCAGATCCACTACCTGCCCGGCCATGTGCTTGCGCCCATCGCCTTGGGCACCCTCTTCGCCGCGGCGATGGGCCTGATCGTCGGCTTCCTGGCCCTGCGCCGGCGCGGCGTCTACTTCTCCCTGCTCACGCTCGCCTTCACGGCCCTGATCTTCTCGGTGGCCTTTCGGTGGACGGCCCTCACCGGCGGGGAGAACGGGCTGCGCGGCATCTCGCGGCGGTCGCTGCTGGGGCTGCCGGTCGAGAGCCAGGTGGCCTTCTACTACGTGACGGCGGCCGGGATCATGCTGGTCGCGTGGGGGCTCTGGCGCGTCGTCCATTCCCCCCTCGGCCGGGTGCTGCTCGCGATCAGGGACAACGAGCGGCGGGCTCGCTTCCTGGGCTACCCCGTGCAGCGCTACAAGTTGATCGCCTTCACGCTCTCCGCGGCGGTGACGGGCCTGGGCGGCTGCCTCTTCACCTTTCTCAAGGTATTCGCGTCGGCCGACCAGGTCCACGTGGCCTTCTCGGGCGAGATCGTGGCCATGACCATCGTGGGCGGCATGGGGCATTTCCTCGGGCCCGCGCTGGGCAGCGCCTTCTTCATCCTGTTCCGCGAGCTGCTCTCCGAGCACACGGCCTCGTGGCAGTTCTGGTTCGGGCTCATGTTCATGGCCTTCATTCTCTTCTCGCCCTCGGGATTGATCGGTCTCGGCGAACGGCTGCTCCGCCCCTTCCGCCGGCGGGACGAGGAGGCGGCCGCCATGGCCGCGCGCCTCACGCCGCGGCCTGGGGCCGAGGTGCCCGGCTTCCTCCACGGCGCCGCGCCGGCGGTGGGCCCTCTCCTCGACTGTCGCGGGGTGAGCAAGCGCTTCGGCGATTTCACGGCGGTGGACACGGTAGACCTCACCCTGGCCGACCGGCGGCTCCACGCCCTGATCGGGCCCAACGGGGCGGGCAAGACAACGCTCTTCAACGCCATCTCAGGCATGTACCCGCCCGACGGCGGCTCGATCGTCATCGACGGCCGGCGCATCGGCGGGCTCTCCCCCGAGCGGGTCGTGGGCCAGGGCATCGCCCGCTCCTTTCAGATCACCAACCTGTTCCCCTCGCTCACGCTGTTCGAGAACCTGCGTCTCGGCGTCCAGGCGCGCGATCCGCAGCGCTTCAACTGCTGGCGCCCCTACTCGAGCCTCACCCGGGTGAACGAGGAGACGCGCGCGCTTGTGCGTTTCCTGGGGCTCGAAGGCCTGGAGCAGGGGCCCGCCTCGAGCCTCTCCTACGGCGGCCAGCGCCTGCTCTAGCTCGGGCTGCCGCTGGCGGCCTGTCCCCGGGTGCTGCTGCTGGACGAGCCGCTGGCCGGCTTGGCCCCGGCCGAGCGCGAGCGGATCACGGCGCTGCTGCGCCGGCTCTGCGAGCGGATGGCGGTGCTGCTGGTCGAGCACGACATCGACCGCGTCTTCACCCTCGCCGACCGCATCACCGTCATGAACGAGGGGCGCGTGGTGGTGGATGGCCCGGCCGCCGAGGTGCGCGAGCATCCCAAAGTCCACGAGGTCTATCTGGGCCACGGCCGCGATCTGCTCTTCGCCGAGGCCGGCCGCGCCCCAACCGGTCCGGCCGGGCCTCCCGTCCTCCGAGTCAGCGGCATCGACACCTTCTACGGCAAGAGCCACATCCTCCACGAGGTCTCACTCGAGCTGAGGTCGGGCGAGGTGCTGGCTCTCCTCGGCCGCAACGGCGCCGGCAAGTCCTCGGCGCTCAAGAGCGTGCTGGGTCTGGCCCCACCGGCCCGCGGCCGTATCGAGTTCGCCGGGCGCGAGATCGCCGGCCACTCCCCCGAGGCGATCGCGCGCCTGGGCGTGGGCTGGGTGCCCCAAGGACGCCGGCTCATCCCGACCCTCACGGTGGCCGAGAACCTCGAGCTCGGCCGGCTCCGCCGGCAGGGCGGCCAGGGCGTCCGCTGGGACCTCGAGCGGATCTTTGAATTCTTCCCCCGCATCCGCGAGCGGCTCGGGAGCCGGGCCGAGACCCTCTCGGGCGGCGAGCAGCAGATGGTGGCCATCGCGCGCGCGCTGTCGGGCAACCTCAAGCTTCTCCTCCTGGACGAGCCCTTCGAGGGCTTGGCCCCGGCGGTGAGCGAGACGATCTTCCGCGCCCTCGACCGCCTGCGCCGGGAGGTGCCCATCCTGATCGTCGAGCACGATCTCGACCTCGTCCTGGCGCTGGCCGATCGGGTCAGCGTGCTGGACCGGGGCCGCATCAGCCACGAAGGCCCGGCGGCCCCCCTGCGCGTTGACCGCGAGCTGCGCCGCCAGGTGCTGTGGGTGTGATCGGTGCGCGATTCCCTCTCGCCTCTGGGGAAAAGATCGGGGTGGGGGGCCCGCATGTCTCCGCCCGCGGACATTGACGCCGAACACCAGGGCAGGCCAGCCTGAGCGCAATGCCCACGCCTCCCGCCTCTGACAAGGCGGACCCGTGAGGAAGAGCCTCGGGCTCGACAGGCCATAACTGAGAACGGGTGTTACCTGCGCTCTGAGAGGCGGATCACCCCGCTGCGTGAGCCGGGGCCTCGGCCCCGGTCGGGAACGAGCCCCACGTCGGCCGAAAGCGCCTCAGTG
>METI01000124.1 GCA_001771285.1 candidate division NC10 bacterium RIFCSPLOWO2_12_FULL_66_18
CGGCACCGCCTACAACCGCGATCCCGAGTTCTACGCCTTCTCGCGAACCCTGGAGGCCTACAAGGAGGGCCAGAACAAGAACTCCGTCTTGATCCTGACGACGGACAGCGATTACTACCGCTATCTCAAGAAGGCGGCGGGCCCGGCGGCTCGCTAGCCCGAAGCGGATCACGGGCCTTGGGAGGAGAGGCCGCATGCGAGTGCAGTAGCAGGGCCGGTCCGAATACGGGATTTCTGATGGATGACGAAAAACCTACAGCGACACTTGGTCGTCCCGGCCCACGCGCCTGGCCCGGGCAGCCGCACCCCCTGGGGGCGACGTGGGATGGGGCCGGAGTGAATTTCGCCCTCTTCAGCGCATCACGCCGGCTGACCCGGCAGTGGCCTGCCAGCCCACGGTCGGCAGGGTGGGGCGGACCTGGCTGCGGAGCAAAAGGGAGACCAGCCGGATGGACCGGCTGGTTCGGTGCGCGACGCCCGGCCTGGTGGAGGCTGAAATCGTCTCTGGTCAAGAGGAAGCCGAGCAATGGAAACCGCCAAGGAAACTGGATACTGGCAACTGACGATCATCATGGTGGTGATCGCCTCCTGGCTCCTCTATCGCTACGTGGCGCCCAAGGGGTGGAAGGAGTGGAGCCGGGCGGGGTTGGTCCAGGCCTTCATCATCGCCCTCTACGCCGAGATGTACGGCTTTCCGCTCACCATTTATGTCCTGAGCGGGTTCCTGGGCTTCGACATCCCCTGGCTCCACCAGAGCGGCCATCTCTGGGCAAGCCTCTTCAAGTGGGGGGATGCGGGAGCCTTGATCGAGATGCTGGTCGGGTACGCCTTTGTGTTCTTCGGGATTTCGCTCCTGATTGAAGGGTGGCGGGAGGTGTACCGTGCGAGGGGCGAGGAGCGGCTGGCCACCCACCGCCTCTACGGGGTGGTCCGGCATCCGCAGTACACGGGGATCTTCCTGGCTGTCTTTGGCCAGCTCATCCACTGGCCGACGATTCCTACGCTGGTCCTGTTTCCGGCCATCGTCTGGGCCTACTACCGCCTGGCAAGGCGCGAGGAAGCCCAGATGGTCGAGCGGTTCGGCGAGGAGTACCTGGCGTATAGCCGTCAAGTGCCCAGGTTCGTCCCACGCCGAGGAGAGTGGCGGCGGCTGCTGGAGGAGACGCGTTCCGGCGGCGAGGTACGACCCTGAGGCGGGCCGGTCCGCTTCGGGATTGGCGGTGACCGATCTGGGCGAAGGAGGATGTGGGCATGGTGAAGGATCCGGTCTGCGGGATGGAGATCGAGGAGGGGAAGGCCCACGCCAGGCGCGAGTACGGTGGGCGGACTTTCTACTTTTGCTCGGCGAACTGCGAGACGACGTTCGCTGCCGATCCGGACAAGTATGCAGGAGGGCCAACCGGGAAGCAGTCGCGGCATGCTCCCTCGGCGACCACCGGCTTGCAGGAGGGGGTCGCTGGCCCCAAGCGGGTGGAGCTGCCGGTCTTCGGCCTCACGTGCGGGAAGTGCGTCCAGGCCGTGGAGAAGTCGCTGAGGGCGGTGCCGGGAGTGGCAAAGGCGACGGTGAACCTGAGCAGCGCGCGGGCCTTCGTGGACTATGACCCCGCCCTGACCGGTGTGCCTGCATTGGAGCGGGCCATTCGGGACGTCGGCTACCGGACCGAGGGGGCGACGGCCCGATTCGCCATTGAGGGAATCACCTGTGCCTCCTGTGTGACCAGGATCGAATCGGCCCTGCTGGAAACACCTGGGGTGGTCAAGGCGAGCGTGAACATCGGGACGGAAGAGGCCACAGTGGAGTTTCTCCCCAGCGTGGCCGATCCGGCGGCGATCAAGGCGGCCGTGGGTTCGGCGGGCTACAAGGTCGTCGAGGCCCCCGCCCCGGCCAGCCCGGAAGCCACGGACAAGGAGGCCGAGGTCCGGGAGCGCGAATATCGCACGCTGATGCGCAAGTGGTGGTTCGGCGCCGCGGTCGGCGTCTTCACCATGCTCCTCAGCTACCCGTGGCTCATCCCGGTCCTACGCGACTGGTTCCCCCGGGGGAGTCCCCAGCTCTGGTACACCTGGGCGGTGATGGGGATCCTTTCCCTGGCTGTCCTAGCGTACAGCGGCAATCAGTTCTTCGTCGGTGCCTGGCAGGCGCTCCAGCACCGTTCGGCCAACATGCACACCCTCATTGCGCTCGGGACGGGAGTGGCGTGGATCTACTCGACGATCGCCCTGTTGTTCCCGCAGCTCTTCCCCGCGGCCGAGTTCACCGAGGTGTATTACGACGTGACCGTGGTCGTCACGGCGCTTGTCGTCCTCGGCCTGGCGATGGAGCTGAAGGCCAAGGGCCGGACGTCGGAAGCCATCAAGAAACTCATTGGCCTGCAAGCCAAGACGGCCCGGGTCGTGCGGGACGGGAAGGAAGTGGACATCCCGGTTGAGGAGGTCCTGGTCGGCGATATCGTCGTCGTCCGCCCGGGAGAGAAGGTCCCGGTGGACGGCGAGGTGATCGAAGGGACCTCGGCCGTGGACGAGTCCATGATCACCGGCGAATCCCTCCCGGTCGAAAAGCGGGTGGGGGATGAGGCGATCGGGGCGACGATCAACAAGACCGGGAGCTTCAAGTTCCGGGCGACCAAAGTGGGCAAGGACACCGCCCTCGCCAACATCATCCGGATGGTCCAGGATGCCCAGGGCTCAAAGGTCCCTATCCAGCGGATCGTGGATGTCGTCTCCGGCTACTTCACGCCGTCGGTGGCGATCCTGGCCATCCTCGGCTTCATGCTCTGGTACACCTTCGGGCCGGAGCCACGAATTGTCTTTGCCCTGATCGTCGCGGTCACCACGCTGATCATCGCCTGCCCCTGCGCCCTGGGCATGGCGACCCCGATGTCGCTCACCACGGGCGTGGGCCTGGGGGCCCTGAACGGGATCCTGATCCGCTCGGGAGAGTCGCTCCAGGCGGCCAAGGGGCTCCAGACCATCATCCTGGACAAGACCGGAACCATCACCAAGGGGAAGCCCGAGCTCACCGATGTCGTGACCACGGGCGGGTTCAAGGAAGAAGAGGTGCTCCGCCTGGCGGCGGGAGTGGAGAAATCCTCCGAGCACCCCCTGGCCGCGGCCATCGTAGAAGGAGCCCGGGCGCGCGAGCTGACGCTCAAGGACGCCGAAACCTTCGCCGCCATCCCGGGCCATGGGATAGAAGCCACGATCGAAGGGCGGACCATTCTGCTGGGCAACCTCAAGCTCATGAAGGACCGGGGCATCCCGGTGAAAGATCTGGAGGTCCAGGCTACGCGCCTGTCGGACGACGGGAGGACCCCCATGTACGTGGCCATAGACGGCAAGCCGGCGGGCATCATCGCCGTGGCCGACACCGTGAAAGAAGACTCAAGGGACGCCATCCGGGTCCTGAAGGCCATGGGGCTGGAGGTGGTGATGATCACCGGGGACAACGAGCGGACGGCCAAGGCCATCGCCCGCCAGGTGGGCGTGGACCGGGTCCTGGCCGAGGTCCTTCCCCAGGATAAGGCGTTCAACGTCCAGAAGCTCCAGCTCGAAGGGAAGAACGTCGCCATGGTCGGCGACGGGATCAACGACGCGCCGGCGCTGGCGCAGTCCGACGTGGGGTTTGCCATCGGGACGGGCACCGACGTGGCGATCGCCGCTTCCGACATCACCCTGATCAAGGGGAGCCTGAAGGGCGTCGTGACGGCCATCCAAATCAGCCGGGCGACCATGCGGAATGTGTCCCAGAACCTGGTCGGGGCATTCATCTACAATATCTTGGGCCTGCCGATCGCCCTGGGGGTGCTCTATCCGTTCTTCGGCATCCTGCTGTCGCCCCTGCTGGCGGCGATCGCCATGTCCTTCAGTTCGGTGACGGTGATCGCCAACGCCAATCGTCTGAAGCGGTGGAAGCCCCGGACGGCCTGATCCCGAATAGGCAACCACAGATGAACACAGATACACACGGATGTCATTTCTCCTGAATGTTCTGAGGCATCCAGATCTGTGTTCATCTGTGTGTATCTGTGGTTGCATCTTGAAGGGGGTGTGTGATGACCTGGGATAAGATCCTTGTGAACCTCATCGGCCTCGGCCTGATCGGGTTCATCGTCTGGTTTTTCTGGCTGGTCAAGACCAAGGGGGTCAGGGCAGCCATGACGAGTGCGGGCTACCAGGAGCAGATGGTCCTGGTCAAGGGGGGCTACACACCCGACGTCATCGTCGTCGAACGGGGCAAGCCCGTGCGGCTGAACTTCGTCCGGCAAGAGTCGGCCTCGTGCTCCGAGATGGTCCTGCTGCCCGCCTTCAACAAGAGCGCGAAGCTGCCGGAGGGCGAGACCGTACCCGTGGAGTTCCTGCCCAAGGAGTCTGGCGAGTACGAGTTCGCGTGCCAGATGGGGATGCTCCGGGGCAAGGTCATCGTGGAGTGAAGACGTCAGGATTGTACTTGCCTCGCAACGGCTTTATGTTGAGCCGAGGCTTGATGCCACCCATCGGAGATTACGGGAAAGGAGAGAGAGCCCATGATGCCGGGCGGCGGAATGATGGGATGGGGAGGTTTCGGGGGATATGGCATGGGATTCGTGGGCTGGATTTTCATGCTCCTGTTCTGGGGTCTGATCATCGTCGCGCTGGTCCTCGTGGTGCGGTGGCTCTGGGGCCGGGGGCGACAGGGGGTGATCACGGGAATCGGTGATGCCCCGCTGGACATCCTCAAACGGCGCTACGCGCGAGGGGAGATCAGCAAGGGGGAGTATGACCGGATCAAGCAGGACCTCGCCTAGTAACTTGGGCGGCCGATCTTATTCCTTTGGCCCAGCCCTGCGAAGCTGCCTTGTCAGGTTGTCTCCACTGCAGACCCCCCCAAGCGAGTTTTTGCCATCCTGTCGAAGTTTCCACCGCCACGGTAAGTCCTCCGCACATTAGACGCCGGATGGGGAACGTCATAGGGGCGCGCCACAAGAGGCGTTGGCAGCTTTGTCTGATGGAAAGCCGCGGGACCGTAGATCCTGGCACGCAGATTGCCCCTTCTCTGGTCCGGTACTCGACATCCGAAGTAACCGAAGGAGGAGACAGTTCATGCGACATGGAAAGCGGTGGAAGGGCATTGCGGTCCTGGCGACATTTCTTTTCCTGTTCTTCGGGGCCCTGGAGCTGGACGCCTGGGCCCGGGCGGGCGGCGGGCGGTCCTTCGGCGGCGGAAGCTCCCGGTCGTTCTCGACGCCGTACCGAGGCTATAGCAGCCCGAGTCAGCGAAACGAGTACCGCTCGAACCAGGCGCCGAGGCAGCCGGTCGCCCCAAGCGCCCCGGCGAGCCAGCCGTGGGGCGGCGGCGGGTTCCTCAGGAGCCTTGCCGGCGGGATCGCCGGCGGCTTCCTGGGGTCGCTGCTCTTCAGCAGTCTGGGATACGGCGCCGGCATCGGTGGGTTGGGTGGAGGGTTTGGAGGCGGATTCGGCCTCCTGGAGATCCTCCTGTTTGCAGGGATCGCGTTCGCGGTGGTGGCCTATCTTCGCCGCAGGAACCGCGAGAGCTTCGCTGGAGCGCACGGTGGCCAGATCACCATGGGGTCGAGCGCTCACGGTGGGGGGTGTGGCTCCTCTCACGGGGACCACGCAGAGACGGCGGTGGAAGAGCCGCCTGGGCCACCGGACCCTCAGCGCGGGCTGGCCGAGGTCGGCGCGGTCGTGCCGGGCTTTGACGCCGGGCGATTCCCCGAGGAGGCCATGGACATCTTCTTCCGGATTCAGGGCGCCTGGGCCAGTCGCGACCTCAATCCGGTGCGCGACCTCCTGGCTCCGGAAGTCCGCCAGGAGTTCCAGCGGGATCTCGACATCTTGAAGGCCGAAGGGAAGATCAATCGGCTGGAAAACATCGCCGTGCGCCACAGCGAGATTCAGGAGGCCTGGGTCGAGGCCGAGAGGGCCTTCGTCACGATCCACTTCCTGGCAAATCTGCTGGACTACACGGTTGAGGAACAGAACGGCCAATTGGTAGCCGGGAGCAGGGAAATCCCGGTGAAGTTCGAGGAGTACTGGACATATGTCCGGCCCACGAGGGGATCGTCCTGGCAACTGACGGCGATCCAACAGGCTGGATGAGAAGCGTCATTCCGTGATGGAGGCTGACGGGGAGGCCAACCGGCCTCCCCGCGGCTTTTCTGCCCCCCACCTTCTCCGCACATCCCCCCGAAGATCGGATTGACAAATCGTCCACGTACCCCCGCCGCCTCTCGGGAAGTTTTGCCGAGTTGTCAAAGGGCGTGCTCGTGGACGGGGTGGGCGGAACGCTGGTGCGGCGCAACTTCTTGAAATTCCACGCATCTTGATGGATGCCCGGGGAAACGGGCTCCTGGCATTCGAGTTGCTCTATTCCTGCGGGGATAGGGCCCCGTGGCTGAACCCAGAGAAAGAGGGCTTGGGCATGAACCCGGAACGGGCGCCGACGGTCCTTGTCGTGGACGACAACCGGGACCACAGCCGGGCGCTGGCCAAGATCTTTGAGCGTGCCGGATACCGCGTGGGCACCGCCGGCGATGGCCAGGAGGCTCTCACGATCCTGGCGGATCGCCCTTTCGACCTGGTGATCACCGATCTGCGGATGCCGCGCATGAACGGCCTGGATCTTCTCCGGAACATCCGGGCCATGAGCCCACACGTGCCAGTGCTGATTGTCACCGCCTTCGGCGAGTGGACCAGCTACGTTGAAGCCATGGACTGCGGCTGCGTGGACTACCTCAGCAAGCCCGTGCGCCGCGAAGATATCCTCATGGCGGCCCGCAAGTCCCTGGCCCGCCGCGGCATCCGAGCACCGGGCGTCTCGGCCAGCGATCAGGAAGGGGATCCGGCTTGAGGTCCCGACTCGTATGGATGGGGGTGCTGCCAGCACTCATCCTGCCCGTCTGGGCGGTGGCCGCCGATGGGTTTGCCCTGCTGAACCGCATGCATGTCGGCCGGGTCAAGGCGGTGGAGCCCGGCGGGAGCCTGCTGGTTATCGAGGCGATGTTCCATGACCGATCGTTTCGCGAAATTTCAGTGAGCCTGGAACCTGACGCGCCCATCATTGATCCGAACGTGACGAATCGGACACAAAGGGTGGCCCGAAAAGACATTCGGCCAGGATATTACGTCGCCCTGGAGTGCGCCGAGAGCGGCAAGCGCCACGCCGCGCGAAAGGTCACGATCACCAGCACCGAGCAGGAGGAGAAGCTCCAACGGGCGTTCCTCAGGGCGAGCCGCGGGGCTCCCCCCGGGTTGCGCGGCACAGGCGGCGAGCCGCGCTGAGACGAAATTCGGATGGAGGGCAGATCAATGCGATGGGAGACAGTGGCAGGGGTGGCATCTGCGATCTTCCTTCTGGCCATCGCGCCAGCCATGGCGACGCAGGAGGTGGGCAAGGGCGAGTTGAAGGCAGGAGAGCGGGCTGCGACCGGCACCGTCCTCGCGATCACGCCGGAGTCCCGAACCCTCGTTGTGGAGTCGCGCCTGGGCGGCCAGCCGTGGATCCTTGGGGTCGAGGTTCCGGAACGCCTGGCCGTTACCGCTGAGGAGAAGACCCGGAAGCTGGAGGACCTCAAGACAGGGGACCGGGTTCGCCTCCGCTGGAACCGGGAGGAGAACCGGCTGGTGGTCGAATCCATCGCCGTGGTCGGGGGCAAGGCGCCGTGATGACATGGAGGAACCTGGGGCGCCTCCCCGTGTTCCTTCTCACCCTGACGTTGCTGGGCGGAGGGCTGGCGGGGGCGCAGCAACGCTCGGGCGAATCCGCTTGGTCGCTGTTCGAGCCGTTCAAGGGAAAGACGATTGCGGGGGAGGTCATGTCGGTGGACCAGGAGAAACGCACGCTGGTGGTCCGCACCCTCGAGAATGGGGATCGAGAGCGGGATGTCTCCATCGCACTGGACGACCGGACCGTGCTGAAGAAGCTCCGGACACCCATTTCGGACGGCGACCTCAGTCCCGGGCACCTGGTGAAGGTGACGTATCGGGAATTTGCGGGCCGACTGGTGGCCCGGCGCATCGAAGTTACGGGGAAAGCCGTCCACCCACCCATGCCCTGAGTCATGCGTGCCCGGGGCTGGCCCCCTGGACGGAGGGAGTTGCGCTCCGACATTTCGTACGGAGGTAATCCGACGTGTATCCGATACTCCTGAAGATCGGTGGCTTTCACCTGCGAGCCTATGGGACTCTCATCGCCATTGCGCTCCTCACGGGGACCTGGCTGGCCGGTCGGGAGGCGGCTCGCAAGGGCCTCCCGTCGGAGCGCGTCCAGGATTTCATCATCTGGGCGGCGCTCTTCGGCATCCTGGGGGCACGGCTGTACTACCTGGCCTTCGCCGCCCCCCGGATCTTCCTCGAGGACCCACTGGGCGTTCTGGCCATCTGGCGCGGCGGTCTGGCCATCCACGGGGCTCTGCTGGCCGGCGCCGCGACGGCGATCTGGTATGTCCGACGCCATGGCCTGTCGTTCTGGCAGTTGGCTGATACCCTCGCGCCATCCCTGATCCTGGGGCAGGCCATCGGACGAGTCGCCTGCTTCCTGAACGGGGACGCCTACGGGATCCCGACCACGCTTCCCTGGGCGGTCACCTTCACCAATCCTGAGGCCATGGCGCCCCTGGGCGTACCGCTCCACCCGACGCAAGTGTATGAGATGGGTTTGAACCTCATCCTGTTCGGCCTCCTCTGGTGGTGGCGGAGGCGCATCCGGTTCGACGGCCAGCTCTTCCTCCTGTATGTCGGCGGCTACGGGATCATCCGGTTCGTTGTGGAAAACTTCCGCGGGGACCAGCTCCAGTATGGTGGCGGGATCTCGGCCGCCCAGACCCTCAGTGTCCTCGTGGTGATCGCTGCGGCGACGCTTTTCACCATCCGGGCGCGCCCCGTTGGGGCCTCTTCCAAAGGATGATAGCGAGAGAGCTGGGGGACAGCAGGCCGGTAACGGGGCAGGCAACGGGGCGGAGATGAAGTGCCTGGTGGACAGGCGGACCGCCTGGCTCCGGTCGGTCTATTAACCCCCCCTTCGCAAGTTGTAGGGACCTCGGGGCCGTGGAAAACGGGCCTCTCGGAAAAATGCATCGGATTTACATCCTTCTCGGTAAGCACTGCGCATTTCCCTGACACCTTCGGGTGGTGCGTGGAGCCATGCCCGAAATAGTGGAGCAAGCAAAAAGCGCAAACGGCGGGGATGCCCTCCCCGACGAGCGAGCCTCGGCGGAGGCGAAAGCAACACGCCACCCGTGGAGGTCGCGGGCGATGGTGGGCCTGGTGCTCCTCCTGGCTGTGGGCACCGGGCTGGCCCTACGGTCCTCTTGGGGGCGGGGAAACCATGCGGACCGGAACATCGTGGCGGCATACGACGGGGGGGTCATCACCAGGGAGACACTGCTGGAACGATGGCGGACGGCACCGGCCGACCAGCAGGCGACGATGCGGACTCCTGAAGGCATTGACCTGACGGTTCGAAGTATGGCCGTTCACGCCGTGCTGGAGCGCTGGGCGCGGGAACGACGGCTGGATGCCCGGGAGATGTTCATCCGGGCCATGCGGGAGGCCACGCAGGAGATCGGCATCCACGACGTGGAGCAGCGGCTCCACGAGTCCGAGATTCGGGTCGAGGAAGGAGAGATCCAACAATACTTCGAGGCGAACCGGGAGAAGTTCAAGGATCGCACCCTCACAGAGGTCCGGGGGGAGATCCGCGACCTTCTCCACGCCCGGAAAGAGGACGCGGCCGTCCAGGGCTTCCTCAAGCGGCTGCGGAACGGGGCCACCATCACTGTGGACGCGGAGCTCCTGCGGGTGCCGGAACCCTCCCGCGAGGAAATGGCGGCCTACTTCCTCGCCAATCGGGACCGGTTCGTCGAGCCGGATCGGGTTCGAATCGAGGAGATCCAGATTGATGCGACAGGGGATGCCGCGGATGCCCAGGCGCGGGCTGAAAGGGCGCGGGCGCGGCTGCAGGCGGGCGAGGATCTGGAGGGCGTCGCCCCCGCGGTTGGCGGGTGGGCCTTCCGGGAGGACGGGTTCGTGGCCCGGGGCAGCCGAGGGCCGGCCTTCGACGCCAATGTCCTGTCCTTGAGCGAGGGCGGCCTGAGCCCGGTCTTTCGGGAGGGGAACAGTGCCGTCGTGGTGCGCCTCCTGGAGCGCAGACGGGAGCGCCGCAAGGCCCTCGAGGAGGTTGAAGGGGAGATCCGATCCATCCTCCGCGCGGAGCGGGAGCGGCGGGGGTACGCAGAGAACAAGACCCGCACCTTGGTCGTCGTCAACGGGCAGCGGTACACCCTGGGGGCTTTCCTCGCCGAGGCGGAATCCATCGCGCCGCAGCACCGGCATCACTTCGAGGGACCCGACGGGAAACGCAAGCTCCTGGACCGGCTCATCGAGCGCCTCCTGGTCCTCCAGAGCGCGTCCGGAGGGATGGCGGACCTGCGGAACAAGGAGGACATCGAGGAGACGCGGCGCCACCTCCTCGCGGAGATGCTTCACCAGGAGGAGATGGCAGCCGAGAAAGACCCAACGGAGGAGGAGCTGAAGCAGTATTTCCAAAGAAATCAGTCCCGCTACCAACCTCGCCCCCGGCTGAAGATCAGCCTCATCGAGGTCGGCCGGGGGGAAACGGAGGAGGCGGACCGGCGCGCTCGAGCCAAGGTCGAGGCCGCGATGAAGCGGGTCCGGCCGGCACGGCTGCTCTTCTGGCGTCGGGGGGAGGATTTCGCGACGGTGGCCCGGGAGGTGTCGGAGGAGCGGGAGACTGCGCAGAAGGGGGGCGAAGTAGACGGCTGGTTCACCCATCCCGGGGGCGCCCTGATGGATCTCGAATCCCACGTGGCCTATACCCACATCTCCTCCCTGCGGGCGGGTGAGGTGAGCGACGTGATCCCGATGGGGGAACGGTATTACATCGTGAAGGTCCGGGAGCGGCAGGAGCTGCCGCCCCTGCCCTTCGATCGGGTCAAGGACGAGGTCCGGGCTGACGTCGTCCGCGAGCGCCACCGCGAGGTCCTGGCCCGGATGGAGCGAGAGCTGGTCAAACGGATGAATCTCGTGGTCCACGAGGACCGGGTGAGCGAGGTCCTGGCGGAGATGAGCCGCACGCGGTAACGCGAACAAAGGCGTTCGGGAGTTCGGTGGTTTGGGGCACCCACGCCACGGCGGTGGGTAGCCACCGCGGTGCCGTGGGTCCCGACCGTTCCTGAACAGCCGAACAGCCGAACTGTCGAACAGCCGAACTCTGCAAGGGGGTGACTATGGGACGGAAGGAACAGACGCTGCTCATCGCCATGGGGGCCAACGTCCTGCTGATCGGGACGAAGTTCCTCCTGGCCTCGGCCTCGGGAAGTCTGGCCTTGAAGGCCAGCGCCTGGCACTCCTTTGCCGACCTGTTCGTGTCGGCGATCGTCCTCGGGGGACTGGTGGTCGCGGCGGGCCGGCCGGGGCGGGGGACCACCCAGGCCAGTCGGATCGAGCACGGGGTGGCCCTCTTCGTGGCCATCTTCATCTTCTACATGGGCTACCGGATCTTCGCGGAGGTCGTGGGCGGCCACGAGCACGATCTGGCCAACGTGGGGTGGGTGGCCCTGGGGGCCCTGGTCACCATCGGTTTTGCCTACTTCATGGGCCGCTACAAGACCTACGTGGGGCAACAGACCAGCTCCCCCAGCCTTGTCGCCGACGGGATCCACTCGATGATGGACGTGTATAGCTCCAGCGTCGTGCTGGCGGGACTCCTCGGCTACCTGATCGGCTTCCGGAGCCTGGACCGGGTGGCGGCAGTGGTCGTGGTGTTGTTCATCCTGTCAGCCGGCACCCACATCTTCAGCGACGCCCTGGCGGGCCTCCGGGAGGAGGGCCACCTGGAGCACCGCCTTCTCCGGCCCCTCCAGCCGTCGCGTCGTATGGTCACCATGATCGCGGCGGGTCTGGCCCTGGGCTACGTGCTGTCGGGAATCTATCTTGTCGGGCCTGAGGAGGAGGCCGTCGTTCGCCGGTTCGGGCGGCGTGTCGGCGTGGGGGTGCCGCCCGGGCTCCACTACCGGCTCCCCTGGCCCATCGAGACGGTGACGAAGATCAAAGTGGCGGCCGTGCGCGCCCTCTCTCCGGCACCGCTGGAACTCCTGACGGGGGACGAGAACCTCATTGCCCTCCGGGCCACCGTGCAGTACGCGGTGAAAGACGTGGCGGGGTACCTCTTCAATGTTGGGCAACCGGAGGGACTCATCGCCGCGAATCTGGAGGCGGCGATCCGGCAGACGGTGGGGACGCGGGAGATTGACGATCTGCTGACAACAGGGCGGGCGGAGGTGGAGCGGGAGGCGGCGGCTCTCTTGCAGGAGAGTCTGGACCGGCACGGGGCTGGCGTGAACGTCCTGACCGTCCGCCTGGTCAGCGTGGCCCCCCCGGCGGAGGTGGCCGACGCCTTCCTGGACGTGGCCTCGGCCCGAGAGGACCGGGCGACCTATATCAACGAGGCGGCCGCCTACGCCAACGAGGTGGTGCCCAAGGCCCGCGGGGAGGGCGCGAAGACACTCCGGGAGGGCGAGGCCTACCGGGTCGAGAAGGTGAACGTGGCCCGCGGGGAGGCCACGCGGTTCCGGGAGAAGCTCCGGGAGTACAGCCGGGCCCGGGCGGTGACCGAGACGCGCCTCTACCTCGAGGCAGTGGAGCGGGTCCTGGCCCGGGTGAAGAAATACATCGTGAGCCCGGAGATCAAAGAGGACAGCCTGGACCTCTGGTTCGTCGGGGAGGGGACCTCCCCGGCCCAACTGCCCAAATTCCCCCCGCCCGAGGGGAACAAACCGTAAGCGTGGGAGGGAACTATGAAGCGGCGGAACGTCGTCCTGCTCATCGCGATGGCCGTCCTGATCGTGGCGGCCAATCTGGTCTTCTTTGTGGTGGACGAGACCGAGTATGCGGTGGTGACCCAGTTCGGCGAGCCGATCCGGGCCATCACGACCCCCGGCCTTCGGTGGAAATGGCCCGAGCCGGTCCAGGGGGTCCAGTTCTTCAACAACCGGCTCCTCGTCTACAACCCGGAGAAGATCGAGTTCTTGACCAGCGACAAGAAAAACATCGTCGTGGAGAACTACGTGGCCTGGCGGATCGCCGAGCCGATCCTGTTCCTCAAGAGCCTCCGGGAGCAGAGCCGCGCCGAGACCCGCCTGGCGGACGTGGTGGCCTCGGAGTTGGGGACGGCCCTGGGGCGCCAGGAGCTGTCGGCCCTGGTCACCACAGAGGCCGGCGCCATGCGCCTGCCCCAGGTCCTGGAGGAGGTCACCCGCCGGAGCGACGCCCAGACCCAGCAATACGGCATGCGCGTCGTGGACGTCCGGTTGAAGCTGTTGAACTTTCCGGAAAAGAACAAAGTGAGTGTGTTCAGCCGGATGAAGTCGGAGCGAGAGCGGCAGGCGCGCAAGTACCGGTCCGAGGGGGCCGAGGAGGCGGCAAAGATCCGGGCCGAGGCGGAGCGGGAGCAGAAGGTGATTCTCTCCGAGGCCTACATGAAAGCGGAGAAGTTGAAGGGCGAAGGGGATGCCCAGGCCATCAAGATCTACGCCGATGCCTACGGCCAGGACCCCCGGTTCTACAAGTTCCTCCGGACGCTGGAATCGTATCAGAAGTTCATGGACGAAAAGACGACCCTGATCCTCCCCGCCACCTCGGAGTTGCTCAAGTATCTCAATGAGGGGCAGGGGGCGCCCGGGGCCGTTCCTGCGCCGCGGCCGGCGGCCGCTCCCACCGCGACCTCAGAGCCCGCGTCCCCGACGTCGGGGGCACCCACAGGGTCCCCGGGTCGGGAGGTGAAGCGATGAGCGACGAGCCGCGGCAGAACGAGGAACCGCCGGACGCAGAGACTCCGAGGCGTCTCGCGGGTATCCGGCGCATGCTGGTGCCAGTTCTTCAAAGCGCCTCTCACCGTATTGCGGGGGCCATCCGGCGTCTGGCGGCGGGCCCCGGGGCCACGGCCGGCCGCGACATCCAGGCAGCCTTTGCGCACCTGTTCCGGAGCCGACACCTGGGGAAGCTCAGCCTGGCCGCCCTAACGGGGCTGTACCTCCTTTCCGGTGTCTACGTTGTGAACCCTGGCGAGGAGGCGGTGGTTCGTCGTTTCGGGCGGGTCATTCGGCCCCGCGTGGGGGAGGGCCTGCACTATCGCCTCCCGTGGCCTGTCGAACAGGCAGACAAGGTGAATGTCTCGGAGATCCGCCGCGAGGGCATCGGCGTGACCCCGCCGGAGCACGGCCTGCGGCTCCATCCCTCGGAGGAAATTCAGGTTCTCACCGGGGATGAGAACATCGTGAACCTCAAGGTGATCGTCCAGTACCGGGTGAAGGATCCGGCCGACTTTCTCCTCCGGGTGGACTACGATGCCAACCCGCTGATCCGTAACGCCATCAAGCATTCCCTCACGGCCGTTGGGGCCAGGGCGCGGGTGGATGATCTCCTCACGGTGGGTCGCACGGAACTCCAGCGGCTCGTGCAGGTCGCGGGCCAGCGGACCCTGGACGAATACCGGAGCGGCGTGCAGCTCGTGAACATCACACTGCAGGAGGTGATTCCGCCGAAAGAGGCATCCGACGCCTTCCGGGACGTGGCCAGCGCCCGGGAGGAGCGGGCCAAGGCGATCAACGACGCCCAGGGGTACCGGAACAGCATCGTGCCGGAGGCCCGGGGCAAAGCCGAACGGATGCTCCGCGAGGCGGAAGGCTACCGGGCCGACGCCGTCAACCGGGGCCGGGGGGACGCGGCCCGCTTCGCCAGCATCCTGGACGAGTATCGCCGAAGCGCCGGCGAGAACGGGGCCGAGGTGACGCTCTACCGGTACTATGTGGAGGCGATGGAGAAGATCCTCCCCCGGGTCAGGAAGTACGTCGTGGACCCCAAAGGGCGAAACGAGCGGGTGAACATCCGCGTGGTGGAGCCGCGGTGAGGGGACCGAAGGAGCAGGAATCAATGACCAATGACCGTTCGGCTGAGCTCACGACGAAGCCAATTCCCAATGGCCAATGAGGGTAGTTGAAACGAGGCGAGGGAGAGAGAGAGTGAAGAATGGTCACGGGATTGCTTGCCCGTGCGTGGTGGGATCGCCTTCGGGGGCGACTGGAACCAAGGCCCTACCCCTTCGAGCACGCGGCCCTGCTCGAGTCTCCATTGCGCCAGCTTTTCGCCAGTCCGCGGCGGGTCTTCGCCGCGCTCGACCTCAAACCCGCCGAGCGCGTGCTGGAGATCGGAGCGGGCATTGGATATTACTCACTGGAAGCTACCCGTCGCATCGGTTCCTCGGGGCGGCTGATCTGCCTCGACATTCAATGGGAAATGTTGGTAGAGGCGCGTCGCCGACTCCGTGCCGCAGGCTCTGAGAGCGCCGAGTTCGTTCAGGCCAGCGCCGAGTACCTCCCGTTCGCATCTGGCTCCTTTGACCACGTCATTCTTGTTACGGTACTCGGTGAAATCCCTGATCGCTCGCAGACGCTTCGAGAGATTCGCCGTGTCCTTCGGCCGGGTGGGCGCTTGTCCGTGTCCGAGCAGTTGCCCGATCCCGACTTCGTCGCACCCGATACCCTGCGGCGCCAGCTCCGCGCGGCCGGCTTCGTCGAGGAAGCCACTCGGAAACAGTTTCCGCTGGCCTATACCTCTACCTGGCACGTGGGCAAGTAGGGGGCACACGAAGCCCGATTCTGCCAGAACGAAATCAGTATGATGAGGTGGCTGCTGACAATGGAGGTATCCGATGGCGCAAGTAACCAAGACCGAGCAAAAGCGCAGGATCCGCGCTGCCCGTTCCCGGAGACGGGCGGTCGTCTTTGGCGCGCTTGCAGTCGTTGTTCTCGGCCTGGCCGGGTATCTCCTGTGGCGGGCCTTTGCACCGGTCCCCACCGCGGCCGCTGACGTCCGGATCCAGACGACCATGGAGGGCTTCACCCCTCCGGTCATCCGGGCCAAGGTGGGGCAACCCATCACAATCCAATTGGTGAATCGGGATAGCCAGTTCCACTCCGACGGTGGGGGTTGGCATCAATTTGCCATTGAGGAGTTGGGCGTCAACGCCAAGGTGGGGCCGGAAAGCACCCAGCTTGTCACGTTTACGCCAACGCGCGAGGGGACGTACGAGTTTTACTGCGACGTGTGCTGCGGGGGCAAGGAGAGCCCGTCCATGCGCGGGAAGCTGGAGGTTTCGGCGTGATCCGACAGTGGCGGACCACACTCCGATCAGCCGGCATCGGACTGGGCCTCCTTGGCGGCCTCGCCCTCGCCGCCTATCTCGCCGGCCTGCCCGGGAGATCTCGTTTCGCGGGGACCATGCTCACCACGCCGGCGGCCACGTTGCCCACGGTCGTGGTGGCGGCCCTGGTGGACGCCATCAACCCCTGCGCCTTCACGCTGCTGCTGATCTTCATCGCCAGCGTCACGGCCTTCCTCCAGACGATCCAGGGCAAATCGCTGCAGGAGACACGATCCGTCCTGTACCGGTACGGCGCCGTCTACATCGGTGCCATCTTCTTTACGTACCTGATCCTGGGCCTGGGATTTCTCAAGGTCTCGTCCTTTTTCGCCGGGAACCATCTCGGCTCGCGACTCGCGGCTCTCGTGGCTGTGCTGTTGGGTCTCTGGATGGTGAAGGATGCGCTGCTGCCCGAACTCGGGCTACGTCTCCAGGCACCGAAGCGGGTGGGAGTTTGGGTCCAGCAGTTGGCCCGGCAGGCATCCATGTCTGCCATGGTGGGGCTCGGCGTTCTGGTGGGCCTGTGCACGGTCCCCTGCAGCGGCGCCGTGTACCTCTCCGTCCTGGCGATGCTCTCCCTCCAGGCGACCTTCCTCCGGGCGTTCGCCTATCTCATCCTTTACAACGCCCTCTTCGTGTTGCCGCTGGGAGTCATCCTCGTTGCCGCCTCAGCCCGTCCGACCCTGAACCGGCTGGCCCGCTGGAACCTGCACCACCGGGAAGGTCTCCGCCTCGGCATGGGGCTGGGGGTGTGCGCCCTCGGGCTGATCATCCTGGCCACTGTCTGATCGGCGTCAGCCGCAGCCGCAGGGGGGCCGGTTCCGGCTTCTTCGATGATCTCGCATGACAAACTGTCAATCGGTTGGGCGGTCAAGGGTCAAAGGATCACGGGGCTTCCACAGATTCTGCTCCACGTCAGGAACTCGTGGCCGATAGGGGGCTTCAGGCATAGCCCCGGCGGACGGCCAACTCGGCGGAGCATTTCGGCCTTCGACGCATTTGTCGGAACGCCGCCGTCTCTGTGTGTCAAAAGCCTCAGGTCATCATAGTTGCCCGACTGTTCGAATTGTAGTTTGAGAATATGCCTTCAGCAGTTACAATGACTTGCACGACGCAAACAAATACGGGTAACCCTGGCATGCCCATTGCTTCAAAAAGGCGAGATCTGTTGCCTTAGTACCTCTATGAGTATCGCTATGAATCGCCGACCGTGGATGAGAAGCTGGTGGTGGCAGGCCGCCGGGATAATGACGGCGGTGCTGATCCTCGCAGTCGGCTTCTGCCTCATCCACGTTGATCACCATGTCGGTGCAGACCAAGGAATGTGCCCGGATCCGTGCGCCATGATGATGTCTTCGCTCGCCATGGTACTGCTTGCCGGGCCCCTCGTGAGCCGCTACTCCCCATTTGATCCATTTCGCTCTGTCTATGCGGTGTCGCTCGCCCTCCTGGATCCCCCTCCAAAAGCCCCCTCACTCGCCTAGCCGTTCCACATTCGATTTGACATTCTGAGATAGCCCAGGCAGCAGGACTATCCGACCGAGGACCGCGGCCGGTCGTTGCTCGCGCGGCCCACCCTCGTGCCGCAGAGATCGTACGACCGGTCCCTCGCCTCCCTATGTGAGGTGGCGGCCATGGGAGAGCACTATGACCGATAACAAGGTGGACACGACCGGGGCATCCGCACGGAGCCGCGGCAACATCAGCCGCTGGTCCATCGAGCACCCCTACATCGTCATCGCCTTCTACCTGGGCGTGGCGCTGCTCTCGGTGCTGGTGATCTTCTTCCAGATGCCCCGGCGCATGATGCCCTACGTGGAGAGCCCCATGGTCGGCATCGTCTCCATGATGCCGGGCCTCTCGGCCGAGGAGATGGAAACCTACTTCTCCAAGCCGATCGAGGAGCGGATGGTGGACCTGAAGAACGTCCACTTCGTCCGCTCCACCTCCCAGGAGGGGTTCTCCATCGTCTCGGTGGAGTTCTGGTACGGCACGGACATGAAGAAGGCGCTGTTCGACGTGCAGTCCCTGATGAACGTTGTCCAGGCCGACCTGCCCATGACGGGGGCCAACCTGAAACCCTCCTGGGTGCTGCCCATTGATCCGCTGAACATCCCGGTCCTGTCGCTGGCGGTCACGGGAGAGGGCTACGACCCGGTCCAGCTTCGCACCCTGGTGGAGAACGAGGTGGTCAACCGCCTCAAGGTCGTGAAGGACGTCCAGTCGGTGGTGCCCTTCGGCGGCCAGAAGCTTCAGATGCAGGTGGTGGTGGACCGGGAGCGGCTGGCCGCCTACAAGATGAGCCTGCTGGACCTGAAGAACATGCTGGACATGCAGAACCAATCGCGTCCGGCGGGGACCCTGACCTTCCAGGACCGTGAGATCCTGGTCCGGAGTGATACCCGCGCCCGCACGCCGGAGGAGGTCGCGGCGTACCCCATCGCCAGCATGGACGGGCGGACAGTCTACTTTCGCGACGTGGCGGAGGTGATGAATGCCCCGCGAGAGCAGCGGAGCCTGTACCGCTTCAACGGAAAGGAGGCGGTGGAGGTCTCCATCATCCAGCAGCCCGATGCCAGCTCGGTCCGCGTGATCGAGGGGGTCAAGGCCAAGCTCAAGGAGATCCAGCAGGACTTCCCGCGCCTGAAGTTCGACGTCGCGTACGACAACGCGACGTTCGTGGGCTTCCTGATGAAGAACATGGTGGAAGAGCTGGTGATCGCCGTGCTCCTCACGGGCGTGGTGGTGCTCTTCTTCTTGGGGAACGTGCGGGGCACCCTCATCTCGGTCATCACCATCCCGATCTCGCTGGGGATGGCCCTGCTGGCCATGGTGCCCTTCGGGATGACCCTCAACAGCTCCACACTCATCGGCCTCCTGCTTTCCATCGGGCGGCTGGTGGATGACTCGATCATTGACATCCACTCCATCGAGCGCCACCTCCGCATGGGGAAGTCCCCCAAGGACGCCGCGGTGGACGGCATCACGGAAGTGCGGCTGGCGGTGCTGGCCATTACCTTCATGCTGTGCGTGGCGCTCCTGCCGCTGGCCTTCTCCGGCGGGATCGTCCAGTACATGTTCGAGGGGATCGTGTGGCCCATCATCTTCGGGCTGCTGGCCTCGGCGCTGGTCTCCTTCACCTTGACTGCGGTCCTCGCCGCCAACCTCTTTGCCCCGCACCGCGACGGCGAGGCGGAGCAACCCTCGTGGGTCCAGCGCCGGCTGCTGGATCCCTGCCAGCGATTCCTGGACCGGCTGGAGGTCCGCTACCGGGAAAGTCTCGCCTGGTCCATCCGGAACCGGTTCGTCGTGTTCGCCGGGGCCGTGGCCGTCATCCTGGTCGGCGTGGCGCTGTACCCCCGCATCGGTAGCGAGATGATGCCGCTGGCGGACGTCTCGCAGGCATACGCCCAGTTGGAGGCGACGCCGGGGGCCTCCTTCGCCCGGACCTCGGAGATCGCGGCCCAAGTCGAGCGGATCCTCAGGAAGCAGCCGGAGGTGCTCAAGGTCTCCTCGGAGGTCGGGTTCGAGCCCGGCGGGACCTACTTCACCGGCTACAGCATGGGGGCCACCAACGCCGCCTCGATCATGATCACCCTGGTGGACTCGTCCCAACGAAAGCGGGATATCTGGCAGGTCATTGACGGCGTGCGGGACGAGGCCGTCCGCACCATCCCGGGGATCCGGCGGCTTGCCATCAAGGAGATGGGCGCCGACGTCATGGCGTCAAGCGCGGCTCCCATCCAGGTGATCCTCTTCGGTCCCGACCTGGAGAAGCTCCATGAGCTGGGGGAACAGACCAGGAAGCTGGCGGAGGAAATCCCGGGCTTCTACCAGGTGTCCACTTCGTGGGCCCAGACCCTCCCCCAGCTCCACGTGGTCGTGGACCGGGCTCGCGCCCAGGAGATCGGGCTCACCGTGCAGGACGTGGCGGACCAGGCCTACTACGCCCTCAAGGGCGGCCTGACCAACGAGTTCTATCGCCTGGACAACAAGCGGCAATTCACCATCCTGCTCCGCTATCGCGGCGACCAGCGCCGGGACCGGACCGACCTGGAGCAGGTCAAGATCGTGGGAAAGAAGGGGGAGGTGGTGCCGCTCCGGTCCGTGGCGACGGT
>METI01000125.1 GCA_001771285.1 candidate division NC10 bacterium RIFCSPLOWO2_12_FULL_66_18
CGGATTCTTCTTGAGCAGGATCTGCGGGGACACCTCCTGCTACTGGAGGCGGCGCGAAAGGAGGGCGTTCGGCACTTTCTCTACACAAGTACAGCCGTGGTGTATGGCAAGCCGATCCGGGTGCCCATAGACGAAGATCACCCGCTCTGCGTCCTGGAGGCCCGGAAGCCCGCCTACGGCATGGCCAAGGAATTTGCGGAGAAGCTCACACTCCTGGCGGGGCAGACGGGGGGCGTGCCAGTCACGATCCTCCGGTTCTGGTGGGCTTTTGGGGGGGAGATCGGCGGCCGGCACCTGCGAGAGATGTTGCGCACGGCGGCGGCGGGGAAGCCGCTGAGCGTGCTGGCGGAATGCGGCGGAAGCTTCCTCTGCATGGACGACTTCATCCAGGCCGTGGAATTGATCCTGCTCAACCCCGGAAGCTTCGGGCAGGTCTTCAACGTGGCCAGCGCTTACGTGACCTGGGAGGAGGTCGCGCGGATGGTGGTGGAAGTGACGGGATCATCCGGGCGGGTGGAGGTAGTTCCCCAGACGGAATGGACGGGCGCGGCCTTCCTTGCTGACAGGTGGGAGCTGGATGACCGCCGGATCCGCGAGAGGCTCGGCTTCAAACCCGCCCGGGACCCGGCCGGCATCCGCGAAGCGTTGCGGCGGGCGATCGGTCATACCTTTCAGCGGATGGTGCAGAGCGACTGACTGCGAGAAATCTTTCCGATCGCCGTCCTCCGCGGTGCATCTGACCCTTGACGACCGACCACATCTCAAAAGCGTGACCGCTCTGGTTGCCCTTCGTTTTGGACTTGTCCACTCGCCCGTATTTCTGCTACAAGATACTTCTTTCCGCTTGGCAAGGACGGTGACGTCTCTCACGGTCAAGCGGTACTCTGTTCACTGTGGCCCGTGCCTGAGACGCCGGGCCTGTCAGGAGCGATGACAAACAGCGAGGGAAGGCCGATGGGACAGACCGTGTGGCACGCGATGCCGATCGAGGCGGCGCTGAAGGAGTTGGAGGCGACTCCCGAGGGCCTGAGCCGGGAGGAGGCGGCGCGCCGCCTGGAACGCTATGGCCCGAACACGCTGAAGGAAGAAAAGGGTATCAGTCCCTGGGAGATCTTCTTTGGCCAGTTCAAGAACTTCCTCATCATCCTCCTGCTGATCGCCACGGGGCTCTCCCTCCTGCTGGGGGAGACCCTGGACGCCATCGTCATCTTCGCCATTGTGATCGCCAGCGCGGCGTTGGGGTTCTACCAGGAGTACCGGGCGGAGAAGGCCCTGCAGGCCCTCAAGGCCATGACCTCACCCACGGCATCGGTGCTGCGGGACGGTGAGGACGTGGAGATCCCCTCGGCCGAGGTCGTCCCCGGGGACATCATGCTCCTGGCGGCAGGAGACCGGATGCCCGCCGATGGCCGTCTGCTCGAGGCCATCAACGTCCGCGTGGATGAGGCCTCGCTGACGGGGGAATCCACGGCCGTGGAGAAGGAGGCCGCGGCGGTTCTGGCTCCCGACACGGCCACCGGCGACCGGAAGAACCTGGTCTTCGCTGCGACGGTGATGACCTACGGCCGCGGGCGGGCCGTGGTGACCGGCACCGGGATGGAGACGGAGTTCGGCCGCATCGCCAAGATGCTGCAGGAGGTCGAGGAGGAGCCGTCCCCCCTGGCGGTGAAGATGGACTACATCGGGAAGCGGCTGGGCGTGGCCTGTCTCATCGTCTCGGCTGTGGTCATGGGGCTGGGCATCCTCCGAGGGAATCCGATCCTTGAGATGTTCATCTGGGGTGTGAGCCTAGCCATCGCCGCAGTCCCCGAGGCCCTGGCGGCTGTGGTGACCGGTTCCCTGGCCATCGGCGTGCAGCGGGCAGCGCGCCGGAAGGCCATTGTCCGGCGACTGCCGGCGGTCGAGACCCTCGGCTGCACGACGGTGATCTGCTCGGACAAGACCGGGACCCTCACCAAGAACGAGATGACCATCCGGCAGATCTATGTCGGGGGACGGGTCGTCGAGGTGACGGGGGTCGGATTCGAACCGATAGGAACCTTCAAGACGGACTCACAGCCCGTTGACCCCCTGGCGGACGCGACGCTTAAGCGCCTTCTCGTGGGGGGGGCCCTCTGCAACGACTCCCATCTGCTCCAGGCCGACGGGGCCTGGCGGATCAAGGGGGATCCCACCGAGGGGGCTCTGGTCGTGGCGGCGGCGAAGGCGAAGCTGGATGTGGCCGAGGTGCGGCACGGGTGGCCCCGCGTGGGGGAGATCCCATTCGAGTCCGAGCGGAAGCGCATGAGCACCGTGCACCAGGAGCCTAACGGCGCCCTCATCGCATTTGTCAAGGGGGCGCCGGAGCTGATCCTGGAACGCTGCACCTACTGGGAGCGGGATGGCCAGCGGGAGCCGGTCACGACGGACATGTGCCGGGAGATCCAGGAGCAGAACGACCGCATGGCACAGGGGGCCTTACGGGTCCTGGGGGTGGCGTACCGTACCGTTGCCAGCCCGTCCCCCGCCTACACGCCAGATGGTCTGGAGGTGGATCTGACCTTCCTTGGCCTGGTGGGGATGATTGACCCGCCCCGCGAGGAGGTGAGGCTGGCCATCCAGCACTGCCGGGACGCGGGGATCCGCTCGGTCATGGTCACCGGGGACCACAAGCTGACGGCCGCGGCCATCGCACGGGAGCTGGGCCTCCTCAGCGGGGATGGCAAGGGCGAGCGCCGGGTTCTGGACGGCCGGGAGCTCGACCGGATGGCGGAAGAGGAGCTGGCGGAGATCGTGGAGGACGTGGCGGTCTACGCCCGGGTCTCGCCCGAGCACAAGATGAAGATTGTCGGGGCGTGGAAGAGCCGCCGCCACATCGTGGCCATGACGGGGGATGGCGTGAACGACGCCCCTGCCCTGAAACGGGCGGACATCGGCATCGCCATGGGGATCACCGGCACGGACGTGACGAAGGAGGCGTCCGACATGGTCCTCATGGACGATAACTTCGCCACCATCGTGGCGGCCGTGGAGGAGGGGCGGATCATCTACGACAACATCAAGAAGTACCTGATCTTCCTCCTCTCCTGCAACGTCGCGGAGATCCTGGTTCTGGGGCTGGCAGGATTCATCGGGTGGCCCCTCCCCCTGGTCGCCCTCCAGATCCTCTGGGTCAATCTGACCACTGATGGCCTGCCCGCCCTGGCCCTCGGGGTCGAACCCGGCGAGCCGGACCTGATGCGGCGCTCCCCCCGCGACCCCGGAGAACCAGTCTTCTCGCGGCCCGTTTTGCTCGCCCTGGGAGGAATGAGCCTGCTCATCTTTCTCGGCCTGGTGCCGATCTTCTACGTTTACTGGCAGGCGGAAGGGGTGCCCAAGGCGCGGACGATGACCCTGGTGGCCCTGATCGTCTTCGAGCTGCTTTACGCCTTCAGTTGCCGGTCGCTGCGGTTCACCCTCCCGCAACTCGGCTTCTTCACGAACCGGTGGCTGATTCCGGCCGTCCTGTCCTCTGCCATGCTGATGATCGCCGTGATCTACATCCCTGCCTGGGGGAAGGCCTTCCACACGGTGCCGATCGGGGCGGGCGATTGGGTGGTCGCCGTGGCTGTTGCCGGTGGCGCCTTCGTCCTGGTGGAAGTGGGGAAGTGGGTAGCCGCCCGCCGGCGTCAGGCACTGCAGGCTTCGGCCGCATAGGCGTGTTCAGGGCCGGATCGGTGTCGCGGAACTTCCATGCACATATTTTTCGCCACGGACGGCTCTACGTCGGCGCGTTTTGCCCTGGCGCACATCCTTGCCCTGCCGTGGCCGCCGCCCGTCCACGTCACCGTGATGACGGCGGTGAATGTCCCACAGCCACGCTTCACTTCCCTGACGCCGGTGGCTCGCCGAGCCTATGGTACGGCCCTCGCTACCCTCCGCCGGGAAGCCGAGGCCACGGCAGAGAAGGCTATCATGGAGGGGCGCCGGGCGCTGGAGCCGCACGTGGCAAGCGTTGCGACCCGGATCCATAAAGGCGAGCCCGGTCCCGTCATCGTGGAGACGGCGAAAGCGTGCCGGGCCGATCTGGTGGCAGTGGGATGTCGAGGGCTGGGAGCAATCAAGAGGTTCACACTGGGGAGCGTCTCGGACCACGTGGTGCGGCACGCCCCTTGCTCTGTCCTGCTCGCGAAGTGCCCTCCAGAAGGAGACCGGCTCTTTCTCCTGGCCATGGATGGTTCTGTGCATGCCCAGACGGCGCTCCGAATTCTTACGGATCTTGACCTTTCACCGGAGGCCTGGATTCACGTAGTGGTTGTGGTGGAATCCGTAAGGACCCCATCGAGCACGGACAGTTGGGACCGGCGAAGGGAGGAGAAGGCAGCAGTCCCGGGTAGGCCAGGGGCGGAGGGCACTGTCGCGGAAGAGTTGGTGGCTGAGGCCCGGCAGCGCCTGGGCGCGCGAGGCGTACGGGTGACCGGAGCGGTTCGCCGAGGACACGCGGTCTCGGAGATTCTGGCAGCCGTTCGCGAGTTCGGACCACAGGTGGTTGTTCTGGGTGCCAAGGGGTCACACTCGCCCCCGGAGTCACCTCTGGGTTGCGTTGCGAGCAAGGTCATCAGGCATGCCTCCTGCGCTGCTCTTATCGTGCGCCCATGTGGGTCGCAGCTTGTCCCCGGATAGGGCGTTTCCCGCCGGCTCGCGTCACGACTCCCACCCTGTACCACCTCGAACGCCTGAAAAAATCCTTGACAGGGTTGATCGGGCGATATAACTTGCACGATACAAGTAATGTCTGGAGGTAGCCATGGGCCCAATCAGGGTGGACGAGGGGGCGGAGCGGTTGCACCGCCTGACCAAGGAATTGATCCGCCGCTATCAGTTCCGCGACTGGAATCAGATCTGCTGCTACGGCGTCTCCATCAGCCAGTGCCATATCCTGGATGTCCTGGCGGAGGAGGGGGACCTCACCATGCAGCAACTGGCGAAGCGGATGTTCAAGTCCGTCAGCACCATGACCCGGGTCGTTTCCCAGTTGGTGCGCCGGGGGTATGTGAAGCGTCACCAGGATCCTGAAGACCGGCGGATCGTGCATGTCTCCATCACGCCGCAGGGCAAGGCCATCGTCGCCGCTATCAATCGGGATCTCATCGAGACGCAGAAGGCGATCCTGAAGGCCATCCCGTCCGACCAGTGGGCAGGTGCCTTCAAGGTGCTGGAGGCTTTGGCGCAGGGCGCCCGGCGCTGGCAAGAGACGTGCTGCAAGCCGTAATTTTTTCCCAGAATGGTTGTAGTATACAAACGTATCTGACGCGTGCAGTGCGA
>METI01000126.1:0-2045 GCA_001771285.1 candidate division NC10 bacterium RIFCSPLOWO2_12_FULL_66_18
ACGCACTTTTCCGACGGGCCGCATGATTCAGAGATTAGCGGGGCGACGCGTGCCAATCGCTGTCCCTCCATCAGGCGGGTGCAATACGGCAGCATTCTCGAGTCCTCACCTTCACCCCTGACAACGAACCGCTGAGGGTGCGCCTCTATGTAATGGGGGACGTTGCGTCCCGACGCTCCTTGTGCTAGGCTGGCGCCTGCCATGCCCCGCCAGCCCCGTCTCGATGCGCCGGACGCCCTCCACCATGTCATGGTGCGGGGGCTGGAGCGCCGGGTGATCTTCCGGGATGACCAGGATCGGGCGGACTTTGTCGCGCGCCTCGCGGCCCTGGCGGAGGGCGGGGCCTGGACCGTCTACGCCTGGGCCGTGCTCCCGAACCACGCGCACCTCCTCGTGCGGACGGGGACGCGCCCCCTGGCGCGGAGCATGCGGTCCTTGCTCACCGGGTACGCCGGGGCCTTCAATCGCCGCCACCAGCGGGTGGGCCACCTCTTCCAGAACCGGTACAAGTCCGTCGTGGTGGAGGAGGACGCGTACCTCTGGGAGCTCGTCCGGTATCTCCACCTCAATCCGCTGCGCGCGCAAGTCGTCCCGGACCTCCGCACACTGGATCGGTATCCCTGGACCGGTCACAGTGCCCTCCTGGGGACGGTCCCCCGTCCCTGGCAGGCGACCCAGACGGTCCTCGGCCACTTCGGCCCCAGCCGCCGCCGGGCCCGGCACGCCTACCGGGCCTTCGTCGCCGAGGGCATCCCCCGGGGGCGCCGCCCCGACCTCCAAGGGGGCGGCCTCCTGCGCAGTCTCGGGGGCTGGGCGGTGGTCCAGAGCCTCCGGCGGGGCCGGGAGGCCTACACGGGCGATGAGCGGGTCCTGGGCTCCAGCGAGTTCGTCGAAGCGCTCCGGCGCACGGTGGAGGCGGCCGAGGCCCCCAGCCCCCCCCGGCGGGCGCTCGAGCCCCTGGTGGCGCGTGTCTGCCGCCACGTCGGCCTGCCCCGCGAGGCGTTGGGCGGGGGGGGCCGCCGGATCGCCGTCCAGCAGGCCCGCGCCGGCCTCGCCTATCTCTGGGTCGAGGTCCTCGGCCATCCCGGCCGGCCCCTGGCCCCCGTCCTCGGCGTGCAGCCCGCGGCCATTCCCAAGGCTGCCCGGCGGGGCGCGAAGCAAGCGCACGTGTGGCGGCGCCTCCTGGCGGAGACCCAGTAGGAGTGTCCGGATGCAACGTCCCCCATGCCTCAAGATCAAGCGGTACCTGGAGGACGCATGAGACAGCCTATGAAGCCTTTTGCCCTGTGTGTTGATAATACCGACTACCGAGCCTCGCTAATCCTCGGCAAGGTATATCGCATCATCCCGGATTCGAAAGCGGCCAAGGACGATTTGATCCGGATTGTCGACGAGAGCGGTGAGGATTACCTCTACCACAAGAGTTACTTCGTCTTCGTGGACTTCCCCAAGGCGATCACGAAGAAGATCCTGTCGCTCCAGAGTGCCGCTGCCTGACCCGCAGTTGGACCCGCTGGGCCGCCTACGGCGAACGCATTAACGGCATGGCGTTGACCCGCCGACGCGCGGCCCTCCCCTCACCACTGCATCGTTGCATTGTGAATGGGGAAGTGACGGACGTTGTCACTCGATGGACGGACGCCAGCTTCCTCGCTGCTACGATCCTTCGGCGGCAAGGGCGAGGTTCGGAAACAGTCGGAAACAGGGGACGTCTTTGGCTAACGTGACTAGACTATCCAGCAAGTCAGCCGGGACGTCCCTCAGCCGGGGCGTTGCTCGAGAAGTCCGATTTCCCGCTCCTGCGGCGTGACACAGCCGTCCGATACGCCGGAACCTCAGTTCTTGCCCGCCTGCTGATCCCAAGACGGGACGCCATTCAATAGGTGAGCATCGCTCCCGCTGGGCGGTGCGCCCCGGGGCGGGCCTCTCGGCTCGGACGGGGTGGCTGCCACCGTGCGACCACGGGCGGCCGGCGCTGGTGCAGACGCTGCGCCGGTGCATGAAAGAGGTCTGGTTCAAGCCCAGGCAGATCGAGGACCTGCTCG
>METI01000126.1:2097-10862 GCA_001771285.1 candidate division NC10 bacterium RIFCSPLOWO2_12_FULL_66_18
GATCGAGGACCTGCTCGGGCGCTACCCGGAGTTGAAGGAAGGGGTCACGACGTAGGGAATGTTCGCCCTCCCCTCCGGGCAACGCGGGGCCAACAGCGGATCCTGCGGAGGCTGCGGGGTGAGGAGGAGTCAAGTGCCAGGGCGGGCGGCTGGCGAAGGGGATTAAGGAGTCGGTTCCGGCGGGAGGGCTATCCCCACCTCGCGAATGGCCTCCCGGACGGTTGTGCGGACTCGGTCGGCGAGGTCGAGGGAGCGGATGGCCTCTGCGTGGGTCACCTCCTCATCGTGCCAGCCGAAGATCCTCGTCCGCATAGGTGAGCCACTGCTGCACCTTGTGACGGACGTCGGCTTCAGGCGCGCTCATACAAGACTCGACCCTCCAGCCAGGCGGGGCGGGCGACGGTCCCGGGGATGTGGCGGTCGCGCTCGAACTCCTCTCGGGTCAGTATCACGATATCGCGGGCGAACCGGCATCCGCGCAACGTGCGGTCCATGGCTACCTGCAATGCCCGCCGGCTGCCCTGGACCGGACAGACGACCAAGAGGTCCACATCGCTGCGGACATCTGCTGTTCCCCGGGCGTTCGAGCCGAACAGAATCACCCGGTCCGGTCGAAATCGGGCAACCAGGGCATCCACGGCTTGGCGGAGGTCTACCTCGGTGATCATGCGCGCCCTCGCTTTGGACGTTTCGACCTTACCGCAGGATCCGAGGGGATGTCAAGACTGCCTGGTTTGTTACAGAACTCGACCGTCCGGCTGGCTCGGAGCATGATGACGCCAGCCGCGCAGGAGTGGGAGGTCGCGGCGGAGGCTGCGGCGAAGAGGCCGGGGACGATGAGGAGGGTCTTGCGGATGGGTCGGGGGCGAGGCCGGGCGGACTCTTCGATGATGAGGAGGTCCAGGTCGCCGTCCGGCCGGGCGCCCCCCGGGCCCTGATAGCAGCATGCCAGCAGGGTGGTCTCTCGATCGGCCGGACTGAGCGGCCAAAGGCTCGGGAGGCGTTTCGTCCTGTCGGCATCCGTTGCGGGCCTGCGGGGGTTTGACGGAATGGGCACGGACATCTCCCCGATCAGCCGTCAGGCAACGGGGACCCGCGTGAGCGAGTCGAGGTACCACCACCAATGCGAGGGGCGGACCCCGACCTGCTTTCGAAGGTCCTCAAGGCTTGCCACCTCTGACACCTGGCGGAAGAGGGTCGGGGCGTTGTGGAGAAAAGTGGCGTCGGCGGCTTCCAGGGCTCCACGCTCTGCCGATGAGAGTTCGGGCTCGACCTCGGCAAGCCGACTTCGTAACCGCAGGAGCTCCAGGATCTCAAAGCCACTGACATAAGGATGCTCGACTGATGTGGCGTACCCTTCGACCAGCGCAGTGTGTGGGCTCATGCCAGAACCTCCTCAACGGTGCCGAGCTCGGTGAAGCCGGGGTGACCCAGGTACGCGTCAATGTCGTGGGGAGGGAATGCCGTCTCCATGATACCCGTCAGGCCGAAAATCACGAGCCATTCCCGATTTCCTGCGCTGCCTCGCACGGCGATGTAGAGCGACTGCCCGACGCGGTAGACAAAGACGCTGGCCTTCGGATTCTTGACCAGCCCGGAGATCAGGGCGGTGTAATCGGTCAAGCTTGCGCTCTGCGGCAGATGGCCCATGGCCTGTCGCTTCTTCAGGTGATGACGTCCTTGCCTGGCTTCCACTGGACCTGATCCCTGACCTTCCGGATAGCCTCGGCCGCGGCCCGGCGCACGTCATCCATACCCCGGATTGTACGGCACGCGCGATCTTGTCGCAACACGGATCAGCGAATGCGACGAAACCGTCCTAGCAGGGAGGCATCTGGGGCATGGACAAGGCCTTGATCCTTTCGGTGGGTGGGACCGTCGAGCCACTGGCCAGGACTCTGGCCGAGCATCAACCGTGCGGGTCACCAGGGAGGCGGTCGCGCCGATCAGGAGGTCAGAAGCGATGACCCGATCTAAAGGGGATTGCGACAACGAATGTCTCCCAGCCCGTCGACATCCTTCCCTACCCGAAGTAGCGCCTTCTTAGAGGAGAAGCACACCAGGGGCTTGGCTGGCCTACTAATCACCGAAGTCCTACAGAGAATCCACCCTGACACCCGTTGTCCCGAACTCTCTCGATGCCCAACCACCTGTCGGGCAGAGGCCCAGCCGTGGGGTGGGATGGGGTGGTCCGCCACCAGTCTTGGGGCCCGCAGTTGTCAGACCCACCGCGAACTTCGAAACCCTTCGATAAACCTCAATAAATTCTCTTGACACGGCGTTTTGGCCATGTATATTGTCGCCGCTAAGTGGGATGAAGTGGGAGAGAATGGTTTAACATCCCATCCCAGTCCCATCCAGTGGGGTTTGTGGGACGCGCCATGTTCCGAGGCCAGTACGAACACGCCATAGACGACAAGGGGCGCCTGAGCATCCCGGCGAAGCTTCGCGAGGCGCTCAGGAAAGAGAAGACGCTGGTGCTCACCAGCTTCGACTCCTACATCACCGCCTTTCCGTTGAAGGCGTGGCGGGTCATCGAGGACCGCATCCGTTCCAATCCGACGTTCAAGCGGGACATGCGCGACTTCCTTCGGGTGGTCTACTCGTCGGCGGAGGATGTGGAGATCGATCCCCAGGGGCGGATCCTGATCTCGCAGGCCCTGCGCCAGCGCGCCGGGATCACGCGGGAGGTGGTGATCCTGGGCGTCATGGATCAGATCGAGATCTGGGACAAGGCCCGCTGGACGGAGAAGGCGGGGGCGGCCCCCTCGCCCGAGGAACTCTCGGCCAAGCTGGGCGAGCTGGGCGTGTAGAGAGGCCAGTCGAGAACCAAGGCAACCGCAAATGGACGTCCGCCCGTGGCGGATCTTGCCAGGCCGTAACCTTTGCGAACCGGGCGGATCCGCCCATGGCGCGACAAATGGACGCAAATGGGCATGTCGAAAAACGAAAAGCAATACCGGCAACGGCTGGGTGAGGGCCGGACGATTGCCGGGTATCCGCTGTCCGGTCCCGCAGGCGCAGATCCCTGGAGGGGGCGGGCAGAAAGGAAGGGAGGACACATGGCACAGCCACGACAGGAGCAATCGGCGCGGAAACGTCGCCGGCCCGCACGACGGTGGATCCTGGGGGCGACGGCCCCCAGCTGGTTCCGCCGGGTCTGGGGGGACCGCCTCCGGGAGGTTCCAAAGCCGGACGATCTCGGCCCCAGGCGAAAGAAGGTCTCGGATCTAGACCAGGTTCATATCCGCCGCACCGCCTATCTCTAGGAGGAGTCCCATGCAGGTCCGCTGGTCGGAACCCCACAAGGTGGCCGTCATCGATCCGCAGGGCGACCTGGGCATCCGCACCATGGTGGAGATCAAGAATAGCATCGGCGGGCTTCTGCGCGACGGCTGCCGAACGCTGATCGTGGATTGCCGCGGGGTCCAGCGCGTGGAGGCCATGGGCCTGGGCGTTCTGGTGGAACGCCTGTGCCGCGCCCGCGACCTGGGTGGCACGCTGGCGCTGGCCGGCGTGGGCCCGGAACTGGCGGGACGGATGCAGGAACTGCGAGTGGATTCCCTGTTCCAGGCATTCGAGTCGGTCCAGGCTGCCCTGGATGTCCTGGTCGGGATCCAACCCGAGGCGGTGGCAACCCTGGCCGCCTAGTGATCGGACACGCCCCGGTCCTGCGGGCGGAGGTCCTTGCACTGCTCCAGCCCAGGCCGGGGGGTCGGTACCTGGACGCCACGGTCGGCCTCGGCGGGCATGCGGAGGCCATCCTCCAGGCGAGCGAACCGACCGGGACGCTCCTCGGGATTGATCGGGATGGCGAGGCCCTGATCCTGGCGGCGGAGCGACTGGCGCCGTTCGGGCCGCGGGTGAGGCTGTGCCTGGGACGGCACGAGGCGCTGGCCGAGTTGGTGAGCGCCGAAGAAGGATTCGACGGGATCCTGTTCGACCTGGGGGCCTCCTCGCTGCACTTGGATTCGGCGGCCCGCGGCTTTTCCTTCGGCCGCGAGGGGCCGCTGGACATGCGGATGGACCAGAGCGGGGGGGACACGGCGGCGGACCTGGTGAACCGTCACCCGGAGCGGGAGCTGGCAGACCTGATCTTCCGCTGGGGCGAAGAGCGATGGTCTCGGAAGATCGCACGCGCCATCGTGGAGGCGCGTCGGCAGGCGCCGATCCGGACGACCACCGCCCTGGCAGATATCGCGGCCCGCGCCATTCCGCGGGGTGCCTGGCCCCGACACATCCATCCCGCGACCCGCACGTTCCAGGCGCTCCGCATCGCCGTGAACGAGGAGCTGACGGGGCTCGGCCCCGCGCTGGAGGGGGCCGTGGATCTCCTCCGGCCCGGCGGCCGCATCGCGGCCATCAGTTTTCACTCCTTGGAGGATCGCATCGTGAAGCAGACCTGGCGGCAGTTGGCGGCGTCGGAGCGGGGGCGCATTCTGACGAAGCGGCCCGTCACGCCCGGCGAGGCCGAGATCGCCGCCAACCCGCGGGCGCGCAGCGCGAAGCTGCGGGCCATGGAACGGGCGCCCGAGGCCCGGGACCGCTCCGCCAGAGGCGGAGACTCCTTCGGAGAGGCGGCCTGACGTGTGGCAGACAATCGGCAGCGCGAGCCCCGGCGTCCGGGTCGCCTCGCGGCCCGTGGCGCGGCGCCCCGCGCTGCGGTGGGAATCGCTGGCGTTCCTCTCGCCCGCGGTCTTGGGCCTCCTGATCCTGGCGGCGGCGCTCCTCTACGTGTGGCAGCACACCAGCGTGGTCCGGCTGGGCTACGAGATCGAGCAGCTGCGGGAGCGCCAGGCGGCCCTGGTCCAGGAGAGCAAGGGCCTGCGGCTCGAGCTGGGACAGCTCCGCTCCCTCCGGCGCGTGGAGGACATCGCGCGCAAGCGCCTGGGGATGGTGGCACCCAAGCCGGGACAGGTCGTGGTGATCCCGGAGTCGGTGGTCCAGTAGGCCCATGTGCACCCCGCAATGATTGGCCCGCACGGCACGGAGGAAGCCTGACAGACATGCGGCGTCGCATCCTCGGCATCTTCCTCCTGCTCTTCCTGAGCCTCGGCGGCGTTGCGGCGAAGCTCTTCTTCCTCCAGATCCAGCAGAGCGACGGCCTGACAGCGCGCGCCGCCAAGCAGTACGAGCGGCGCCTGCCGATCCTCTCTCGCCGGGGCACGATCTACGATCGGACCGGCCGCGAACTGGCCGTGAGCCTGCAGGTCGCCTCGGTCTTCGCCCAGCCGGCCGCCATCGAGGACCCGGCCGGGACGGCCAAGACGCTGGCCCCCATCCTGGGCCAACCCGCCAAGGACGTCCTGGCCCGGCTCACCACCGACAAGCCGTTCGTGTGGCTCCAGCGCCAACTGGATCCGCCGAAGGCGGAGGCCATCGCCGACTTGAATCTCCGGGGCATCGGCCTGTTCCCGGAGAGTCGCCGGTACTATCCGCGGCAGGAGTTGGCGGCCCACGTCCTGGGGCTGGTAGGCCTGGACGACCGCGGCCTCGAGGGGCTGGAGCACCAGTTCGATGACCTCCTGGGGGGGCAACCGCAGTTCGTCGTGGCCCAGCAGGACGCCCTGGGGCGGATCATCTTCCGCCAGGAAGAGTCGAGACCGCAGGCCCCCATCTTCGACCTCACCCTGACCATCGACGAGGTGATCCAGTACATCGCCGAGCGGGAACTCGCGCGCGCGGTGGAGCGCTCCCGGGCCAAGGCCGGAACCGCGATCGTGATGGATCCCGCGACCGGCGATATCCTGGCCCTGGCGAACCAGCCGACCTATGATCCCAACACCTACCGCAAGGCCACCAGCGCCGCCCGCCGCAACCGGGCCGTCACCGATGCCTTCGAGCCCGGCTCGGCCTTCAAGGTGATCCTCCTGGCCGGCGCGCTGGAGGAGGGGGCGGTCCGCCCGGGCGACCGGTTCCACGGGGAGAACGGCGCCATCGAGGTGAGCGGCGTCACCATCCGGGATCACGAGAAGTACGGGTGGCTGACGGTCCGGCAGATCCTGACTCAGTCCAGCAACGTGGGCGCCATCAAGATCGGGCAGAAGCTGGGCAAGAGCCTCTACTACCACTACATCAGCGGCTTCGGCTTCGGCAGCCTGACGGGGTTGGACCTGCCCGGGGAAACGCCGGGCCTCATGCGGCGCCCCCGGGGGTGGTCGGCCCTGTCCCTGTCGGTCCTGTCCCTGGGGCAGGAGATCTCGGTGACACCCGTGCAGATCGCCACGGCCTTTTCAGCCGTGGCCAACGGCGGGAATCTGGTCCGCCCCCACGTCGTGCGCGGCCTGCGGGCGGTGGACGGCTCGCTCCAGCGCCAGGTGGAGCCGGTGGTGATCCGCCGGGTGATCTCCTCGGAGACGGCGCGGATGCTCCTGGACATGATGCGGGGCGTGGTGGAGGAGGGCACGGGCAAGGAAGCGGCCCTGGAGGAGTACAGCGTGGCGGGCAAGACCGGAACGGCACAGAAGCTGGATCCCGCCACCGGCCGGTATTCCCACCAGAAGGTGGTGGCCTCCTTTGTCGGCGCGGTCCCGGCCGAGGCGCCCCGGCTGGTGATCCTGGTGTTGATTGACGAGCCCGAGACGCTCCGCTGGGGCGGCTCCATCGCCGCGCCCACGTTCCGGGAGATCGCCCGGGACGCCCTGAAGTATCTTCAGGTGCCGCCCTCGCCGGCGCGCGACGTGCGGCTGGTCCGCGTGAGCTAGCCATGCGCCTGGACCAGCTCCTCTCGGGCTGGGCCGGGGCAGAGGTGACCGGGCCCACCGCTGTCGAGATCACCGGCGTGGGCCATGATTCACGGACGGTCGTCCCGGGGTCCCTGTTCGTGTGCATCCGGGGATTCCGGCAGGACGGTCACGCCTACATCGCGGACGCCCTAGCCCGGGGCGCCGCGGCTGTCATGATCGAGCAGGACCCCGCGGCGCTCCGCATCCCGGCGGGGATGACGGTGATCCGGGTGGCGAACACCCGCCTGGGCCTGGCCGCCCTTGCCTGCCGGCTCTTTGACAACCCCAGCGCCTCCCTCCGCCTGATTGGCGTCACCGGCACCAACGGGAAGACCACGACCGCCTACCTCACGGAGGCGATCCTGGCGGCCGCGGGGCACACCGTCGGCCTGCTCGGCACCATCGAGTACCGGTGCGGGACGGTGACCTTCCCCGGAGAGCGGACCACCCCCGAGTCCAGCGACCTGCAATCCCTGCTGGCCCGGATGCGCGATCTTCACGCCTGGGGCGCGGTCATGGAGGTCTCGTCCCACTCGCTGGCGCTCTCCCGGGTGGAGGGGTGCGAGTTCGACGTGGGGATCTTCACCAACCTGACCCTGGACCACCTGGACTTCCACGGGACCATGGAGGCGTATGCCGAGGCCAAGGCCCGGCTGTTCCGGATGCTGGGGGTGGGCCGGCGGAAGCCGGGCGAGGCCGCGGCCGTGCTGAATGCCGACGATCCCTGGACGCCCTCCATGATGCAGGCCACGCAGGCGCGCGTGCTCCGCTTCGGGATCAGCGCCGAGGCGGACCTCCGGGTCCGCGACATGACGCTGAGCCTCGCCGGGATCCGGGCGACCGTCACGTCGCCGTGGGGGGCCATGGATTTCACCTCGCCCCTCGTCGGACAACACAACGTGGCCAACATCCTGGGGGCCGCGGCTGCGGCCCTTCACCTGGGCGTGGACTCCGAGCTGGTGCGGGCGGGGATCGCCAACCTTCGCGCCGTGCCGGGCCGCTTCGAAAAGGTGGAGGCGGGGCAGCCCTTCGGCGTCGTGGTGGACTATGCCCACACGCCGGACGCGCTGGAGCGGGTCCTCCAGACCGCTCGAGAATCTGCGCCAGGCAGGGTCATTGCGGTCTTCGGCTGCGGCGGCGACAGGGATCGGGGCAAGCGCCCCCTGATGGGTGAGGCGGCGGCCCGCCTGGCGGATTTCGTGGTCGTCACCTCGGACAATCCGCGAAGCGAGGACCCGTTGGCCATCCTGGCGGAGATCGAGGCCGGAATCAAAAAGGCGTACGGCGGCTCCGACCGGCATGTTACAATTCTGGATCGTCGCGAGGCCATCGGGGTTGCCCTGGCCCGGGCCAAAGGCGGCGACCTCGTCGTCATTGCGGGCAAGGGGCACGAGACCTACCAGGTTCTCCGAGACCGCACGATCCCCTTCGATGATCGGGTGGTGGCGAAAGAGGCGTTGGCGACCCTGGGGTACGCCGGGCAGGGGCCCGGGGTGGTTTCCGGGGGCCGCTGATGGAGTGTCTCCGTGTTGGCGCGGATCAACGGTCTGGACACCTATTACACCGTGGAGGGCCGGGGCGAACCGGTCGTCCTGCTGCATGGGTGGGGAGCCTCCAGCCAGAGCCTGGCCCCCCTGTGCGGGGCCCTGGCGGATGCCTTCCGCGTCCTGGCCGTGGACCTTCCGGGCTTCGGGTGGAGCCAGGCTCCCCCGGCGGCCTGGGGAACCGCGGAGTATGCCGGGCACGTCGAGCGACTCCTGCAGGAGGCCGGGGTCGGCCGGGCGGCCCTCGTCGGCCATTCCTTCGGGGGACGGATCGCGATCTCGCTGGCGGTCAGGCAGCCGGCTTTGGTTTCGCGACTGGTCCTGGTGGCCAGCGCCGGCATCCGGCCGCAACGGCGAGCCGGCTATTACGTCCGCGTGGCCAGTGCCAAGCTGGCGAGGCGGATCTTCTCCCTGCCCGGCTGGGGGGCAATCGGCGAGCGGATCATCGCGACGCTGTCCGAGCGGCTCGGCTCCCGGGATTACCGCAGGGCGGGGC
>METI01000126.1:10881-14452 GCA_001771285.1 candidate division NC10 bacterium RIFCSPLOWO2_12_FULL_66_18
GAAGCTGGTGAACGAGGATCTCACCGCCCTGTTGCCGGCGATCCAGGCACCCACGCTCATCCTGTGGGGGGACCAGGATCAAGAGGTGCCGAAGAGCGCGATGGAGATCATGGCCGACAGGATTCCGCGATCCCGGTTGGTGGTGTTCGGCGGGGCCGGTCACTTTCCCTTCCTCGACGCGCCGGAGAAGTTCTGCGGAATGGTGAAAGCGTTCCTGCAGGTGGGAGGGACAGCGTGACCGCCTCGCCGATGCGCTGGGCGCAGGCCGCCCTCGGCTGGGCGGCCCGGCTCGTGCTGCCGTACGCCGTGGTCGTCGCGGCACGCCACCTGGATTGCGTCTACATCCTGCAACTGGAACGCTACAAGCCCGACCGGTACGGCCGCTGGCTGGGTCTGCACCGGCGGGCGCTGCTGCCGGGCCTGGAGATCGCCCTGCAGACCCTGACGTTGGCCCTGGCGGTCGTTCTGGGCGAGGCCGGGATCCACTGGCTGGCCGCCTACGGCGTGTGGCTCGCCACCGGGCACGCCATCCTGGCGCGCCGCCGGTCGCTCCAGGTGAGCCAGCGCCTGCAGTACACGCCGAGGGCGATCCGCGTCCTGCTGGCGGCCTTCGGCGTGAGCGCGCTGGTCCTGGGGGGGATCCTGGCGCTCGCCATGCTCCTCCCGCCCCTGGGTGACCTGCTTTCCCGCTGGATCCTGGGGGGCATCGGCGGACTCGCCCTGGCGGGGATCCTGACGCCCGTCACCGTCTGGATCGCGGCGGCTGCGGTGAGCCCGGTGGAGCGCTCCATCGGACGAACGTTCCTGGTCGAGGCGGAGCGCCGCATGCGCGCCTACCCGGGCCGGGTGATCGGCATCACCGGCAGCTACGGGAAGACCACGACCAAGTTCATCACGGCCAGCCTCTTGGCGTCGCGGTACCGCGTCCTCAAGACGCCCGACGGCGTGAACACCACCATGGGGATCACGAGAGTCATCCGGGAGGACCTCCGCGACGAGCACGAGCTGTTCGTGGTGGAGGTGGCCGCCTACGGGCCCGGGGAGATCCGCGAGGTCTGCGACATCCTGCGGCCGCGGCTGGGGATCCTCACGGCCGTGGGGGTGCAGCACCTGGAGCGGTTCGGGACCGAGGCGGCCATCGCCGATGCGAAGTACGAGCTGCTGGCCGCGTTGCCGGCGGGTGGCACGGCCGTGGTGAACGCCGACGATCCGGTGTGTCTGACGCTGGCGGAGCGCTCCCGAGCAGACGGCAAACGGGTGGTGCTGTACGGAATGGGGGAGACCCCGCGGGATCCGGCGGTGCGGGCCACCGAGGTGCAGAGCAGCGCCCGCGGCACCAGCTTTCGCGTGGTGACGGGCGACGGCGAGGCGGCGGCCTTCCAGACGCGGCTCCTGGGCCGAGGGAACCTCTCCAACATCCTGGCCGCTGTCGCGGCCGCCCGGGAGTTCGGCGTGCCGCTCCCGGCGATGCGCGAGGCCGTGGCAGCACTCGCGCCCGCGCCCATGCGGCTGGAGGTCCGGGAGGAGGGCGGCATCGTCAAGATCCTGGATGTGGCCAACGCCAACCCCCGTGGGGCGCAGATGGCCCTGGAGGTGCTCGCCCAGTTCCAGGGCGGATCGCGGATCCTCATCACGCCGGGCATGGTCGAGCTGGGCCCCATCGAGGCGGACGAGAATCGCCGCTTCGGCCAGGCGGCCGCGGCGGTGTGCGATCAGGTGGTCCTGGTCGGGCCGGAGCAGACCCGCCCCATCCGGGACGGCCTCATCGAGCGCGGCTTCCCCGCGGACCGGATCCTGACCGCCCGGAACGCCGACGAGGTGGCGGATCGCCTGGCCGCAATCGTGCGGCCGGGAGACATCCTGCTCTACGAGAACCGATTGCCCGACACCTACCTCGAGATCAGGACGTGAGACTGCCATGAAGCGCGTCGGCCTCATCTTCGGCAGCCGCTCGGTGGAGCACGAGATCTCCGTGACCACCGCCAGCAAGGTGTACGAGGTCCTCCGCCAACTGCCGGCGGAGTGCGAGCCGGTGCTCCTCTACCTGAACAAGAGCGGCGCGTGGCTCTGCGGGAAGGCCGTGTCGCGCCTGCTGGAGGTGGAGGCGGAGGGCCGGACCTGCGAGGACCTCCCGCGCCGGAAGGCGTTGCAGCAGGCCTTCAAGCAGGAGCTCGAGCGCCTGGAACGCGGGACGGGATCGGGGGACGTGGAGCAGCTCTTCCTGCCCCCGGATGCCTCCCTCCGCGGCCTCTGCGGCAATCCCGCCCGGGCGGGATGGTTCCGCCGGCATCTGCAGGCGAGCCTGGACATCGCGTTCCCCGTGGTGCACGGCACCCACGGCGAGGACGGGACGCTGCAGGGGCTCTTCGAGCTGGCGAACCTCCCCTACGTGGGCCCGGGCATGGCGGCGTCGGCCGCGGGCATGGACAAGATCCTGTCCAAGCTGCTCTTCCGCGGGGCCGGGCTGCCAAGCGTGGAGGCGACGTGGTTCACGCGGCGGCAGTGGCTCACGGATGAGGCGGCCGTCTGCGCCAAGGTGGAATCCGACCTCGCCTACCCGGTGGTGGTCAAGCCGGCCGTGGCGGGCAGTAGCGTGGGGATCGGGAGGGCGGCGAGCCGGCCGGAGCTCTCGCGCGCCGTGCGCCAGGCCATGCAGTTCAGCACGCGGCTCCTGGTGGAGCGGGCGGTGGAGGACCGGCTGGAGGTCCAGTGCGCCGTCCTGGGGAATCACGACCTCACGGTCTCCGAATGCGAGGAGCTCTTGGGGGCGGGAGGCATCGTCAGCTTCGAGGACAAGTATCTCCGGCGGGCGGAACGGCCGGAGGAGGCGGACCTGGCACCGAGCCATATCCCCGCCCGCATCCCAGAGGACCTGGCGCGGCAGGTGAAGGAGCTGGCGATCGGCGCCTTCCGGACGCTGGACGCCCGGGGGATCTCACGGGTGGATTTCCTGGTGGACCGGCCCAGCATGCGGCCGTACGTCAACGAGGTCAACACGCTGCCCGGCTCGCTGTGCCTGCGCCTGTGGGAGCTGAGCGGCGTCACGCCGGTCGAGCTCATCCGCCGGCTGCTCACGCTGGCCGTGGAGGCGCATGCGGAGAAGGCCGCCACGCGCTTCGAATCCGAGGAGGGCCGGGCCGTGGTGGACAAGAAGCACCTGATGAGCCCAAGGAAATAGTTCGACGTTCAATGTGCAATGTTCAACGTTGAACCCCGAACGTTGAACCCCGAACGTTGAACCTCGAACCTCGAACCTCGAACGTTGAACTTTGAACCTCGAACGTTGAACCTTGAACCTCGCACCGCGGACGGGAAGGACGCGTGCTGTACCACCTGCTGGTCCCGCTGGCCAAGACGTTCGGGCCGTTCAACGTCTTCCGGTATGTCACGTTCCGGACGGCCGGGGCCTTCCTCACGGCCCTCCTGGTGTCCATGATCCTGGGGCCGCCCCTCATCCGGAAGCTCTCGGCCATGCGCGCCCGGCAGGTGATCCGGGACGATGGGCCCCAGAGCCACCTGAAGAAGGCCGGCACGCCCACCATGGGCGGCGTCCTGATCCTCTTGGCGGTCG
>METI01000127.1:0-5215 GCA_001771285.1 candidate division NC10 bacterium RIFCSPLOWO2_12_FULL_66_18
CCGGGCGGCGTCCATGAACCACTGGACGATCTCGGGCTTGGAACTGGGCGGGATCTCGCAACTGGTAGACAGGATGTAGCCGCTCCGATCCCCGACCGTGTCGAGGCAGCGCTTCACCTCTGCCTCAATCTCTGCCTTGCTGGCCCGCTCGAAGATGGTGGCATCCACGTTCCCGATGACCACCGCCTTCTTCTCCGCGACCCCCATGAGTTTCTTCAACTGATCCGCCGACGGGTCGATGTCGATGCTGATGGTGCCGAAGCCGGCGTCCACCAGGTCCTCGTAGAGCGGATGGGTCATGCCGCAGATGTGAACGGTGCAGTTGACCTTCTGCTTCTTGAAGTGCTGGACCAGCTCCTGGTGGTACGGCTTGATGAACTCCTTGTAGTTGTCGGGGGAGATCAGGCTGCACGAGCCGGTGGGCTCCGCAAAGGAGAGGCCGATCTTCGTCCCCGCCACCAGCTCGGCGAACTGCCGGATGTAGTCGGTGGTGAAGCGCATGAGATCCTGCACGAACTGGGGATCGTCCACCGTGTCCAGCAGGAGCGACTCGGGCCCCCGCAGGAGCATGGCCACCGTCCAGGGCCCCGTGACCACGGCGCCCACGGCCGTGGGCAGCTTGGCGGCCATCAAGCCCTCGCACAGCTCCAGGAACATGGGCAGACGGCCGGCGCTCTTCGGATCGGGGATGTTCATCCGGGCCAGCTTCCCCTTGTCCTCGCCCAGCACGTGCTCGCTGATGGAGGGGACGATGGTGTCGCTCCACTTCACGGCGCAGCCGGCCGCCTCCGCCTCCTTGGCCAGGTCGGTGTAGGCCAGGACGACATCGTGGCGATGCTTCTCGTAGATATTGACCTGGGCCTTGATGGCCTTCTTGGCGTCGCTGCAGTATTCCCGGATGGTGTAGCCCTCCTGGACTCCCGCATAGGAGGCGATGATGGGGTAGGTGGGCACGCCGTCCGCATAGGAGCGCTTGTAGGCGGCCACCACCCGGTCGCGCGGCGTGTACTGCACCTTGCCGGCCGCGGCGTCCCACATCCTGTTGACCTCCATGTACTTGGGCGGGAACTTCCCCTCGTATTCCATGAACTGGGTGATGGGGTAGCGAATGCCGCCCTTGTGAGTACCGCGCAGACCTTCCAGCACCTCCTCGATCTTGCTGAAGGGGATCGAAAAGGCCATCTCGTGATCCTGGGTCTGGCCGAAGATCCGGTCGCCGCTGCAGGGGAGGATGACCTGGCACTCGCCGGTCTTCAACGTGGTCACGATGATTTCCGAGCAATCGATCCGCCCCCCGAAGGATGAGGTGAGCTTGCCCCCCCGCTTCCACAGGGCGGCCTGGACCAGGCGCATCACCTGCGCCGGGTTCGCGTAGAGGCAGATCAGGTCCGGCTCAAAATCGCACCGGTCCAGGGGCGCGACCACCAGCGCCTGGTACTGGCTGTAGGCGAACTTGTCCACGGCCGCCTCGGAGCGGGCGCCGGCCTCGGCCGACTCGGTGTACATCGCCTCGCACAGGTTGCCGTCCTGGTAGAATTTCAGTTCCTTGTCGAACCCCAGGGCGGTGATCCCGAGGGAACAGATGCTATCCTCTCGCGTGAGGGCGATGGTCCAGCCATACCGGCGAACCATGTCAATGGTCTGGCAGTTGGCGAATCCCTTCTTGAAGTCCCGGGAGGGTCGTTTGGCCTTTTCAGGGAGGGGTTCGCCGTGCCGGAACATCCGGATGGCGACGGGGAAGGTCTGCGGGCGGATGTAGGTATTCAGCTCTTCATTGACTTTCTTGAGATCAATCACGGGCTGCCCCTCCTCCCATTCGGATCCCGGCGATGGTGTGGCATGCCTGATAGCTGCAACTCATTATGCACGGGGCCGTCGCCACCGTCAATCGCCGTTTGATCACGCGATTGGCGCTTCTCGGCAATCGATCCTTGAGTCGGCTGCTGAGACCCACGGCTTTCCTCGCAACCCAATCCCCGTCAAGAGTTGCCTGAGTGTCAACTTCGCAATTGACCAGGCCAGCGAGGCTGTGGTCTATTTGGGTTCGAGGGGCTTGGCTTTTCCGCTGTGACGACGCCCTAGCCCGGATTATTCGCGAACATGTTCGCGAATAATCGCGGGGAATGACCAAATCCCAATGGCCAATGACCAATTGCGGATGGGAGTTCCGTGAAGCCCCTTGACGGCGCGCTGTGCGCGCCCACCATCATTGGTCATTGGAAATTGGTCATTGGTCATTTGATCCGGAGAATTCACGGGTCCGTTCGTGAATAATGCGGGCTAGGAGCGTGAGCCGCCCATGGAACTGACCCCGCGTTCGGAGCTGGAGAGCCGGATCGCTCGCCTCCAGGCGAGACTGGCCGCGGCCAACGACGCCGAGGCTGTCTTTGTATTTCAGGCGGCAGACCTCTTCTATTTCACCGGCACGGCACAGGATGCCTGGTTGGTGATCGGACGGAATGAACCGCCGCTCTTGCTCGTGCGAAAAAGCCTGGAGCGGGCCCGGGCCGAGTCGGCCCTCGAGCACGTCCTGCCCCTGGAAAATCCCCGGGAGATCCCCAAGCTTCTGGCAGCCCACGGTCTGGGCGGCCTGAAGCGCGTCGGCCTGGAGTTCGACGTCCTGCCCGTCCAGCAGTACACGCGCGTCGGACGGCTGTTTCCGACGATGCAGTTCGTGGACGCCTCGGGGCTGATCCGCGAGGTCCGGATGCTCAAGTCGCCCTACGAAGTCGCCCGCATCCGGAAGGCGGCGGCCATCCAGGATCGCATGGCGGCGAAGCTGCGGGAGGTCCTCACGCCTGGCATGACCGAGCTTGAGCTGGCCGCGGAGATCGAGGCGGAAGCGCGTCGCCACGGGCACCAAGGAATCATCCGGACGCGCCGGTTCAACATGGAGTGTTTCTTCGGCCACCTGCTGAGCGGAGAGAACGGCGCAGTCCCGTCCTGGATGGAGACCCCGACGGGCGGGGTCGGGCTGACTCCCGCCTTCGGCAACGGGGTCAGCACGCGGCGGATCCAGCCGCATGAGCCCATTCTCCTGGATTACGCCGGGGCCTGCGACGGCTATCACTCCGACCAGTCACGACTGTTTTCGCTGGGATCGCTTCCCGAGGACCTGGTGAAGGGTCACCAGGCCTGCATCGACATCCTGGAGGAAGTGCTAACCAGCCTGCGTCCCGGCGCCAAGGCGAGCGAGGTCTTCGCCCGGGCGGCGGCACTGGCAGGGCGGTTGGGCTACGCCGACCGGTTCATGAATACCGGTCCCGCCCAGGTCAACTTCGTGGGACACGGGGTGGGGGTGGAGCTCGACGAGATCCCCTACCTGGCCGCGGGCTCGAATCTGACCATCGAGGCGGGGATGACCCTCGCCGTGGAGCCGAAGATCGTCTTTCCCGGTCGGGGGATCGTCGGGGTGGAAGATACGATCCTCGTCACCACCGGCGACCCGGAGTTCCTGACGGTCACCCCAAGAGAGCTTGTCGTCCTCTGATCTCGGCGACGCACGGGAACGGCACAGGAGGCGAGGCGTGGGTGTTCCGCGTAGCCCAGGCAGACCCACGGCCTGAAATCACGACGCCTCCGGGAAGTGGTATAGCCCGATGAGGGCACGGAGCATGACGCGTGCCACCACACGTGACGGTGTCCCCTCCCCGTCAGTCCACCTCGACAGCACCGGGGCGGCCCGTGGGGAAGCGGGAGCGGGCTCGGCGCCTGGGGGTTCGCGGCGGAGTGGCCAACGCCCAGATCTCCCGCGACATGCAGACAGCGGTCAGCGTGTGATGGCCCGCCCTGCGGGCCCGGTGTTTTCCTGAAAGCCCCACGCAACCGGAGACATGCCATGCGAATTCGTGACGTGCGGACTCTTCCTCTGGAATACCCTCTGCCCCAGCCCGTCTTCGATGCCAATTACCTCATGGCGACGAAGCCCGCGCTGCTCGTCGAGGTGGAGACCGACGACGGGATAATCGGCCTGGGCGAGGCGGCCCATTTCGGCGGCCCGCTCCGCTCGACGCAAGCCGTTATCGAAGGCGAGCTTCGCGAGCACCTGGTGGGCGAGGACCCGCGGGAGATCGAGCGGCTCTGGGAGCGGATGCACCAGCGTGCCTACAAGCATGCGCGCGGCGGACTCCTCATCGCGGCCATGAGCGGCATTGACATCGCCCTCTGGGACCTGCGCGGGAAGATGAGTGGGATGCCCCTCTGGCGGCTGCTGGGTGGTTACCGGCGCCACGTGCCGGCCTACGCCACGGGCGGGTTCTACGCGGAAGGCAAGGGGGTCCGGGAGCTCTGCGATGAAATGCGGACCTACTGCCGGCATGGGTTCCGCGCCGTCAAGATGAAGGTCGGCCGCAACAGCGACATCGAGGGAAGCCCCCTGCGAGCCATGGCGCACCGGGGCATCTGCGAGGTGTCGCTGGCCGAGGATCTGGAACGGGCCCGCGCGGTCCGGGAAACGATCGGGCCGGGAATCCGCCTGATGATCGACGCCAATGGGGCGTGGGACGTCCCGACGGCCGTGAAGATGGGTCGCGCCCTGGAGCCCCTGGACATCTACTGGTTCGAGGAGCCGGTCTGCCCGGACGATCTGGCAGGCAGCGCGGAGGTGGCCGCCAAGGTGGCCATCCCCGTTGCCGGTTACGAGACGTGCAGCTACGGCCGGGTGAGTTTTCGAGACTACATCGCCGCCAGGGCGGTTCACTTCGTCCAGCCCGACGTGGCGTGGTCCGGGGGCCTGACGGAGGGTCTGAAGATCGCGCACCTGGCCCAGGCGTGGAACCTGCCGCTGGCCCCGCACATCCATGGGTCCGCCGTGGCCGTCGCGGCGGCCCTCCACCTCCTGGGAGCCGTCCCGAACGCCAGCCTGGCCGAGATGGTCTTCCCGGCCCATCCGCTGATGGCCGATCTCACGCGCGAGCCGCTCCTCGTGGACGCGACCGGTCAGATCGAACTGTCCGACCGGCCGGGCCTGGGCGTCGAGCTCGACTCCCGGGTCGTGGCGAAGTACCGGGTGGATCGGTAGTGTGGTGGGCTCGGATCTCGGACCTATTTCCGTCGCAGGCAGATTGTCATTGACAACTCTGGAATTTGCTGAAAACATTAAATTTAATAAGAACGCTAAAAGGAGAGGCAGTGTCTGACGAGAAGCCCCTGAGCACCGGAGAGGTCGCGCGCCTCCTCCACGTTACCCCGGTGACGGTCCTGCTCTGGATCCGGG
>METI01000127.1:5254-29449 GCA_001771285.1 candidate division NC10 bacterium RIFCSPLOWO2_12_FULL_66_18
CCGATCTCGGGGCCGGTGGACAGCACCACCGCCCGCTCGATGGCATTCTTCAGCTCTCCGTGGAGCAGCCGGTTCTCCTCGCGCAGCGAATCCCGCTCCAGCGCCTTCGTGATCACCACCTCCAGGTAGGCGGGGTCCAGGGGCTTCGGGAGGAAATCATAGGCGCCGGCGCGCATCGCCTCGACGGCCCGCTCCACGCTCCCCGAGGCCGTGATGACGATCACCGTCGTCTCCAGTCCCTCGCGGCGGATGGCCTGGAGGACCTCCATCCCGTTCAGACGTGGGAGCTGGAGGTCGAGGAGCGTGAGCGGCGGTGCCTCCTGGCGGAGGAGTGCCAGGGCCTCCTGGCCGTCGGCGGCACACGTGACCTCCAGCTGCATGAGCTGGAGGCGGTCCGACAGGAGCTCCCGGATATCCGGGTCGTCGTCCACCACGAGGATCCGGCTGCGCGGTCGGGTCATGGTCGTCTCCCGGCCTCGCCCCGGAGTTCCGCAATGGGACGGGCATCGTCCGCAGGCAGGGTGAAGACAAAGCGGCTCCCCCGTCCCACCTCGCTCTCCACCCAGATCTGCCCGCCGTGAAGCTCGATGAGGCTCTTGGCGATGGGCAGGCCGAGCCCTGTCCCCTGGGCTTTTCCCTGCCCGTCGCGACGGACCTGATGGAACTTTTCGAAGATCGCCCTCAGTTCTTCGGGCGGGATGCCCTGGCCGGTGTCCTCCACCTCTATGACGACAGAAGGCAGAAGGCAGCCGGCAGAAGGCAGCTTTTCTCCAGAAGGCAGAAGGCAGCCGGCAGCCGGCAGCCGTGGCGGTTCGATGGTCTCGCTGTCTTCTGCTTTCTGCCTACTGCCTTCTGGTCTCTGCTCGCCGCCTTCTGCTTTCTGCTTACTGCCTTCTGGTCTCTGCTCGCCGCCTTCTGCTTTCTGCTTTGTGCTTTCTGCCTTCTGGTAGGCGCGCAGCGTGACGCGGCCGCCGCTGGCGGTGAACTTCACCGCGTTCTCTACCAGATTGATCAGGATCTGCTGAAGCTTGTCCCGGTCCGCGAATGCCAGGAGCGGGAATCCGACCGGCACCATCGACAGCTCCACGCCCTTCTGCGCGGCCATGGGCCGCAGGCTCTCCACGACCTCCTGCATGATCTCCGCGACGGGGACCGCCGTGCGGTGCAGCTCGATGCGCCCCGCCTCGATCCGCGACAGATCCAGGAGGTCCGTGATGAGGCGGACCAGGCGGTCCGTGTTGTTCTTGACCCGGGTGAGGTAGCGCTGGAGGATCGGGGTGATCTCGCCGGTCACGCCATCCAGGAGGTTGTCCACGGCCATCCGGATGGCCGTCAGGGGCGTCCGGAGCTCGTGCGAGACGCTGGACACGAACTCGGATTTCAGGCGGTCGAGCGCCTGGAGCTGGCGGTGCGACGCCTCCAGGGCGGTGTTCGCCTCGGACAGCTCCCGGGTGCGGTCGCCCACCTTGGCCTCCAGGCTCAGATTGAGCAGCTCGATCTCCCGATAGGCCAGCGCATTGGCCAGCGCCACGGCCGCCTGATCTGCCAGCCGCTCCAGGGTTTCGACCGTGCCCTCGCCGAAATCCCCGACCTGCCGCAGACCGACGCCCAGGACCCCGACGCAGTGCTGTTGCAAGCGAATGGGGACCAGGATCAGGGCCGCCAGTCCTTCCTCCGCCAGGACCCGTGCCTCGTCCGGATCCGTCTCCGGGGCGGGCAGGGGCGGCGCGAAGATCCGACCCTCCTGCAGGACCCAGCCGGCGCGTCCCAGCCCCGGTTGGATGATCCAGTTGTGGATCGCCGTCCCCGATGCGCCGGCGCAGGCGGCCACGCTGGCACGCGCGGCGTCGCGCTCGCGATAGGCCAGGAAGGCCAGGTCCACCTCGCAGAGTCGTCGCGCGTGCCGCACCAGGGTCGCCAGCACCGTCTGGAGGTTCAGGGTGGAGGAGAGCTCCCGATCCACGTCGAAGCGAACCTGCAAGGACTCCGCCATCCGGTTGAAGGCCTCGGCGAGTTGCCCCAGCTCGTCCTGCCGGTGAAGCGTGATGCGGTGGCTCAGGTCTCCCCGCGCCACCGCGCGGGCGCCGTGCGCCAGGGCCTGGATCGGGCGGGCCAGCCGGCGCGCCTGAAGGTGGGCCCAGACCAGGCCCGCGACCAGCGTGAGCACGCCCAGGCTGAGAATCGTGTTGCGCGTGCGCCGGATGAGGCGCAGCTCGTCGCCGATGGAGATCCCGATGCGCACCACGGCCCGCCGCTGATTCAGGATCAGGACGGGCGCGGCGAAGTCGTAGAGGATCTCCCCCCGCGGGGAGCGGGTCTCCTGGAAGAGGGGCCCGGGGGCCGCCAGGGCCTGCCGGGTCAGGGGATCCTGGTACTTCGCCCCGGTCTCGTTCACCCGCGTATGGATCAGGACCCGACCGTCGAGATCCAGGAGCATGGCGTAATGCACGTCCCCCTCCCGCCCCAGGCTGTTGACCAACTGGCGGAGGCCGAGGAAATCATCCGCCACCAGGGCCGGGACGCTGCTGAAGGCGAAGATCGTGACCAGGCGCAGGCCATTCTCGCGCGCCGTTCCCAGAATGGCGGACTCCTGGATCAGGAGGACGGCGGGGATCAGGAGGGCGAACAGGACGGCGACCAGCAGGATGATGTGGAGGGCGAAACGGGTCTGCAGGGGTAGCAGCCCGTATCGGTGCCGCAGCGCATGCAGACTTTCCACGGTGGTCCTGCCTCAGCGGATCTCCACGGTGGCGAGCTTGTCCTGAGGCAAGCCATAGAGGTTCAGGGTCAACCCGGCAACGCGCGCGTGGAGGGCCGCGAAATTGATTTGGTGAAACAGGAACACGGCCGGCACATCCCCCAGGATCAGCCGGGTCACCTCGCGGTACAGCCGGAGCCGGCGGGCCTCCTCCATGGGCTGGCGCGCCTGGGTCAGGAGGTCGTCCACTCTGGCATTGGCGAAGTGCCCGAAGTTGTCCGGGGACTTGGAGTGAAACAGGGGGAACAGGAACCGCTCGGGATCCGGCGTGCTGACGGACCATTGATAGAGATACAGGTCATGCTCCCCCTTCTTCCGCTCCTCGTGGAAGGTCTTCCAATCCGGGGTCCGCACGAGGTCCACGCCGATCCCCGCCTTCCGCAGGTCGGATTGCACGGCCTGCACCACCTCGGAAAACAGCTCCAGCGAGGCGTTGTAGAGCAGGCGCAGCGTCCGCCGCGAAACCACGCCCGCCTCTTGCAGGAGCGCGCGCGCCCGCCGCAGATCGTGGGCCGGCTGGGTGAGTTGCGAATCGTAGCCGAGGCTGGCCGCCGGCAGGGGGCCGCGAGCCGCCAGCATGGCGCCGCGTCCCAGGACAGTGGCCAGGCGCTCCCGGTCCACGGCCCGGGCGATGGCCTCGCGCACGCGGCGGTCCTGCAGGGCGGGTCGCTCCAGTTGCATCCCGAGGAACCGGACGTTCAGGCCGCCCACCTTGGCCAACCGGATGAGCGGGTTGGCGGCCAGCCGCTCGAACAGGTGCGGCGGCACCTCGGGGACGAGGTCGAATTCCCCGGCCTCCAGCCGGGCCATGGCCGCCTGGGTATCGGGGACGACGGGAAAGATGACCTGATCCAAGCGGGGTCGGCCATGCCAGGAATCCGGGGCGGGACTCAGGACGATCCGATCGCTCTCCCACCGCTCCAGCCGGAAGGGTCCCGTTCCCACCGGCGTGCGCGTCAGGTGCAGCCCGTGGCGGGTGAGGGCCGCAGGACTCACGATCTTCACGAGCGCGAATTGGTGCGGCCGGGGGTAGTGGAGGGCGATGGCGACGGTCAATGGGTCGAGGACCCGCACCTCCTTGACCAGGCCTGCCAGCACCCGTTCGTAGGCGTTGGGCGGCGTGGTGGAGTAGAAGGGGGAGCCGGGAAGGAACTGCCGCTCGTAGCTCACCTTCACCGCGTGGGCGTCCAGGGACGTTCCGTCGTGGAAACGGACGTGACGGCGCAGGGTGAAGGTATAGGTAAGGCCATCGGCGCTTTGCTCCCACCGCTCGGCCAGCGCCGGCTGCATCTGCGTCCCGTCGGCGGAGAGCTGGGTGAGGGCGTCGTACAGCAGCCACATGACCTGGTCGGCCTGGGCGCGGTTGCTCTTCGCCGGGTCCAGGGAATCCGGTTCGCTGATGAGCCGCTGAACGAAGACCCGCTCGGCTGCCCACCCGGGTCCGGCCGCCCCGGCCACGACCGCTCCGAGGCTGAGGATCAGCGCCAGGGCACATGGCCGCCGGCACAGCAGTCCCGGGCCGCGTGGCGTCAGGCGCCGCGTAAGAGCAATTGCCATTGCGCCCGTCTCCCCGTAGCAAGCGTGAGCGGCCAACTCGTCCCCCAACCCCTGACCCCCGGCCCCCGATCAGGCGGGCGGCCCGTCCAGGACGTGGAGGTACTCGATCAACCAGTTGCGGTCGGCGGTCCCCAGTCGGGTGAAGCGGCAGTTGTGCAGAAACTGGCTCCCCTGCGGGATCACGCTGACGACCTCCACATCGGCCGCCAGGAGGCCCCCTTCGAACCGGACCAGCACCTCCAGGGGGGTCCCCACCGGGAACTGCTCATCCAGGATCATCCCCAGGCCGCCAGGCGCTAGGGTGTTGGTGACACCTCTCCGGGCCGTCTTGCCCGGGGCGGGCTCGGGTTTCAGGGGACGGAAGATCACCGGGACCTCGAATTGGACGCGCCGGTACAATCGTGCACCGGATCCCGAAGGGCCGATCCGTATGGTGGCCTCCATGGAGGCGAGATCCGCCTTTCGGCGGAGCGTGAACCGGCGCTCCGCCTGGCCGAGGGGCGGGTGCGGGTCCCGGCCCTGCCGCCGCTCGACTTTCGAACGTCGCTCGGGGCCGGTGTAGGTCGGGAAGACCACCTCGTCCTTCGAGGCCGGCTTCTGGGGATCCGACATATACCTCCTCGGGGAGTTACAGCGAGCCCGCCAGGACGATCCGCCCCATCGCGTGTCACTGCGGATGAGCGCGCCGGGCACGGCGGCGCCCGCCCGCCCGCCCGCGATCTCGTCGGGACTCAACGCCACACCACCTTATCCAGAGGGCCCTCGGCCTGTCAATCCTGAAAACGTCCCCGACCAGTCCGGCGCCTCCTCAGGCCTCCGGTCGACCAGCTCTCTCGTCGCTCATGGCTCCGGGATGAGACTCTGACACCCGTTTCTGTCTCGGATCGGGGTTGACTTCACCTGGGAAATCACGTAGGCTGGTCAAGATCGTATCATACGGCGACTGGCCCGCAGCGCGAAGGGGATCCTCATGGCGGAGATGGTAACACGGAAGCTGCCCGGCAAGGAAGAACGGAAAGACCGAGACAAGGCGCTCGATCTGGCCATCTCCCAGATCGAGAAGCAGTATGGCAAGGGCGCCATCATGCGCATGGGAATGTCGGGTGCCCTGCTGCCGGTCTCGACCATCCCCACCGGCTCCCTGGAGCTGGATTACGCCCTGGGGGTCGGCGGCGTCCCCCGCGGCCGCGTCGTGGAGATCTTCGGCCCTGAATCCAGTGGTAAGACGACCCTGGCCCTCCACATCATCGCCGAGGCGCAGAAGCGGGGCGGCGCCGCCGCCTTCGTGGATGCGGAACACGCCCTGGACGCCAACTACGCCAAGCTGCTGGGGGTGAACATCGACGAGTTGTTGATCTCGCAGCCGGATACGGGGGAGCAGGGGCTGGAGATCACCGAGGCCCTGGTGCGCAGCGGCGCCGTTGATGTGGTGGCCATCGACTCCGTGGCGGCCCTGGTCCCGCGGGCGGAGATCGACGGGGAGATGGGGGATTCCCTGCCCGGTCTCCACGCCCGCCTCATGTCGCAGGCGCTGCGGAAGCTCACCGGCGCCATCAGCAAGTCCCTGACCTGCGTCATCTTCATCAACCAGCTCCGGGAGAAGATCGGCGTCATGTTCGGCAACCCCGAGACCACCACGGGCGGCCGGGCCTTGAAATTCTACGCCTCGATCCGCCTGGACATCCGCCGGATCTCCGCGATCAAGGACGGTGAAGAGGTCATCGGCAGCCGGGTCAAGGTGAAGGTGGTGAAGAACAAGGTCGCCCCGCCCTTCCGCGAGGCGGAGTTCGACCTCATCTACGGGGAGGGGATCTCCCGCCTGGGGAGCCTGGTGGACCTGGGCGCCACGCACAAGGTCGTGGAGAAGAGCGGGGCGTGGTACGCCTTCGGCGGCGAGCGGATCGGCCAGGGGCGCGAGAACGCCAAGCGATTCCTGCAGGAGAATCCCGCCGTGGCCGACGAGATCGAAGCCAAGCTGCGAGTGGCCCTGGGGGTGCCCGGGCCGGCCGAAGCGGAGGCATAGATGGAGCTGCCCGATCTCCTCAAGATCGCCGTGGAGCGGAAGGCCTCCGACCTCCACATCAAGGTGGGGAGCCCGCCGGTCCTCCGCATCGACGACAAGCTGGTCCCCCTGATGGAGATGCCGCGCCTGGGCCAGGACGCGGTCGTGACCATGGCGGCCAGCCTGATGAACGCCAAGCAGCGGGAGAAGTTCAAGGAGCGTTCTGAGATCGACCTGGCCTACAGCATGCCGGGGCTGGGGCGGTTCCGGGCCAACGTGTTCCAGCAGCGCGGAACGGTGGGGCTTGTCCTGCGAGTCATCCCCATCAAGATCCAGAACATCAGCGAGTTGAACCTGCCCCCCGTCCTGGAGAAGGTCGCCATGGAGCCACGCGGCCTGATCCTGGTCACGGGGACGACGGGCTCGGGCAAGTCCTCGACCCTGGCATCCATGATCGACTACATCAACTCCAGCCGCTCGGGACACATCCTCACCATCGAAGACCCCATCGAATTCCTGCACCGGGACAAGAAGTGCCTGGTCAATCAGCGGGAGATCGGGGTGGACACCCCCTCCTTCAGCGAGGCGTTGCGGAGCGCGTTGCGCCAGGATCCCGACATCATCCTGGTGGGCGAGATGCGGGACTACGAGACCATCTCCACCGCGATCCTGGCGGCCGAGACGGGCCACCTGGTGATGAGCACGCTGCACACCCTGGACGCCACCGAGACGATCAACCGGATCATCTCCGTCTTTCCCCCCTACCAGCAGAAGCAGACCCGACTCCAGCTCGCCGCGGTCCTGAAGGGGATCATCGCCCAGCGGCTAATCCCGCGGGCCGACGGCAAGGGCCGCGTCCCCGCGGTCGAGGTCTGCATCGCCACCGCCACCGTGCGGGAGTGCGTGGTGGACCCGGACAAGACCCGGAAGCTGAATGACGCGATCGCCGCCGGCGTCAGCCAGTACGGGATGCAGACCTTCGACCAGTCGCTGATGTCGCTGTACACGCGCGGCCTGATCAGCTACGAGGAGGCGCTGCACTGGTGCAGCAACGCCGACGACTTCGCCCTGCGGGTGCGCGGGGTCGAGTCCACCGCGGACGCCACGTGGCAGGGGATGCAGGAGGCGCCCAAGACCGTCCCGGGGATGACACGGTTCTAACCCAAATGCGGAGTGCGGAATGCAGAATGGGGTGGGCCGGCGGGCTGTCCCGGCGTCCAGAAGCTCCGAGGCTGAGGTGAACGGGAGCCGGTGAGACGCGGGCGGGGCGGCAGCGAGGGCGCGGCGACGGACCGCCTGGATCCCTGGCAGGTCGCCGTCAAGTTGCTGGCCATGCGCGCCATGAGCACCGAGGAACTCCGGCAGCGCCTGGCCCGGCGTGGCTACGCGGGAGATCAAATCGCCTCGGTGATCGCCAAGCTGACGGCCGCCCGGTATCTCGACGATGCCGAGTACGCCAGGACGTGGGCCCGTTCGCGGGCCCACCGTCGTTCGCTGGGGCCGGCGCGCCTGGCGCGGGAATTGCGGGCCAGGGGTATCGCGGAACCCGAAATCTCGGCCGTCCTGGACGAGGTGTTTGGCGAGCGGGACGTCCGGAGCGTGGCGGAGGCCGCGACGATCCGCAAGCTTCGGGATCTTCAGGGGCTCACGCCGCTCGTCGCGCGCCGGCGCTTGGCCGCTTTTCTCACGCGGCGGGGGTTCCCCGCCGAAATCATCCTGACGCTGTGCCGGAAACACTTCCCCCACCGAGAAGATCTCGATGACCAATGAACTGTCGCAGGTGGGGCGGATGAACTGATGGCCATGAAGCCCAAAGCGGGCAACGAGCTCCGCAACGCCTTCGTGAAGTACTTCGCCCAGCGGGGTCATACCCATGTGGTCAGCTCCCCGCTGGTGCCCAAGGCCGATCCCACCCTGCTGTTCACCAATGCCGGCATGGTCCAGTTCAAGGACGTCTTCACCGGCAAGGAGAAGCGCTCCTACAGCCGGGCGGTCACCGTGCAGAAGTGCGTGCGGGCGGGCGGCAAGCACAACGATCTGGAGAACGTCGGCCGCACCGCCCGCCACCACACCTTCTTCGAGATGCTGGGAAATTTCTCCTTCGGCGACTATTTCAAGGAGAAGGCCATCGACTTCGGCTGGGAGTTCCTGACCGGGACCCTGGGGCTGCCAGCCGACAGGCTCTGGGTCACGATCCACGAGGGAGATGCCGCCATGCGACTCGGGCCCGACGAGGATGCCCGGACGCTCTGGCGGCGGTACGTCCCCGAGGAGCGGATCGTGGCCTGTTCCACCAAAGACAACTTCTGGGCCATGGGGGATACCGGCCCCTGTGGGCCGTGTTCGGAGATCGTGTATGACCAGGGGCCGGGGATGGGCTGCGGCAAGCCGACCTGCGCCGTGGGGTGCAACTGCGACCGGTACCTGGAACTCTGGAACCTGGTCTTCATGCAGTTCGAGCGGAGCGCCGACGGGAAGCTGACGCCCCTGCCCAGGCCGAGCATCGACACCGGGGCCGGGCTGGAGCGGATCGCCGCCATCCTCCAGGGGGTCCCGAGCAATTTCGACACGGACCTCTTGCGGTCCATCATCGCCGCGGTGGAGGATCTGACTGGGAAGCGCTACGGCGCCGACCGGGAGGCGGATGTGTCCATGCGGGTCATCTCCGACCATGCGCGGGCCACGGCCTTCCTGGTGACCGACGGGGTCCTGCCCAGCAACGAGGGGCGCGGCTACGTCCTCCGGCGGATCTTGCGTCGCGGCCTGCGCCACGGGCGCCTGCTCGGCCTGGAGGAGCCGTTCATGGCCACGGTGACCGGGCGGGTCGTGGACCGTATGCAGGGGGCCTACCCGGAGTTGGCGGATTCCCGCGACCATGTGGCGCGCGTGACCCAGAACGAGGAGGAGCGGTTCGGGCACACCCTGCGGATTGGGCTGAAGCTGGTCGAATCCCTCGTCGGGGATGTCAAGGCGAGGGGCGCCACCGTGATCCCCGGGGCGGAAATCTTCCGTCTGTACGATACCTATGGGTTCCCCGTGGACCTGCTGCGGGACATCGCGGCCGAGCAGGGCCTCCAGTTGGACGAGGCCGGCTTCGAGCGCGAGATGGCCGATCAGCGGGCCAGGGCGCGCGAGTCGTGGGTCGGTTCGGGAGAGGTAGAAATCCCGGCAAGCCTATCGGAGCTTGTGGGCGCAACGGGGCCCGTCGAGCCGCTCTGGCATCAGACCTTCCAGGCCGAGGCAGTCGTTCAGGCGCTCCTGAGGACGGACGGCCAGCAGATCGTGCCTGCGCTGGAGGAGGGGGAGACGGGCGACGTGCTGCTCAACCGGACGCCCTTTTACCCCGAGGCCGGCGGCCAGGTGGGGGACGTCGGAACGCTCGCGGGAAACGGGACTGCGGCGGAGGTGCTGGATACTCGACGGCCGGTTCCGAGCCTGGTCTTGCACCGGGTCCGGGTGAAGCGCGGCCGGCTGACCACCGGCCAGACGGTGCATGCCATGGTGGATGCGGCGCGGCGGAAGGTGACCGCCAAGAACCACACGGCCACGCACCTCCTGCAGGCCGCTCTCCGGCAGGTCCTGGGAGATCACGTGAAGCAGGCTGGCTCGCTGGTGGCGCCCGATCGTCTGCGCTTCGACTTCAGCCACTGGAGCCCGCTCAGCGACCGCGAGGTGGACCGGATCGAAGAGATGGTCAACGAGCAGGTGTGGGAAAACCGGGCCCTGCAGCTCGAGATCATGGATCTGGACAGGGCACTCTCCCTGGGCGCCATGGCCCTCTTCGGCGAAAAATACGGCGAGCGCGTCCGGGTGGTGACGGTTCCCGCCTTCAGCATCGAGCTCTGCGGCGGGACGCACGTGGGGGCCACGGGCGAAATCGGACTGTTCAAAATCACGAGCCAGGGGGGCGTGGCCTCGGGTGTCCGCCGGATCGAGGCCTTCACTGGGCCCGGTGCCCTTCGCCACGTGAAGCAGGAGGAGCAGGTCCTGGCCGAGGCGGCGGAGCGAATCAAGGCGCGGCCCCTGGAGCTGCCGGAGAAGGTGGAGAAGCTCACTGGGGCCGCCCGCGAATTGGAGCGGGAGGTTCAGCGCCTGCAGGGCCGGTTGGCGGCCGGCACGCTGGACACGCTGCTCCAGCGGGTCCAAGAGGTGGACGGGATCCGCGTGGTGGGATCGCTCGTGGATCTGCGAGACTCGAAGGGAATGCGCGAGTTGGGCGACCGTCTCCGGGACCGGTTGGGGAGCGGCGTGGTGGTCCTGGCGACCCAGGTGGGGGAGCGGGTCACCTGGGTCACGATGGTGACCAAGGACCTCGTGCCCAGGCTTCACGCCGGTCACCTGGCACGGGACCTGGCCAAGCTCACGGGCGGTGGAGGGGGCGGTCGGCCCGACGTGGCGGAAGCAGGGGGCAAGGATCCCTCCCGGATTCCGGATGCACTCTCCAGGTTGCCTGAACTCGTTCGCGCCCAATTGCATACGCAGGGCTAGATGGCAGGCGCGATCCCGCCAGTGAAAGATCTGTCGAGGAGTCAATCCCCGGAAAGGCTCAGGTTTTCCTTGAACGGGGCCGCGTTCAGGTGCTACAAATGAGCAATTTCTCATCGGGCCAGAGCTTTCGGTTGCCGATCGAGCGGGATGGACTGGTCTTCATCCTGCCGACCCTCGGGGTGAGCGGCCTGCTCTTCGGGCTGCACTTTCCCGGGACCGGGACCGGTATTCTGCTGCTCGCGGCCTTTCTGGTCTATTTCTTCCGCGACCCCGAGCGGGCGATCCCCCAGGGGGAACGACTGATTCTTGCTCCGGCGGACGGGCGGATCGTCGCCATCAAGCCCTTCCCGGATTGGAAGGGGCCATTCGGCGAGCCGCTCACGCGGGTGAGCATCTTCCTCTCGGTCCTGGATGTTCACGTGAACCGCGCGCCGCTGACGAGCATGGTGAATGCGGTGACCCATTCCCCGGGCCGGTTCGTGGCGGCCTGGGGTGAGGCGGCCTCGGCGGAGAACGAGCAGACCCTGATCCATTTCGCATCCCCGGACGGGGATGTGTGGGTGAAGCAGATCGCGGGACTCCTGGCGCGTCGGATCGTGTGCCGGGTGAAGCCCGGCCAGAAGGTTGCCGCGGGTGACCGGATCGGGCTGATCCGGTTCGGATCGCGCGTGGACTGCATCCTCCCGGCCACGGCCGAGTTGAAAGTGCGGCGCGGCCAGGCGGTCAAGGGGGGCAGCACGATCCTCGGGGTGATTCCATGAAGGGCGGCCGGGCGGGGATGCGGCGACGGATGCGGCGGGGCGTCTACCTGCTCCCCAGCATCCTGACCCTGGGGAATCTCTTCGGCGGCTTCTATGCGCTGATGGCGGTGTACAACGACGAGTACATGAAGGCCGCCGTCGCCATCCTGCTGGCATTGGTCTTGGACTACCTGGACGGCGGGGTGGCCCGGATGACGGGCGCCACCAGCGACATCGGCATCGAGTTGGACTCGCTGGCGGATCTCGTCTCCTTCGGGGTGGCTCCGGCTCTGCTGGCCTACGTCTTTGCGCTGAAGCCCTTCGGCTGGATCGGCAGCCTGGCGGCATTCGCATTCGCCGCCTGCGGGGCCTTTCGGCTGGCCCGTTTCAACGTCCAGACGCGGAGCCTGGACAAGCGCTATTTCGTCGGCCTGCCCATTCCGGCCGCGGCCGCGGTGGTGGTCACGTTCGTGCTGTTCATGAAGGAGTCCTCGGCAGTCGTCGTGTTCGGACGGGAGTTAGTGCCGCCCCAAGCGACGGCCGCCGGCGTCTTGCTGGGGATGTACGGGCTGGGGTTCCTCATGGTGAGCAAGATCCGCTACCGGAGCCTGAAGGGGCTGGAAATGCGGAAGCGGCGGCCCTTCACGATCATGACGACACTGCTCCTGGTGCTCCTGGTCGTGGCGTCGCACCCCAGCCTGTTCCTGTTTCTGTTCTTTTTCTTGTATGCGGCGTCCGGCATCGTGCGTGTGGTGCCGACCTGGCAGAAACGACATCCCGCAGAAGCCACCGAGCAGCCCGCGCCCACCAAGCAGTAGGGCGCGCACGGGTGGCTGGAGGAACGTCTCATGGGCGAACGCATTCTGATCTTCGATACCACGCTCCGCGACGGGGAGCAATCGCCGGGCTACAGCATGAACACCAAGGAAAAGCTCGAGATGGCGAAACAGCTCGCCCGGCTGGGCGTGGACGTCATGGAGGCCGGATTTCCCATCGCCTCCGAGGACGACTTCGAGGCCGTCAAGGCCATCGCCCAGCAGATCAAGGGCGGTCCCATCATTGCCGGCCTGTGCCGGGCGAAGGATATCGACATCGACCGGGCCTGGGAGGCGCTGAAACATGCCGAGCGGCCGCGCATCCACACCTTCATCGCCACCTCCGAGATCCACATCAAGTACAAGCTGAAGTCCACCCAGGAGGAGGTGCTGGAGGCCACCGTGGCGGCCGTGAAGCGGGCCAAGCGCTGCACCGAGGATGTGGAGTTCTCGGCCGAGGACGCGCACCGGACCGACCAGGACTTCCTGTGCCGGGTGGTGGAGGCGGCCATCAAGGCGGGGGCCACGACCATCAATATCCCGGACACGGTGGGCTACGGCGTTCCCTGGGAGTTCGGGGAGCGGGTCCGCAATCTCATGGGCCGGGTGCCCAACATTGACCGGGTCGTGGTGAGCGCCCACTGCCACGACGATCTGGGGCTGGCAGTCGCCAATTCTCTCGAGGCGATCCGTGCCGGGGCGCGCCAAGTGGAGTGCACCATCAACGGCATCGGCGAGCGGGCCGGAAATGCATCGCTGGAAGAGATCGTGATGGGTCTCCGGACCCGCAAGGACCTCCTGGGCTATGAGACCGGGATCAAGACGGAGGAGATCTACCGCACCTCCAAGCTGCTCCAGTCCATCACCGGGGTCAGCGTGCAGCCCAACAAGGCCATCGTAGGCGCCAACGCCTTCGCCCACGAGGCGGGCATCCACCAGCACGGCGTCCTCCAGAAGCCGCTGACCTACGAGATCATGACGCCGGAATCGGTGGGCGTCCCCAAGAGCCGGCTGGTGCTGGGCAAGCACTCGGGCCGCCACGCCTTCAAGAAGCGGCTGGAGGAACTCGGGATTGGGCTGGCCGACGACGACCTGAACAAGGCCTTCGTCCGGTTCAAGGCTCTCTGCGACCGGAAGAAGGAAGTCTTCGACGAGGACCTGCTGGCCCTGGTGGAGGCAGAGGTCATGGCTCCGGCCGAGACCTACACGCTGGAGCACCTCCAGTTCACCAGCGGGACCAACATCGTGCCCACGGCCACGGTCCGCCTCAAGATGCACGACGAGGTCTACCAGGAATCGGGCTGGGGAGACGGGCCGGTGGACGCGGCGTACAAGGCCATTGACCTGATCACCAAGATCCACGGGACGCTGATGGAGTACAACCTGCGCGCGGTGACCGGGGGAAAGGACGCCATGGGCGAGGTGACGGTGGCCGTGGAGATGAACGGCCAGCGGGTCGTGGGCCGGGGGAGCTCCACCGACGTCATCGAGGCCAGCGTGCGCGCCTACCTGCATGCCATCAACAAGGTGGTGGCCACCGGCGGAAGGAAGACGGTCGCTGAACTGGAACGGGAACGAAGAGCGGTCTAGGGAAAGGCGAGATCATGCGGCAGGATGGCTATGTGGTTGCCGTGGCGGGGGCCACGGGTGCGGTCGGGGAGGTCATGCTCCGGGTCCTGGAGGAGCGGAAGTTCCCGGTGCGCCGGATCAAGCCCCTGGCGTCGGAGCGGTCGGTCGGCAAGATCCTGAAGTTTCAGGGAGAGGAGATCAAGGTCGAGCAGCTCTCCGCCAGCGCCTTCGAGGGGGTGGACATTGCCCTCTTCTCGGCCGGCGCCAGCCGCAGCAAGGAATTCGCCCCGGCCGCCTGGAAATCCGGGGCCGTCGTGGTGGACAACAGCTCGGCCTTCCGGATGGAGCCGGACGTCCCCCTGGTGGTCCCCGAAATCAACCCGCACGCCATCGCGCAGTACACCACCCGGGGGATCATCGCCAACCCCAACTGCACCACCATCGTGACCCTGATGGCGCTGGCGCCCTTGCACCGGTACAGCCGGATCAAGCGGGTGGTGGCCTCCAGCTACCAGGCGGTCTCCGGCGCCGGCGCCAAGGCCCTGGAGGAGCTGAAACGGCAGGTGCGCGCCTGGGCCGCCGGCGAGCCGCTCCCGGTCGAGGTCTTCCCGTATCAGATCGCGTTCAACGTGTTGCCGCACATCGACGCGTTCCAGGAGAACGGCTATACGAATGAGGAGATGAAGCTGGTCAACGAGACTCGCAAGATCCTGGAGGATGATCGGATCCTGGTCTCGCCGACCACGGTCCGGGTGCCGGTCTTCACCGCGCACTCGGTCTCCGTCCACGTGGAGACGGAGCAGAAGATCCCGGTCGCCACGGCGCGGGAGGTGTTCGCCGCGTTCCCGGGCCTGCGGGTCCTGGACGATCCGGCGAACAAGCAGTATCCGATGCCGTTGTTCGTGGCCGGCCAGGACGACTGCTTCGTGGGACGCATTCGCGAGGATCTGGCCGTGCCGAACGGCCTGAACTTTTGGGTGGTCGGCGACCAGCTCCGCAAGGGTGCCGCGCTGAACGCGGTCCAGATCGCCGAGGTTCTGATCGAGCGGTATCTGTAGGCAACCCGTCACAGCAGGAACAGGAAGAGGCCTTCGCATCTGTTGCGAAGGCCTCTTCCTGTTTGATCGCCCGCCGCGATGCCAGCAGACGCGATGCAGCGGTCCAGCACGAAAGCCGGCACTGACGCTCTATTCACAATAACCGCGATATCCGCGCTACGTCCCGCCTTATAGACCTGTTTGATCAAGCGGGCCCATTGCTGCTTGAGGGTCCGACCAGACACAGACGGTGGGACCTCGACCGGCGCCTGAACCCCTTCGCCGCCGGACTGCGTCTCCGCTTTCTGCCGCTGGTGGGGTGCCGCGGCGAGCACCTCGTCGGCCACCCGGGCCCCGAACTGGGGGACCGAGACGGGAGGCCCCTCTGGGTAACATCTCGTGGCAATGAAAGAATGTTGACAAACTTTCTTACGAATGATAGGAAGTAAAGCAGAACGTCATAACGTAAAGGACAAGGCAGATGAGAGGAACAGTAAAACTCAGCGCGAAGCATCAAATTGTAATCCCGCGAGACATTCGAAGGCAGCTCGGCCTCGCGGCCGGCGACGGGCTGCTGGTCGAGGTCCAGGGAAACGCCATCCTTCTTGTGCCGCGGCCCAGGAGCTACGCTAGGCGCTTGCGGGGATTGCACAAGGAGGTCTGGCGGGACGTGGACACCGCTGCCTATGTCAGAGAGGAGCGGAAAGGGTGGCGCTGAGACGTGCCCTCGGCCAGTTCCTCAAGCGCCATCGCATCGTGGCAGCGGACACGATGGTCTTCATCTACCACTTGCAGGAACACCCGCGCTACATCCCGGCGACCCAGGTCATCCTGGATGCCTGGGAGGCAGGATCCCATCAGGGCGTCACCTCGATCCTCACGCTTGCCGAGGTTCTCGTGAGACCCCTTCGGGACGGCAACGAGAAGGCAGTGGAGGACTACAGGCGACTCCTCACTACGTTTCCCAACCTCCGGCTGATTGAGGTGGGCCGCGGCGTCGTCGAACTTGCCGCCAGGCTGCGGGCGACCCACGGGCTGCCCATGCCGGACATGATCCAGGCGGCGACTGCACTCACCGCGGGGGCCACCGGGTTCATCAGCAACGACGCAGGATTCAAACGGGTAAAGGATCTGGATATTCTTCTCCTGGACGAGGTCGCCCCTGCCCGCCGTTGACGTTGCACGCTTGCGCCTTTCACGTTGACCCAATCGGGAACCAGATGGCCTGACGCAATATCCGCCACGATCCTTCCGGATGCCCGAAGTGTCTTTGGTGCGGTGCCAAGGGGCGCGCGCTGACGGCTATGCCCGTTGGGCCATCCGATGGTTGAGCTGTTGAGCTGAGGGCTGAACATGGCTGAGGCTAAGCTGAGCGCTGATTGAAGGTGGGTACATCTGGTCGGCGAGGGTGGGCATGCACCATCGCGCGATTCGAGTGCAGGTACCGAATGGGTGCTCAGGTGCTGGATCGGCAGCCACGCGGAATACGACAACTTGGTGGGCTAGGCCGGCCCCGCGCGGTTAGGCGAAAACTTGCGTCTAGCTCTTGCGAGCAAGAATCCGGCTCCGTTCGTAGCGTGGGTAGGGCCAGGTACCTAACGGGCTGTTACTTCTAGGCTCTTTCCAGGTAGGGGGAGCCAGGCGGTGCGCCGGTTCAAGCTGATCCTGGAATACGAGGGGACGGCCTATCATGGCTGGCAGGTCCAGCCGGGCCTGCCGACGATCCAGGGCGTCCTGCAGGCCGCGCTGACCCGGATCGCGGGCGTTCCCGTGCAGGTGACCGGGGCGGGACGCACCGACGCCGGCGTGCATGCCCTGGGACAGGTGGCCAGTGTCTCAGCCGCCCTGCGCCTGGATTCGCTCACCCTGCGCAAAGCCTTGAATGCCAGCCTGCCCCGGGACATCGTGGTGTGCCACGCCGAGGAAGTCCCCACGGACTTCGACGCTCGCCGCTCGGCCCGATCCAAGACGTACCGCTACACGCTCCTCCGCCGGGACTACCCCTCGGCCTGGCTGGCCCGGCATACCCTGTTCGTGCCCTCTCCCCTGGACCACGAGGCCATGGCACGGGCGGCCCGCATCCTGGTCGGCACGCACGACTTCTCCGCGTTTCGCGCGGCGAGCTGCACGGCCCGGACGCCGGTGCGCACCGTCCTGGATGCCTCCTGGCGGATCGCGGGCGATCTGTGGCACTTCGAGATCACCGCGAACGCCTTTCTCCAGCACATGGTGCGGATCGTAGTTGGGACCCTCCTCGAGGTGGGGCGGGGGAGGCAGGACCCGGCCGAGGTGGAGGCGGCGCTGGCCTCCCGCGACCGCCGGCGGGCCGGGAAGACGCTGCCCCCGCACGGGTTGTGCCTGGTGGAGGTGCAGTACTGAGCCTTTCCCGGCAGGCCGGCCTCATGGGTGGCAGGAGATTTGACTTGTCAGACGCCCCCGGTTCGGTAGAATGAGGCGGCCTGGTGGCCGCGGCGCAAGCGCACCAAGGGAGGCGACCCATGCCATCCATCCTGGTCGTGGATGACGAGCCCGAGAACCTGGAATTGCTGGAGGGCATCCTGGCGCCCGCCGGTCACACGATCCGCAAGGCCAGCGATGGGCGCCAGGCGCTCCAGGCGGTGGAGGAGGATCTGCCGGAGGTCATCCTCCTGGATCTCATCATGCCGGGGGTGAGCGGGTTCGAGGTCTGCGAAATGCTGCGCGCGGAGGAGCGAACGGCCCACATCCCGATCATCGTCATCACGGCCCTGGACCAGTTCGGCATCAAGGAACGGGTCCTGACCTTGGGCGCCGACGATTACCTGACGAAGCCGATCCAGCCCTCTGAGGTATTGGCCCGGGTGGAGGCGATGCTGCGGGTGCGCCACTTGCGACAGGATCTGGACCGGACGCTGGCCTATCTGCACGAGCTGGAGGTGGCCCGCCACAGTCATCGGCGCCGGACGCTGCAAGGGACAAGCGCTTTTCCCCCGGACCCTTCCCGCGAGGGCGGAGATCGCGCCGCCCCCGTGATCCTGCTGGTGGATGATGAAGCGCTCACGCGCCAGTTTTATGGCGACCTCTTGGTGGAGCGCGGGTTCCGGGTGGTGGCGGTGGCCAGCGGGACGGAGGCGCTGGCGGCGCCAACCCAGCATGCGGTAGAGGCCGTGGTGCTGGATATCATGATGCCAGGGCTCTCCGGCCTGGAGACCCTGGAGCAATTCCGGAAACGCGCGCCCGACCTCCCCGTCATCATCCTCACCGCCCACCCCAGCTCCCAGAACGCCATCACGGCCCTCAAGCTCGGCGCCTTCGACTTCATCTTGAAGGGGCTCCAGCACGAGCTGGTGGTCCTGGCGGTCCGCCGGGCGATCCGCCACTTCGCCGAGCTCCGCGAGAAGCGGCAGGCCATCGCGGCTCTGGAAGACCGCATCCGCGAGCTGGAGGGCCGCCTCGCCATCTGACACCCGCCCCAATGCGTTCGGGGGTTCGAGGGTTCGATGGTTCGGGCGTTCGAGAACAGCCGAACACCCGAACGCTCGAACGACCGAACGCTCTTGATCCTGCAGGCGACGGGCACCCTTGCCAAGGCCGAGGACTCATGCTACATACAACCGATCGGTGACCGGAGGGTCTGCATGGCTCGTGGCTACGACTTCAACCGCATCGAGGCGAAGTGGCAGAAGGTCTGGGAGGCGCACGGTGCCTTCGCCGTCACGGAAGACCCGGCGCGGCCGAAGTACTACTGCCTGGAGATGTACCCGTACCCCTCGGGCAAGATTCACATGGGGCACGTGCGCAACTACTCCATCGGCGACGTGGTGGCGCGCTACCTGACCATGCGCGGCTTCAACGTGTTGCATCCCATGGGCTGGGATGCCTTCGGCTTCCCGGCCGAGAACGCGGCCTTCGAGCACGGGGTCCACCCCGCCAAGTGGACCACCGACAACATCGCCTACATGAGGTCGCAGCTCCGCCGCATGGGGTTCTCGTACGACTGGTCCCGCGAGGTCGCCTGCTGCGATCCCGCCTACTACCGCTGGAACCAGTGGTTCTTCCTGAAGCTCCTGGAGCGGGGCCTGGCCTACCGGGGCCGCGCCCCCGTGAACTGGTGCGAGGTGTGCCAGTCGGTGCTCAGCAACGAACAGGCCGAGGGAGGCGTCTGCTGGCGCCACACCGACACGCCGGTGGTCCAAAAGGACCTGGAGCAATGGTTCCTGAAGATCACGGCCTACGTGGAGGAGCTGCTAGGGGACCTGGAGAGCCTGACGGGCTGGCCCGAGCGGGTCCGGGTGATGCAGCGGAACTGGATCGGGAAAAGCGTGGGGGCCGAGGTGGATTTCCCCCTGGCGGACGGCGGGAGCCTCCGCATCTTCACCACGCGGCCCGACACGCTGTTCGGCGCCACCTTCATGGTGCTGGCGCCCGAGCACCCCCTGGCCCTGTCGCTGTCGGCCGGCACGCCCCAGGAGTCCACGGTACGGGACGTCGCGGCGCGCATGCGGCGCGCGGACAAGACCGTGCGGACTGACGCCACGGCGGAGAAGGAGGGGGCCTTCACGGGCGCCTACGCCGTCAATCCCCTCACCCGGGAGCGCATCCCCATCTGGGTGGCCAACTTCGTCCTCATGGAGTACGGGACCGGGGCCATCATGGCGGTGCCGGCCCACGACCAGCGGGACTTCGATTTCGCGCGCCTCTACCGCCTGCCGATTCGGGTGGTGATCCAGCCTCCGGGAGAGGCGCCGGGAGAGGGCGAGCGGCTCGAGGCCGCCTACGAGGGAGAGGGCAGCATGGTCAACTCCGGTGCCTTCAGCGGCATGCCGAGCGAGGAGGGCAAGCTGGCCGTCTGCCAGTTCCTGGAGGAGCAGGGGAACGGCAAGCGGGCGGTGAACTACCGGATCCGCGACTGGCTGATCTCCCGCCAGCGGTACTGGGGGACGCCCATCCCGGTCGTGTACTGCGACGCCTGCGGCAGCGTGCCCGTGCCGGAACAGGACCTCCCCGTGATTTTGCCCCAGGACGTGGCCATCACCATGAGCGGGGGCTCCCCCCTGGCGCGGGTCGAGGACTTTGTGCGGACCACGTGTCCCGCGTGCCGGCGCCCGGCGCGGCGCGAGACCGACACCATGGACACCTTCGTGGACTCCTCCTGGTATTTCCTCCGCTTCACCAGCCCCCACGAGACGACACGCCCCCTGGACCCAGCCAAGGTGCAGTACTGGATGCCGGTGGACCAGTACATCGGAGGCATCGAGCACGCCGTGCTGCACCTGCTGTACGCGCGCTTCTTCACCAAGGTGTGCCGCGACCTGGGCCTGACCAGCGTGAGCGAGCCCTTCACCAACCTGCTGACGCAGGGCATGGTCTGCAAGGAGAGCTACCGCTGCCCCGAGCACGGCTACCGCCTGCCCGCCGAGGTGGACACGCAGGGACGCTGTACCGAGTGCCAGCGGCCGGTGGAGATCGGGCGGACCGAGAAGATGTCCAAGTCCAAACGGAACGTGGTGGACCCCGATGACCTCCTGGAGCGCTACGGGGCCGACACCATCCGGCTCTTCTCGCTGTTCGCCGCGCCCCCGGAGAAGGATCTGGAGTGGTCGGACGAGGGCGTCCAGGGTTCGTTCCGATTCCTCACCCGCGTCTGGCGGCTGGTGGAGGATCGCGCCGCCTGGATCCGCGCCGCCCGGGATCTGTCCTGGGACGGCGGGGTCCACACCGAGGCGGTCCGTGCCCTTCGGCGAATGACCCACCAGACGATCGCCAGGGTCACCCGCGACCTGGAGGACGCGTTCCACTTCAACACGGCCCTCGCAGCCCTCATGGAGCTCCTGAACGCCCTGGGCAAGTTCCAGGAGGAACTCGGTGCCGCCCCGCCGAAGGCGGCCGACCTCGCGCCGCTCCGGTGCGAGGTGATCCTGGCGTTCGCCGAGGGCGTCAGCGCCCTGGTCACGATGCTGGCCCCCTTCGCGCCGCACCTGGCAGAGGAAGGTTGGGAGCTGCTGGGCCACCGCGAGAGCATTTTCCGCCGGCCCTGGCCCGTCGCGGATGCGGCCCTGGCCCAGGCCGATACGGTCGAGGTGGTCGTGCAGGTGAATGGCAAGGTCCGCAGCCGGCAGCAGGTTCCCCGGGGAACCGGGGAGGATCGCCTCCGGGCGTTGGCGCTCGCCGACCCGCGCATCCAGCCGTGGACCGGGGGCAAGGCCGTCCGCAAGGTGGTCGTCATCCCGGACAAACTCGTCAACATCGTCGTCGCCGCCTGACCCCCACGGCATGCGGATTCGTCGGTCACCCCAGCGCGGCCGGACATCCCGGCCATTCGTGCGCCTGCTCATGCTGGCCCTCGGGTGCGGTTTCTTGCTCGCCGGGTGCGGCTATCATCCGGGGGGGGTCGGCAACCTGCCGCGCGAACTCCAGCGCCTCCACCTGGCGGCCCTGACCAACGATACCTTCCGGCCCGGCCTCCAGGGTCTTGTCGGCGCGGCCATCCTGCGGCGGCTGCAGCAGGATGGCCGGGTGCGCCTGGCCCCACCGGAGGCCGCCGACGCCGTCCTGGGCGGGAGCCTGACGGCCTATCAGAACGATCCCATCGCCTTCGAACGGGCCGACATCGGCCGCCGGTTCCGCGTCCGAGTCACCCTGGCCCTGCGGCTGGCCGAACGGGGCGGGGACAAGGTACTCCTGAAGGAGGAGATCGTCGGAGAGGCCTTTTACACCGCCGGGGCCGGCGTGGTGGCCACCCGGGCGGCGGAGGAGGATGCCACGGCGCGCGCCGCGCAGGACCTGGCGGCTCGGATCGTGGCGCGGCTCATGGACGGTCTTTAGTCATTGTGAAGGGCGGCGGAGGGGACGGGCCGGCTAGGATGTCGCAGGCTTGGTCAGGCGATTGAGTTGGCGCATCAGGCGGGACTTGTGCCGCGCGGCGGCGTTCTTGTGGAGGATCCTCTTGCTCACGGCGCGGTCGATGACGGGCGTGGCCGCGGCCATCGCCTGCGATGCGGCCTGGCCCTGATTCTCGGTGATGGCGGATCGGACCCGCTTCAGGTTGGACCGGAGCTTGCTCTTGGCAGCCCGATTGGCCGCGCTCCGGCGCGCCGTCCGCCGCAGGTCCTTGATGGAGGATTTGATGATCGGCATGATCCCGGCTCCTTTGCGTAATGAACTGGCGGGAACACCTCCGGAGGCACCTGCGGTGCCCCGGAGGGCGCTCTTCTTGTAGAGGAGTGGGACGGGGATGTCAAGGGGTTTCTCCCGGAACACGTGAAACGTGAAACGTAAAACGTGAAGGCCCAGACCGGCAGCTCCCCATCACGTTTCACGTCTTACGTCTCACGGACAGGCCTCATGCCATTCGACCCGAGCCCTTCATGACCACCGAAGCCGGACACGTGCGGCAGATCGCCTCGGCCGCCGGTGTGGTCAGCGTGGCCACGCTCTTCAGCCGGCTCCTGGGTTTCGTCCGGGACATGGCCATCGCCTGGCTCTTCGGGGCGGGCATGCTGGCCGACGCCTTCTTCGTGGCCTTCCGGATTCCCAGCACCCTCCGCGAACTCCTGGGGGAGGGGGCCCTTTCCGCAGCCTTCATTCCCACCTTCACCCGGACCGCGACCCGGGAGGGCCGGGACGCCGCGTGGGACCTCGCCTCGGCCGTGATGGGCACCCTGGTCGTGGTCCTGGCGGGTGTGACGCTCCTGGGGGTCCTGCTGGCACCGGCGATCGTCCGGCTCCTGGCGCCCGGCTTCGCGGAGGTCCCCGGCAAACTCGAGCTCACCATCCAGCTCCTCCGGGTGATGTTCCCGTATATCTTCCTGGTTGGCCTGGCCGCCCTCTTCATGGCGATCTTGAACTCGCTGGGCCACTTCCTGGCGCCGGCCCTCTCCCCGACGATGTTGAATATCGCCATGATCGCCGCCGCCCTGCTGGTCACCCCCGGCGCCCGCAATCCCGTTCTCCCCCTGGGCATCGCGGTCCTGGTGGGGGGCGCCGGCCAGTTGCTGATCCAGGTGCCGGCCGCGATGGCCCGCGGGTGGCGACCGAGGCTCCGGGTCGCTTTCAGGGACCCACGCGTCTGGCAGATCGCCCGCCTGATGGCGCCCGGGGTGGCGGGGCTGGCCATCACGCAGATCAACGTCTTCGTGGGGACGCTCTTGGCGTCGTTCCTGGCCCAGGGCAGCGTGGCGGCCCTGACGTACGCGTTCCGCCTGGTGCAGTTTCCCATCGGCGTGATCGGGGTCGCCATCGCCACGGGGGCGCTGCCGGTCATGGCCGCCTCCATAGCCAAGGACGCGGTCGGGGACATGAAGGGAGCCCTGCAGGGCAGCCTGCGCCTGGCCTTCTTCCTGACCCTGCCGGCCATCGTGGGGTTGATCGTGTTCCGGGTGCCCATCCTGCACGTCCTCTTCGAGCGGGGCGCCTTCACCCGGCCGGTCACGCTGCTCACCGCCGAGATCCTGGTGGGCTACGCGCTGGGGCTCACCTTTTACATCGGCAACCGGATCCTGGCTCCGGCCTTCTTCGCGATGCACGACACCCGGACCCCGGTCACGACAGGAATGCTGGCGGTGGCGGTGAACATCGTCGCCAGCGTCCTGCTCATGGGACGGTTCGGGGCCACGGGCCTCGCCCTGGCGACGGCCCTGGCGTCCGCCAGCAACTTCCTTTTCCTGTTCATGCGCCTGCGGGGCCGCATCGGCCTCTTGGGAGGCCGCCGGCTGCTCCTGGCGGCGGCCAGGGTGGCCGTGGCGTGCCTGCCCATGGCGGTGTGGGGGATTCTTTCGCAGGGGTGGTGGGACGTCCTGGCCGTCCCCCGGGTGCTCCCGAAGGCCGCCCTCCTCCTCGGCGAAATGGCCGTGGCGGCGGCGCTCTTCGCTGGCACGGCTGCGGCCTTGCGCTGCGAGGAAGTGGGCTGGGCCCTGGCGGCGATCCGGGGACGGGGGAAACGGACGGTAGGCAGCGCGCCGAACTTTTAGTGGCCGTCTGAATGCCCGCGGGCTCTCCTGCTTGCCCTTCACACCCACATTGTGGCACGGTCCCCACGCGATGCACCTCATTACCAACATCAGAAGATAACGTTCACCCGCCCTCCCGAGTCACAGCCAGGGCCTGCATGAACGTTTCAGCCCCGTAGGCGTCCAGCCTGACCGTCTTCCTGCCGATCAGGTGGTCCAGGGAACCCCGCACTTCCTCGAAGAAGGCCTAACCCGGCTTGTCTTCGTGCGGGATCTCGGGGCCGTCAATGCCGAGGAGGCGG
>METI01000128.1:0-168 GCA_001771285.1 candidate division NC10 bacterium RIFCSPLOWO2_12_FULL_66_18
ACGAGGGGGGTGAACCCTAATTCGGGCAGGCATTTATGGTAAAGTCAAATTCCTCCAGCTGTAGCGGGTTCGGGGGTCGGTAAAAGGCCACTCATTCCGGAGGAGCGGGGCTCCTCCACCAGTCGGGGGCGCGTGTGACCACATCGGGCAAGGCGGTGCGCGGAATCC
>METI01000128.1:317-5967 GCA_001771285.1 candidate division NC10 bacterium RIFCSPLOWO2_12_FULL_66_18
CTGCAGGTGGACTCGAACTTCGTCCCGGCGGTCCACGCCCTGGGCCGCTCGTATGCGGCCAAGGCGTGGCACGCGGATGCGCTCCGTGAGCTGGAGCGGGCCCAGAAGCTGTCTCCCGATTCCACCCCCTTGGCCCTCGACATCGGCCGGATCTATCTCGAGCTCGGCGTGCCCTCGGAGGCCTTGGCAGCAGCCGATAAGGTCTTGGGGCGGGATCCCCAGAACTCCCAAGCGCTCAGCATCAAGGCCGCGGCGCTCCTGGGTCAGGGCAAGACCAGCGAGGCGCTGGCCATCGTGGAGAGCGCCCCGGCCGGCGCCATCGCCGAGGCCGACCAGGTCCGCGCGGCAGTGCTCCTGCGGCTCGGCAAGCTCGACGAAGCCGAGGCCGCCTACCGCGCCGTGCTCGCGAAGCAGCCCCAGGATTTCCAGAGCCTTCTCGGGCTGGCAAGCATTCAGCTCGGCCGGAAGAAGTACGACGAGGCCGCCAAGCTGTATGACCAGGCGAGGCAGCTGAAGCCGCTCGATCCGCGCCCTCGGCTGGGAGTTGCGGCCGTCAAGGCGAGGACAGGGCAGGTCGCCGAGGCCATCAAGGAGCTCGAGGGGGTGGATCCGCGTGCCCGCTCGGGCAACGTGGTGATGGGGCTGGCGACCTACTACCTCCAGGCGAACCGCCCCGGTGACTCCCAGCGCCTTCTCGAGCCGATCGTTGGACGCTTTCCCAAGCTCGTACAGCCGCGCTATCTCCTCGGCGCGGCGTACATGATCAACGGCAAGTTCGATCTCGCCGCGGCGCAGTTCGAGGAGCTGGCCCGACAGGTTCCCAACGAGGCGATGGTACTGCTGCAGCTGGCCGCGGCCTACTCGCGGATCGGCAAGCCGAAGGAGGCGCTGGTCGAGCTCGACCGCGTCGCCAAGGAGGCCGACAAGATCCCCACCTACTACGACGAGCGCGGGCTCGCGCTGATGCTGCTGGGGAAGACGGACGAGGCGCTGAAGGCCGCGCAAGCCGCTCAGCGGCTCGCCCCCGAAAGCGGTCAGCCCTATGTCCTGATGGGCCAGATCTACACCCGGCGCGGAGACACCAAGGCGGCGCGCGAGATGTTCGCCCGCGCGTCCGCGCTGAGTACGACCGATGCCTCACCGCACCTGGCCCTGGGCCGCCTTGCGCAGTTGGACAAGAACCCGGACGCGGCGCTGAAGGAGTTCGACGCGGCCCTTCAGGCCGATCCCAAGTCGCTGCGCGCCGCGCGCGCCAAGGCCGGCCTGCTCCTGCAGCAGAAGAAGCCCAAGGAAGCGATCCAGTTCGTCGAAGGGCTCGTCGCGCGCGAGCCGAAGAATTCCGAGTTCCAGACGCTCCTCGGCGGTCTCTACCTCCGAGACCAGCAGAGGGACAAATCGGTGGCCGCGTACCGGAAGGCCGTGGAGCTGGACCCGAAGGCCCCCGAGCCGCGCTTGGGCCTGGCCAGGATCGCCCTCTCCCAGGGCAAGGACGAGGAAGCCATCACGCAGCTTCAGGCGGCGGTCAAGGAGCAGCCGGGCCATCCGCTCGCGGTCCTCCTGATCGCCGGCCTCTACGACCGTCTCGCGCGCTACGACCAGGCGATCGTGGTCCTCGAGGCGGCGGTCAAGGCCGACCCGCGCCAGATTCCCTTCACGCTCGGGCTGACCGAGATGTACCTGAAGAAGGGGCGATATGACGACGTCATTTCCCGCGCCGGCGAGCAGCTCGCCGCCAACCCTGACCTGGCCGGCGCCCGGCTGATCCGGGGGCAGGCGCTCTTGGCCAAGGGCGATCCGAACGCTCTCAAGGACTTCGTCGACGTCGCGCGGGCCAATCCGAAGTCGGCGTTCGCCCAGTACCTGCTCGCTCGAGCGTACGCGCAGACGGGGCGGGTGCCCGAAGCCCAGTCCGCGTACAAGGAGGCCATCAAGATCGACCCGCAGTTGAGCCAGGCCAAGGCCGAGCTGGCCCTCCTCTTGGGTCAGAGGCCCGACCAAGGCGAGCAGCTCAAGGAGATCGAGCAGCTCCGAGCGGCGGTCAAGGCCAATCCGAAGGACGTCGTGGCCCGCGAGCGGCTGGTGCGCCGGCTCCTGGCCATCGGGCAGGACAAGCAGGCGGAGGCTGAGCTCAAGGTGATCCTTGATCTGGCGCCCGCGCATACCGACGCCAATCTCCTGATGGCGGGCATCGCCGCCCGGCAGGGCCGGCGGGACGAAGCGGCGAACTACGCGCGAGCTGTGCTCCGTAGCAACCCCTCCCACGTGGACGCCAACCTGTTCATGGCCGGGTACCTGCTCCAGAGCGGGCGCTCCGAGGAGGCCACCAAGCACCTCGAGACCGCGCTCCAGGTCAACCCCAATCGCACGGACGTGAAGTTCCGGTTGGGCGCGCTCTACTCGCAGCAGGGGCGGCTGCCCGATGCCCTGCGGCTCGCCCGCGACCTGCAGAAGAGCGAGCCCAAGAGCCCCGCGCCGCCGCTTCTCATGGGCACGGTGCTCATCGCCCAGCAGAAGCCCCAGGAGGCCATTGAGGCGTTCAACTCGGCGCTCAAGCTGAAGGGTGACCTGGTCGACGCCCATCGCGGCCTCGGCCAGGCATACCAGCAGCTGAACCAGCCTGACCGCGCGGCCGAGAGTTACCAGCGCGCCCTGACGCTCAACGGCAACGACGTGGCATCGCTCAACAACCTGGCCTGGCTCCTGTCCGAGGTGCGGAAGAAGCCCGACGAGGCGCTGCCGCTGGCCACCAAGGCCGAGCGGCTCGCGCCCAAGTCCGCCGAGGTGCTGGACACGCTGGGCTGGGTGCACTACCGCCGCGGCGCCTTTCCGGAGGCGGAGAAGGCGCTGCTCAGCGCGGTGGAGCGCGCGCCAAACAACGGCACCATCCGGTACCACCTGGGGATGACCTACGCGCGCCTGGGCAAGAAGCAGGACGCTGTCTCGACGCTCAAGCGGGCGGCCCAGCTCGACCCCAAGCTGGGCCAGGCGGAGAAGATCAACGATGTGATCAAGCAGCTCGGCGGGTAGGGAGGCTGGCTTTTGGCCTGGCCGTGGTCTCGAGTTGCCGCCCACCCTCTAGTACCGGGTTGCTGCCGAGTACGCCCCGTTCGTGTCCGTCAGCTTTGATCCCTTCGTGCCGTCGCTGCTGATGGTCGGAATGCGGCGAAGGTGACGTGTCCGGAGAGCTGCTGGCCGCAACAGCCGCGATCATGGAGGTCATTCAAGGCTGGAGGAGTGAAGCCGACCAGAGGATGAGGAAGGTGAGGTTGACGGCGAGTCGGGTAGTGCGGGAGCGGATAGGCACGAAAAGCGGCCCGTTCTTTCCGGGCCGGAGCGGACATGGGTGTGCGGGGTACCACGCAGATAACAACAGCGCCCCGCGTGGTCGCGGGGCGCTGTCTTGTCTACGCTGCTGCGAGATCTGTGGCGCCGGCCTAGTTCTGGCGGCTCCTGATCCGGCTGATCCCAGCCAAGCCGACCAGCCCGAGGCCAATCAGCAGCAGCGCGCTCGGGTTGGGAACCCTCGGCCGCTCAATGCGGGCGATCAGGGGCGTGCTGTTCGTTCCGCCCTCTGGCGAGAAGAACGTGGTCTGGCTGCCGTCCGCCCCGAAACCGATCAGGACGAGGGTGAAGGTCTCTCCGTCGACCGTGAACGTCTGTGGCACAACGTCCAGGCTGGTGAAGCGGATCGCGTCCCGGCAGGGTTGCGCTCCGCCCTCGTCGCAGGGGGACCCGTTGTTCGGGGTCTCGTTGATCAGCATGCGGAAAGTGAACTCGGCGAGTGCGGGAATGGCGCTGGTGAAGATCGCCCCAAGCGTAAGGTCAACAGACGTGAGCTGACTCCCGAGGAAGATCGGGTTGTTGAAATGGAACAGGGTGCCAAGAGTAAAATTCAACCCGATAGGCACCTCGCTCGAGGGCGGGAAGAGGGGATCGAAACCGAGCCCGCTCTGCAGGGTTGGGTCGGCGCTGGGTGCCCCCCACCGAACCTCGAAGTTTCTTGCGTTCCCGGCGCCCTCTACGAACGGGTTGGTGACAGTAGCGATGCCCGGCCCGAGAGGGTTGAACCAAGTCACGGTTACGTCCTCGAGCGTGAGGGCGGGAGCCGGGGTGGGAGCCACTACAATCAGCGCCGCCACGGCCAGCAGGGCCAGAAAGGCCGAAATTTTGCGCGTCATAGGCTTTCTCCGCTCCAGTTTGGGGGGGGCACTCCTCGTCGCAAACCCTGTCTGTGCCATCGCGATCCGTGACGATTGCAAGCCTCAGACCACCGATGCATCTCATGAGATATCAGGCACTTACGATACGCTTCATAGCGGCTGCTGCTGGACTGTCGCCCCCGTCGACACCCCCCCGCGCCAGCCGCGACGTTAGCCAAGATCAGGCGCGAATCGTAAGTATCTGAAAAACAAGCCAATGTTTATCTATTGGCCGTTTTCAGGCTGCACCGGCCACCAAAGCTCCGCGCACAAGGGGCGTGGCGATGACTGATCGAGACCCACGATGATCGGCCAGGCCACGGAATCCCGCAGAAAAGTCACCGTTTTATAAGGACTTAGCCATCGACTCCTCCGACGGCCGGCCAGTTTGGCTGCCGAGGCTCAGGCCTGCCCTCTGAGGTCTGTCAAACAGCCCGACACTTGAGCCAAGAACGGCGCTTGGGAGCCTCCCGCCATCATCACCTTGGGGGCAGGAGGACCGCCGATGGTGTCGCACCAGGACCCACGAGCCCACCAACGGCCCGTATAATGGGTGATCGATGCCACGACAGACGCTGGGCCGGACCGCCGCCGCCGGGACCATGGTCGCGCTGTTCGCACTGGCGGCCTCCCCATCCGCCGCGCGCGAGATCGGCCCCGAGGCCGACCTCTGCGGCGAGATCAATCGGCTGACGCCCGGGGAGGAGCTGGTCCTCAGGCCGGGCGACTACCAGGGCCCGTGCACGATCCGCCGGGGCGGCGAGCCGGGCGCCCCGCTGGTGATCCGCGCGGCGGAGCCGGCGCGCCCGCCCCGCATCGTCTACGATGGGCGGATGACCAACGTGCTCGAGGTGCGGGCCAGCCACGTCGTCATCCGAGGGCTCGAGTTCGGCCCCACGCAGAACAGCGTGGACGCTGTGCGCATCTTCGCCGCCAACGGCGTGGTGGTGGAGGACTCCCGCTTCACCGGGCTGGGCGGGATCGCCGTGGTGGCGAATCACTCGAGCCTCCACGGCCTCACGGTGCGCCGTAACGTCATCCGGGACTCGAAGGCCACGGCGATGTACTTCGGCTGCCACAACGGCCTGACGTGTGTCGTGACGGGCCTCGTGGTGGAGGGCAACCACATCCGCGGCGTGACGGCGCCGGACCCGGAGATCGGCTACGGGATCGAGGTCAAGCTCAACTCGTCCGCCGTCATCCGGGGCAACCTCATCAGCGACACCAAGGGGCCCGGCATCATGGTGTTCGGCGCGCGGGACCTGGTGAGCAGCAGCCTCGTCGAGCGCAACGTGGTCGTCGGCTCGCGGACCTCTTCGGGCATCGTGGTCGGCGGCGGGCCGGCCGTCATCCGCAACAATGTCTCGGCCTTGAACGGCGAAGCCGGCATCGGCCTGGAGGACTACCACCGGCGGGGGCTGCTCCGGGCCATCGCAGTGGTGGCCAACACG
>METI01000129.1:0-2913 GCA_001771285.1 candidate division NC10 bacterium RIFCSPLOWO2_12_FULL_66_18
CGGCGAAATTTCCGTCTCCGGGCGAAAGAGTATGCCCACGGCGCCCCGACGTCAAGGCGGTTCTGCCCCGGTTCGGCATCGTCCCCACTTGCGGGGGGTCTGGCAGCATCTCCACATAGTGGGGGGCCTGTAGAGAAAGCCTCAGTAATCCGACCGACCGCCGGAGGCGTCGTAGACGGCTCCCGTGACGAAGCTGGCGTCGTCCGAGGCCAGGAAGGCAATGACCGCGGCGATTTCCTCCGGGGCGGCCAGGCGTCCCATGGGGACCTTGCTGGCGAGGAGCGCCCGCTGCTCGGGGGTAAAGCTTCGCGCCATGTCGGTGTCGGTGAGGGCCGGGGTCACGCAGTTGACGGTGATGCCGTCCCGCGCCACCTCTTTGGCCAGGGATTTGGTGAAGGCGATGACCCCCGCCTTGGACACAGAGTAGGCCGCCATGTTGGGGTTCCCTTCCTTGCCGGCGACCGAGGCGAGGCTCACGATCCGCCCCCACTTCCTGGACAGCATGGCGGGCAGCACGGCGCGGCTGCAGTAGAAGACGCCGTGCAGGTTCACGGCCAGCACCCGATGCCACTCGGCGTCCGAGGTCTCGTGAACCGGGATCACCTCGCCCACGATGCCGGCGTTGTTCACCAGGATATCGATCTGCCCGAAGCGTTGTAGGACCGACTGCACCGTGGCGGCCACCTGGGCCGGATCGCTCACGTCCATGGGGCAGGCCAGGACCTTCCGTCCGGCCGCCTCCAACTCCTTGGCCGCGACCCCGGCGGCGTCTCGATTCACATCGGCGACCACCACGGCGGCCCCCTCGGAGGCCAGCCGGGTGGCGATGGCCTTCCCGATTCCGCGCGCGGCACCTGTGACGATTGCAACCCGATTGGCAAAGCGCATACGTCCCTCCTTCCTCACCTCACGAATGTGGCTCGAATCCGATGCCCCCCGAGAGAACCTGGGCAAGATGACGGAGGGATGATACGCGGCGCCAGGAGGAGGGAGCAACCGGCTTTCTCGCTTGGCACGGTCTTCAGGACAGCCCCGGGATTCGGTTGCCCGGTGACCGTCGCCGGTGTATCCTTCCCCGTACCGTCGCCATGACCCGATGTGCGAAATCAGGCCAAAGGGGATGCCATGCAGCCACCCACGCTCCAGGACGTCTATCGCGCCCGCCAGGTCATCAGCCGGTATCTGGCGCCCACGCCGCTGGTCCGCTCTGCGGCGATGTCCGAGGCCCTGGGGTGCGAGCTGTACCTCAAGCTGGAAACCGTCCTGCCCATCGGGGCCTTCAAGGTTCGGGGCGGGATCAACTTTATCTCGCAGCTCACGGAGGAGGAGCGGGCACGCGGCGTCATCACGGCCTCGACGGGGAACCACGGCCAGTCCGTCGCCTATGCCGCCAGGACGTTCGGGGTGAAGGCCATCATCGGCGCACCCGACGGGGCGAACCCCGACAAAGTCGCGGCCATGCGCCGCCTGGGGGCCGAGGTCATCCTGCGGGGGCGGGACTTCGACGAGGCGCGGGAGTGGGTGGAGGAGCAGGCGCGCCTGGAGGGCTACCGCTATGTCCATCCCGCCAACGAGCCGCTCCTCATCGCCGGCGTGGGGACCGCCAGCCTGGAGATCATGGAGGCGCTCCCGCAGGTGGACGTCATCATCGTCCCCATCGGCGGCGGCAGCGGCGCCAGCGGCCACTGCCTGGTGGCCAAGCGCATCAGCCCTACGGTGAAGGTCATCGGGGTCCAGGCGGAGAAGGCCCCGTCGGTGTACCTGTCCTGGAAGGCGGGGCGGAAGGTCCCGACACCGGAGTCCGCGACCTGGGCCGAGGGCCTCATGACCCGGGTCCCCTTCGACCTCACCCTTGGCATCATTCGGGAGCACATTGACGACATCATCCTGGTGAGCGAGGAAGATCTTCGCCAGGGGGTGCGATTCCTCCTGGAAGTCGGGCACCAGCTCGCCGAGGCGGCCGGCGCCGCGCCGGTGGCCGCGGCGCGGAAGCTGAAGGATCGCTTCCGGGGCCAGACCGTGGTCCTGATCGTCAGCGGAAGCAATATCACGCTGGACCAACTGCGGCGGGTCCTGACCGACCCGCAGCCCTGGTAGGTGGGCCATGGTGAAGACGGGGGCTCAGTTGCGCGAGCATTTGCCCGGGATCGCGCTCCTCCTGGCGCGCCTGTACGTCGGGTACTGGTTCCTGTGGACCGGCCTGGCCAAGATCGGCCGCGGGTTCCTCCGGGGCGACGCCCTCTTGCCGCAACTCGAACGATTCGCCGTCGGCACGCCGCACGCCTGGTATAAGGCGTGGCTGGTCAACGTCGTCATCCCATACGAGCACCTGTTTGCTGTCCTGACCTCGCTGGGTGAGACGCTGGCAGGAGTGGCAATCCTCCTGGGGGCGCTGACCAGATTCTCGGCCGGCGCGGGGATGTTCATGGTGGGGAACTACCTCTTCGCCAAGGGCTGGACCAGCCCCGCCGCGTCCCACGACAAGGACTTCCTCGTCCTGCTGTTGGTGGTTCTGGTCGGCGGCGCGGGGAAGTACTGGGGGATTGACGGCTGGTGGCGTGGCCGGCGCTGACTGGAAGTTCCCTATGCCGACGAAACCTTCGAAACAGCTCGAGACGTTCCCCAACCCGAACCCGGAGCGGGACTACGAGATCAGCTTTGACTGCCCGGAGTTCACCTGCCTCTGCCCCCGCACGGGTCAGCCGGATTTCGCCACGGTCCGGATCCGCTACGTCCCGGATCGGCTGTGCGTGGAGCTGAAGTCGCTCAAGCTGTACCTGTGGTCCTTCCGGAACGAGGGGCACTTCCACGAGGCCGTGACGAATCGCATCCTGGATGACCTGGTCCGGGCGACCCGGCCCCGCCGCATGACGCTCGTGGGCGACTTCTATGTCCGGGGCGGGATCCATACGA
>METI01000129.1:2983-7496 GCA_001771285.1 candidate division NC10 bacterium RIFCSPLOWO2_12_FULL_66_18
GCCCTGGTCGCCCTGCTGGCGGCCTGTGCGCCTGCGGCCTGGGTTCCCGCCCAGGAGGGCACGATCCACCTGCCGCCCGGCTTCCGCATCAATACCTTCGTCTCGGGCCTGGACGCGCCGCGCTTCATGGCGGTGAGCCCGTCGGGCGACCTGTTCGTGTCGATTCCATCCCGCGGCCAGGTCGTGGCCCTGCCGGATCGTGACGGAGATGGGAAGGCGGACCGGGTGGTCGTCTACGCCGATGGCCTCAACCGTCCCCACGGCCTCGCCTTTTTCCGCGGGTTTCTCTACGTGGCGGAGACGGGCGCCGTGGTCCGCTTTCCGTACCGCCCGGGAGACCTGACGGGGGGCAAGCCCGAGGTCGTCGTCCCCGATCTGCCGCCCGGCGGAGGTCACTGGACCCGGACGATCGCCTTCGGCCCGGACGGGAAGATGTATGTGTCCGTCGGCTCCTCCTGCAACGTGTGCGAGGAGCGCGATCCGCGCCGCGCCGGGATCCTCCAGTTCAACCCGGACGGGACGGGCGGCCGGATCTTCGCCCGGGGGATCCGGAATGCCGTCGGGATCACCTTCCATCCTCGCACCGGAGAATTGTGGGCCACGAACAACGGCCGGGATTGGCTGGGGGACGACTTTCCGCCGGATACCATCCTCGTGGTGAAGGACGGCGTGCACTACGGCTGGCCACACTGCAACGGCTCGCGGGTGCCCGATCCGGATTTCGGCCGGCCGGTCTTCTGCAAGACCACCGCGCTGCCGGCCGTGGAGATCCAGGCGCACTCCGCCACGCTGGGGCTGGCATTTTACACGGGGAACATGTTCCCCGCCGAGCACCACGGGGACCTGTTCGTCGGGTTGCACGGGTCCTGGAACCGCTCCGTCCCGACGGGCTACAAGGTCATCCGGATTCCCATGCAGGGCGGACGCCCCGGCGCGCCGCAGGATTTCGCCACCGGATGGCTCCAGGGGGACCGCGCCTGGGGCCGGCCGGTGGACGTGATCACGGGGAAGGACGGCGCCCTCTACGTCTCGGACGACCGCGCCGGGCTGATCTATCGGATCTCCCATTCAAACCGCTGACGGAGTCGGACTGCGAATTTATCCACAGAGTACGCAGATTCCGCAGATTTCAGAGGGTCTCTTCCGAAAATAATCTGTAATCTGCGAAATCTGCGGATAAGTGATAGGTCGGGTCTTGGCGTCTTTGTGGTAAGAGGTTCGGCATAGGTTCCTGGCATGCGCATCCTGGTGGTCGAGGACGATCGGAAGGTCGCCAGCTTCATCCGTAAGGGGCTCACGGAGGAAGGCTACGCCGCGGACGTGGCTTCCGACGGGGAGACGGGCCTGGCGATGGGGCTGGACCGCCTCCACGACGTCATCGTCCTGGATGTGATGCTGCCGCGGAAGCCCGGATTCCAGGTGGTCCGGGAACTCCGCCAGGCGAAGGTGACGACACCGGTCCTCCTGCTCACGGCACGGGACGCGGTGGAGGACAAGGTGCAGGGGCTCGACGCCGGCGCGGACGACTACCTCACCAAACCCTTCGCCTTTGCCGAGCTGCTGGCACGGATACGCGCCCTGCTGCGCCGCGGGACGGCAGCTCGGGCCCCGGTGCTTCAGATCGCCGACCTCACCCTGGACCCGGCCGTGCGGACGGTCACGCGTGGGGGAGAGGCCATCTCGCTGACCAATCGTGAGTTCGCCCTTCTGGAGTACCTCATGCGAAACACCGGCCGGGTCCTCACTCGGACCATGATCGCCGAGCATGTGTGGGATTATTCCTTCGACTCGGGCACGAACGTGATTGACGTCTACGTGAACTACCTGCGGAAGAAGATTGATGCAGGCCGGGAACGCAAGCTCATCCACACGGTGCGCGGGGTGGGCTACGTTCTGAAAGCCGACTGAGAGCCGGGGACCCAGCCGACTTTTGGCCGGCGGCCCGTCGGCTGGGTGGCCGTGAGCCGAGAGCCGAGTAAGAAATCTGCGGAATCTGTCGCGCCATGGGCGGATCCGCCGCGAGGGGCGGTGATGCGGCCTGGCAAGATCCGCCTCGGGCGGACGAAATCTGCGGTTAGGTTATCCCTGAAATGAAACGACTCTCGATCCGGGCCCGGCTGACCCTGTGGTACATGGGGATCCTGGCCACGACCCTCGTCCTGCTGGGCGGTGCATCCTACGGCCTGCTGATGCGCGGGCTCTGGCAAGATGTGGACGCGACTCTCGAAGGGGTCGCCAAGACAGTCGTCCAGGCGGCGAATCGGCCGCCCGCGGAACTGATCCCCCCGGACCTGGATGAGGTGCTGCGGCGACTCTTCGGGCCGAGATTCACGGACAGGTTCTATCAGTTCCTGGACCCCGATGGCCGCCTGGATCCACGCTGGCCTCGATTCGGGGGCGAGCCGCTCCATGTCAGCCCGAAGGCCCTGAAGAACGCCGCAGAGGGGTATGCGACCTTCGAGACGCGTCCGGGCAACGGGCGGTTCCCCGTCCGGGTGCTGACCTTTCCGGTCGTGCAACGCGGCCGAATGGTGAACGTTCTGCAAGTGGGGATGTCCCTGGAGGGGCTCTCCATGGCCCGCCAGCACTTCCTGTGGACCCTGGCGGCCCTGGTTCCCCTGGCGCTGGCGCTGGCCGGGACCGGGGGCTGGCTGCTGGCGCGCCGCGCCCTGCGGCCCGTGGACCAGATGACCACGACGGCCCGCCGGATCGAGGCCGAGCACCTGGGGAAGCGCCTCGATGGGGCGGAGGTGGACGACGAGCTGGGCCGCCTGGCCCGGACCCTCAACGAGATGCTGGCGCGCCTGGAGGCGGCCTTCGCCCAGGTGCGGCGCTTCTCCGCGGATGCCTCCCACGAGTTGCGGACGCCGCTCACGGTCATGAAGGGGGAGATCGAGGTTGCCCTGAGGAGCCCCCGGGACCCTGCAGAGTACCAACGGGTGCTGGAGAGTGGGCTGGAAGAGGTCGAGTCCATGACCCGCCTGGTGGACGACCTCCTCTTGCTCTCCCGCGCGGACGCCGGCGCCCTGCAATGGGAGGCCGGGCCGGTCGAGCTGGATCGCCTCGTGGAAGAGGTGGCCAAGGAGGGCGAGATCCTGGGCCGCGGGAAACAAGTGCGGGTGAAGATCCTGGGAATGGAGCCCCTCATCGTGCAGGGGGATGGCCAGCGCCTCAAGCAGTTGCTGCGAAACCTCGTGGACAACGGGGTGAAGTACACGCCGCCCGGCGGCCAGGTGACCCTGACGCTGCGACAGGGGTCAGGGGTCAGGGGTCAGGGGCCGGTCCCGGACCCCCGATCCCCGACCCCCAAGGAAGGCCCCTGGGCGGAAATCATCGTCCGGGATACCGGCATCGGGATTCCCCCCGAGGCCCTGCCGCGGATCTTCGAGCGGTTCTATCGGGTGGACCCGGCCCGCTCGCGCGAGGCCGGTGGGGCCGGCCTGGGCCTCTGCATCGCCAGGACCATCGCCGAGGCCCACGGCGGCCGGATCGAGGTCCAGAGCATCCCCGGCGCCGGCAGCACCTTCACGCTCCGCCTCCCCCTTTCCGGTTGACCCCCTGGAACCCCTTTAGGATCATTTTTGGGTCAGGCCCAACAATTTTGGAAATGCGGTCGAAACCCGTCTCGTACGTTTCGTAGGAACCGTCTTCGCAGGAGAGGCAAGAGATAGTCCGAATGGCACCCAGAGCTAGTTCCCCGTCGTCCGGAAGAATTGGTAACGGTCAACCGGGCGGACCGTGATGGCCTGAAAGCCGGACTCCCGCAAGACGACCAGGGTGATTTCCTGTCCGACTTGCGCTTGCCAGAGCCTTCGGTAGAAGTCCTCCTGGCTCGCGACCTTCTCCCCGCTGATTCTCACGATCACGTCGCCGCGCTGAAAGCCCGCTTGCTTTGCCGGTCCGATGGGAGAGGTCCCCGCGACGACGACGCCTTCCCCGGCAGGGACGGTGTAGAGGCCGAGCCAGGGACGGGGGCGGCGGCTCAGGACACGCCCCTGACTGATCAGCTCGTCCTTGGATGCGGTGAAGAGTTCAATCGGGATCGCGAGATTGACGGAGGGGTGCTCCCCAATCTTCAGGGACGTGATTCCGATGACGTCCCCCTGGACGTTCACCAGGGGACTCCCGCCGAAAGCCGGATTGTAGGGAGCCACCACGAAGGCCCGGTCGAGCATGTACTCCCAGTAGCCGGCGAAACTCCGGATCTCCTGCACGCTGCCCTGGGTGACCACGAGATCATTGTCGTCGTCCACGCCGACTGTCGCCGTGGCCTGACCGACGACCACCGTGGATGAGTCCCCCAGGGAGGCGGCAGGCCACGGTCCATCCCCTTCGAGTTTGACCACTCCCAGGCCGCTTTCGAGGTCGAGGCCGACCAGTTTCGCCGGCACAACCCGGCCGTCGCGGAGGGACACCTGGATCATCGCGGCGTCGAGCAGGACGTAGCTGACCGTGACCACGTATCCAGCGGGATCGAAGATCACGCCGCCTCCCCATCGCTCGGGACCCAGGG
>METI01000130.1:0-6019 GCA_001771285.1 candidate division NC10 bacterium RIFCSPLOWO2_12_FULL_66_18
CCGGAACCGCGAAGACGCCCTCGACATCTCGCAGGAGGCCTTCGCCAGAGCCTACACCTCGCTTCCGGCGTTCAAGGGTGAGGCGAGCTTCACCACCTGGCTGCACCGCATCGTGGTCAACCTGGCCATCGACAACCTCCGGCGGACGCGCCGAAGCGGCACCACCGCCTACGATGACACCCGAGCCGCCCCGGAGGGCGGGGAGGCCGAGCCCGCCGCCCTTGAGGACCCCGCAACGGTTCTGGAGACCAAGCAGGTCCGGGCCCTGCTCGCCCGCGGGATCGCCCAACTCCCCCCGGCGCAGCGCGCGGTCCTGGTCCTCCGGGAGATCGAGGGACTGAGCTACGAAGAAATCTCCCGGGTGGTTGGGTGTACCCTGGGGACCGTGATGTCCCGCCTCTTCTACGCCCGGCGGAAGCTGCAGCAGGTCATGAGGGAACACTTCAGCGACCTCAGGTGATATGATGACGACAATGCATTGGTTCCACAGGGCCATGGGCAGGGGCCGACGGCTGGCGGCCTTTGCGGCGGCTGATCTGCCACCCGCCGATCGCGCCCGTGTGGAGGCCGACCTCCTCGCCTGTCCCGCCTGCCGGCGGGAAGTCGAGGCGTATCGGCTGGTGAGTGGCACGCTCCGCACGTCCGAACGCGCTGCCCTCGCCCCGGATCAGGCCGCAGCCTTCTGGTCCGGAGTGGAGCGCCGAATCCAGCGTGGGCTTGATGCGGCACCGACCCGGCCGGCGCGCCCCGCCATGCGCGAGCTGTTCTGGGATCATCCCCGGCTGAGCCTGGCCTCGGCGGTTGCCGCGGTGGTCCTCGTCCTGGGTCTCACGCTGGGGCAAATGGGGGTGTGGACCGCCCGCCCGCCGGGTGCGCCCAACGGGGTGGAGGTGGTTTCGGTTGAGGCCGGCGAGGATGCCTCGGTCATGGTCTTCCAGGCGCCGGACAGCGCGCTGAAGGTCATCTGGGTGTTCGAGAAACCTTCCTCGTAACCTCAGCAGGAGGTGACCGGGTGCGGCATCCGCTGCGGGGGACGTGGCTCACACTTCTCTTCATTCCCCTGGTTGTCCTGGGTATCACCTCCTCCAGGGTTGCAGCCCAGGCGACGGTTTCCCTCCGGGTCCAGGTGATCTACGCGGCGAACGAGCCGGGCGGCGTGGACAGCCGGCTGGGAGGCCTGGCCGCAGATCTCCAGCGGACGTTCCGCTACTCGATGTACCAGCTTCTGGATGCCCCCCAGGGGACGGCGGCGCTGAACCAGGGCTGGCGGGCGGGCCTGCCGGGTGACCGCTGGCTGGAGATCGTTCCCACGGCAATCCAGGCGGGACAGAACAGCCTGACGGTCCGCGTCCTTTCTCCCGGCGGTCAGGCGCTGGTGAACACCGCGGTCCGCCTGCGACGCGGCGCCACCGTCCTCGTCGGGGGCCCGACCCACCAGAAGGGTGTCCTCATCATCGGGATAACCGTCCCGCAATAATGCGGGACTGTGGGCATTACCGGCTGGCTGACACCAGGTCGCAGATCCCATCGCCTCCGCCTGGATCATTCCCACCCGGCTTGAAGAAAATCGCTGCCGGGTCGTCGAAGGAGATGAACGCTTCAAGTATGCCATCAGCCTTCAGCACCGGGCTGACTGCTGACAGCTGATGGCTGATAGCTTTCCCTGAGGACGGAAGGAGGTGACCCCGATGCGGAAAGTCCTGGCAGTTACCCTCATCGGCAGCCTCGTGCTGGCCCTGCTGCCGACGATGGCCCTGGCCGGGGATTCCCATGCCGTCCGCAATCGGTGGTTGGGGGCGGCCATCGGAGCAGGGTCGGTCGTCCTGGGCGGCATCCTTTTCAATGCCATTCGCGGGAACGGCCCGGCGGCCGCTGCGCCCGTCGCCTATCCAGCGCCGCAGGTGGTCGCTCCTCCGCCTGCCGTCTACTATCCGGCCCCGCCGGTGGTCTATGCCCCACCGCCCGTGGTGGAATATCGGACGTGGGTTCCGAGCCACTACGAGGACCGCTGGGTTCCGGCAACCGAGCGGCAGCGCGTGTGGGTGGAGGGCCACCACGAGAACGGGTGGTGGGTCCCCGGCCACTGGGAGGAGCGGGTGCGAGGCGGCGGGTACTGGACGCGGGTGTGGGTTGAAGGATATTGGCGGTAGCAGGCTGCTGAAAAACGCCCATCTGCTGCGTCAGGCCCTCGTCGTGGCACTGCGACGTACCCAACAATGAGAGCCCGACGCGCAAGACGACCCCGAGGGCAAGAATCGCCCCGGGCGGTCGCCCGAGCGCCCGGGTTTTTTGTGTCCGATCCCGCCACCTCTGCCCACCCTCGACGTGAGACTTCGGAAATTTGCTTGCGCCCCCTCCCGATTGCGGCTATACATAATCACTTGCATTGCCGTTGTTTCCGAGAGGTTGGCAGCGCGTACGGGAGAGCTGCCAGATCCCACAGGGACATCCATGGACAGTGTAGCCGGGATCGCCATCACGTCGTTTATCGTCGGGCTCTCGGGGGCCATGATGCCGGGGCCGGTCCTGACGGTCACGATCGGCGAGACGGCTGCGCGCCTGCGCGGCGAGGTCCCGGGCGAAAGCACCCGGGCGCGCACCCGAGGCGCCCTGGCGGGGCCGCTCATCGTCCTGGGCCACGGCATCCTGGAGGTCCTCCTCGTGGCGGGCGTGGCGCTGGGCCTGGGCAGGCTCCTGGTCCTGGGGCCCGTGATCGGCACGATCGCCCTCGTGGGTGGCGCGGTCCTGCTCTGGATGGCCTGGGGAATGTTGCGCAGCGTGCGAAGCCTGTCGCTCCAGGGCACGACTGCAGCGGAAGACCGCCGGCACCCGGTCCTGGCCGGCATCCTGACGACGCTGTGCAACCCCTACTGGATCATCTGGTGGGCCACCATCGGCCTGAGCTACATCGCGCTCTCGCTGCGGCTGGGCCTGATCGGTCTCCTCTCCTTCTACGTCGGCCACATCCTCTCGGACCTCCTATGGTACGGGTCGGTGAGCCTGACCTTGGCCCTGGGCCGCCGATTGCTCACCGACCGGACGTATCGCGGGCTGGTGACCGCCTGCGCCGTCCTCCTGCTGGGATTCGGCCTGTACTTCGGCTACGCCGGTGTCCGCTACCTCCTGGCGTGATCCGGTGAGAACGCACGACGGGAACAAACGCCCCGCGCCGATCCGCGGCATCCTCTTCGACATGGACGGCGTGGTGGTCCAGCAGCGGCTGGATTTCCTGGCCATCAAGCAGGAGATCTTCGGGACCACCCATGGCTTCATCCTGGAGCGGATGGATGCGCTGACCCCGCCCGAGCGGGCGCGGGCCGAGACGATCCTGGAACGGCACGAGACGGTCGCGGCCGCGCAGGCGGAGCCCATGGATGGGATCCTCCCGTTCCTGGCCTGGATGGAGGCGCATAGCCTCCGGCGGGGCTTGGTGACCCGGAACAGCCGGAGGAGCGTGAAGGTGGTCCTGGCCCGGCTTGGCCTCCGGTTCGACGCAATTGTCACGCGGGAGGATGCGCCGCCCAAACCGGCGCCGGAGCCGGTGTGGCTGGCCTGCCGGCAGATGGGCCTGCCGCCCTCGGCGGTGCTGTTCGTCGGCGATTACGAGTTCGACATGCTGGCCGGGCGCCGGGCGGGGGTGCGCACGGTCCTCCTGCGAAACCCCGCGATGCAATCGTCCGAGCACGCGGACCTCGGCGTGGACTCGCTGGGCGAGTTGCGCGGGGTGCTCGAGAGCGGGTGCGGGGTTGTGGCCCTGAAGCAGACGGAGTAACCCGAAAACCAATCCGGACGGAGGGTGAGGCATGGCGGAGCGGGAGATGATCCGGCGGTCCGAGATCGCCGGGACGACAGCCTGGCTGGAGCAACGTGCCGTCTCGGCGGCCATCGGGATCGCGGCCTTCGTGGTCATGACGGCCCTGGGGGCACACGTGCGGATCCCGCTGCCGTTCACGCCGGTCCCCATCACGCTGCAGACGTTCTTCGTGCACCTGGCCGGGGCCACGCTGGGCCCCGCCCTCGGCCCCCTGAGCCAGGCCGCCTATCTCCTGGTGGGCGTCGCCGGTCTCCCGGTCTTCGCCGGCGGCGGGAGCGGGCTGGCCTACCTGCTCCAGGGCGCCACGACCGGCTACCTGATCGGCTTCGTCGTGGCCACGGCCCTCGTCGGATGGCTCATCCGGCGGCGCGAGGATCCCGGGCTCTTGTGGATCCTCGGCAGCATGGCGGCCGGGAGCTTCGTGGTCTATGCCTGCGGCGTCTCCTGGCTGGCGTGGAGTCTCAAGCTCTCCCCCGCCACCGCGCTGGCGAAGGGTATGCTGCCGTTCCTGGCGGGAGACGTGGTGAAGACCTGCGCGGCCGCCGGCCTCTTCCGGAGCTATCGGCGCCGCGCCCGGAACGTGTTCCCTTAGGAGGCGACAGAGGGGACACGACAGATCCCCTCTCCGTCAGACTCCCCCATGGCCCGAACACGCGTGACCCGGCGGATTCCCGAGTGGGTGATCGGCCTGGCCATCACCCTCGTGGTCCTGGTCACGGCCTGGATCCGGCCCGCCTTCCTCGAGGGCATCGAGTATCAGCTCTTCGACCTCCGCCTCAAGTGGTTCGGCTCGCGCGCGCCCGCCCAGAACATCGCCATCGTGGCCATTGACGAGGAATCCATCACCAAGCTGGGGCGCTGGCCCTGGCCGCGCTCCCGGATGGCGGCCCTGGTGGATCTGCTGGCGGCCAAGGGGGCCAGGGTCATCGGCCTGGGCCTGATCCTGTCGGAGCCGGAAGAGCAGAGCGGTCTCACGGCCCTTCAGACGGTCGAGGAGAAGTTCCAGGCCCTGGGGAGCGTGAAGGGCGGGACGGAGTTCCTGGAGTCGCTCCGGGACCTCCGGACCTCTCTGGATAATGACGCCAAGCTGGTGGGGGCGGTGCAGAAGGCCGGCATGGTCCTGCTGCCAGGATTCGCCAGTCTGGAAGGCGCCGCGCGGGGCGGGCCGTCCGCGGGCAAGGTTGCGGGCGTGCCGGAGTTCGCGGCCAGAAGCGCCCTCACCAACCTGGCCATCGCGGCGGATCGGGCCCAGGCGGGGGCGCCGCGCGCCCTGGAGATGACCTGGCCGCTGCCGGCGCTCGGCGAGGCGGCGGTCGGGATCGGCCACATCAACCGCCTGCCGGATGCCGACGGCATCAGCCGGTGGGAGCCCCTCCTCGTGGAGTACCGGGACCAGTACTTCCCGCACTTCGCTTTGGCGGTGGCGGCCCAGGCCATGGGAATCCCCCGAGAGCGAATCCGGGTCGCCTTCGGCGATGGGATCCTGCTGGGAACCACGCACATCCCCACCGACGGCCGGATGCGCCTCCTCCTCAACTACTACGGCGGGCCCAAGACGTTCCCCCACTATTCCGCCTTTGACGTCCTCAACGACAAGATCGCGGCGCCGGCGTTCCAGGGGAAGATCGTCCTGGTGGGCGCCACGGCCCCGGGCATCGGGGACGTGGAGCCGACGCCGTTCGCCCCGGTCTTCCCCGGGGTGGAAAAGCACGCCAACCTCATCGCCAACATCCAGGAGGGGCGGTTCCTCACACGCCCGGCCTGGGCCGACCTCATCGAGCTGGCCGCGGTCCTGGTCCTGGGGCTCCTCACCTCGTTCCTCCTGCCCAGGCTGGGCGCGGGGCTGGGCTCGGTCCTGGGCGCGGTACTCTTCGCCGGGGTGATCGCCGCCGGCCTCGCGGCCTTCGCCGCGCGCGGGATCTGGCTGGGCATTGCCACCCCGGCCCTCCTGGTGGCGCTGAACTACGTGGCCATCACCTCGCGCCGGTTCCTGGGGGTGGAGCGCGAGAAGGAGATCGTCGAGGAGGAGAGCGACGAGGCCAACAAGCTCCTGGGACTCACCTTCCAGGGGAAGGGAATGCTGGACCTGGCGTGGGAGAAATTCGCCCGCATCCCCGTGGACGAGGAGACGAAGGGAGTTCTCTACAATCTCGCCCTGGATTTCGAGCGGAAGCGGCAGCCGGCCAAGGCCCTCACGGTGTACGA
>METI01000130.1:6030-10927 GCA_001771285.1 candidate division NC10 bacterium RIFCSPLOWO2_12_FULL_66_18
CGGTGGACAAGGCCTTCCGGGACATCGCGGATCGCATGACCAAGGTGCAGGCGGCCGCCACGAGTCCCGCCGTCGGCGGGATGGGCGGGCCGCGGCGCGGCGAGTCCACCGCCATCCTGGAGGGGGTCGAGCGGCCGACGCTGGGCCGCTACGAGCTGGTCGAGGAGCTGGGCCGGGGCGCCATGGGGATCGTCTACAAGGGGCTGGATCCAAAAATCAACCGGACGGTGGCCATCAAGACGGTCCACTTCGACGACGTGGAAGAGGCGATGCTCCCCGAGGTGAAGGAGCGCTTCTTCCGCGAGGCCCAGGCGGCCGGCGGCCTGAACCACCCCAACATCCTGACCATCTATGACAGCGGCGAAGAGATGGACGTGGCGTGGATCGCCATGGAGTTCCTCTCGGGGAAGGACCTGGAGCGCTTCTGCCAGAAGGGGAACCTGCCGCCCTGGTCCAAGGCGCTGGAGATCTGCGCCAAGGTGGCGGACGCCCTGGAGTACGCGCACACGCACGGCGTCGTCCACCGGGACATCAAGCCGGCCAACATCATGTTGCTGGAGAACGGCGAGGTGAAGGTGACCGACTTCGGCATCGCCCGGGTCGTCTCCTCGTCCCAGACCAAGACCGGCATGGTCATGGGGTCCCCCAGCTACATGTCGCCGGAGCAGATCGCCGGGAAGAAGGTGGACGGGCGCTCCGACCTCTTCTCGCTGGGGGTGGTGCTGTACGAGCTGTTCGCGGGGGAGCGACCGTTTACGGGCGACTCCATCGCCACCATCATGTTCCAGATCACCGGCAGCCCGCCGCCCCCCCTGGCCAACTTCGTCCCCCGGATTCCCCCCATCTTCCAGAAGCTGGTCGAGAAGGCCCTGGCCAAGGACCCGGCCCAGCGCTTCCAGACGGGGGAAGAATTCGCGAAGACGCTGCGCGCCCTGAAGGATCGGCTGGACAAGGCCATGGCCCAGGCGGGCCCGGCCGCCCCGCGCCCCGCGGCCCCGTTGACCCCGCGGGTGGGGGCGACCGGTGGCGGGGCCACGCAGCAGGTGACGGCCCCCCCGGGTCCGGCGGAAGGATAGCGGGCCATGGAGTATGTGGCAGCCGCCAGGACCGACGTCGGGCGCAAGCGGCAGGGCAACGAGGACAGCTACTGCATCGAACAGGAACTCGGCCTGTATGTCGTGGCCGACGGCATGGGGGGCCACGCCGCGGGAGAGGTGGCCAGCCGCCTGGCCGTGGACACGATCCGGGAGTGGATGGCCAAGTACCTGGGAGGCGCGGCAGTGGCCCTGGTGGGATCGCCGGTGGCCACGTGCTCTCGGGAGGCCAACTGCCTGCTGAGCAGCATTCGCCTGGCGAACCGGGTCATCTACGCCGCCGCCCAGGGCCGGCGCGAGTACGCCGGCATGGGGACCACACTGGTGTCGGTCCTGGCCGTGGACGATCACGTGGCGCTGGCCCACGTCGGGGACAGCCGGATCTATCGCATCCGGGAGGATCAGATTGCCCAGCTGTCCCGGGATCACTCGCTGGTCCAGCAGCAGGTGGAGCACGGCATCATATCGCCCGAGGAGGCCCACGCCTCGCAGTACCGCCACCTGATCACGCGCGCCCTGGGCCTCAAGGAATCGGTGGAGGTGGACCTCGTGGAGCAGCCGGCCCTGCCGGGGGATGTCCTGCTCCTGTGCTCCGACGGCCTCTCGGACCTCCTGGAGGATGAGGAGATGCTGGCCATCGCCCGGGAGCATACTGGGGATCTGGAGAAGGCGTGCCAGTCCCTGGTGGACCGCGCGAACTACAAGGGGGGCGACGACAACATCACCGCCCTCCTGGTCCAGGCGCGGTCGGGCTACGGGAGCCGCAGGCAGTCCCAGGGCATGCTGGGCCGGCTCAAGGAGATGTTTGGCCGCTGAGGCAGGCGAGGGCGGGTGGTGAAGCTGGTGCTGAGCTTCCAGGGGGTGCTGGTCCGGGAGTACGCGCTGGACCGGCCGGTCCTCACTATCGGCCGGCACCAGGAGAACGACATCGTGATTGACCACATGGGAGTCTCGGGGACACACGCCCGCGTGGCGGTGGATGGCCAGTCGGTCATCCTGACCGACCTCCGGAGCACGAACGGGACCTACGTGAACGGCCACCGGGTGACGGAGGCAGAACTCCGCCCCAACGACTGGATCTCCATCGGGAAGCACATCCTGACGTTCAAGGCCGGCGCGCGCTGAGAATGCTCGCCCCGGCAGAGGCGGCCCGCCCACCCGGACGCAAGGAGGCATGATGCCCAGTCCCAGGTTCCCAGCGACGGCGACGCTCCTGGATGCGAAGATCTGTCCGCTGGTAAAGTTCGACATGCTCTTCGCGAAGATCACCCAGGAACGCCAGATCGCCGACGGCTACTTCCTGCAGGCCCACCCGGAGGAGACCACCTTCCTCTTCGTGGTGAACGGGTCCCCGTACGGGGCGGGCCGGCTGGCGGGGAATGCGTGCAGCTTCCTCGAGATCCACGAGTTCTTCGCGGCGTACTCGCGGCATCCCGAGTCGCCCCTCTCCTTCTTCGTCGCGGGCAAGCGGCTGCTGCTGGGCATGATGGTGCTGTTCCGGCACCGCCCCGCGCTGCAGTTCACGACGGACCTGGTGGACATGCAGGAGGTCCTGAACAAGCTGGCGGCGCGCGGCGCCGAAGCGATCGTGGGCACCCGGTCCGGGGAGGAGTGGGCGATCACCATCTGCACCAAAGGCAAGCCGGTGGCGAACTACTTCCCGGCCTCGGGGGCCGAGGCCCTGAAGGAGCCGACCCTCGACGAGCAGCTCCTGGTGTACGTGTTCACGCGGCCGCAGGGGGGCGTCACCGTGGATGTGTACGAGGAGACGCGAGTGGCTCCGGCCGGGGATGCCTCCCTCGTCACCCGCGAGACGCTCGGACGCTTGAGCGAGGTATTCCTCACGGTCGCCTTCAGGGTCGCAGAAGAAGAGGCCGCCCCGCGCCTGGAGATGGAGACGGCGCCGGCCGAGTTGGCGCCATCCGCGGCGGCGCCGGAGCCGGCCGCCTCCGCGGACGACGAGGAGGCCTTCGTCGTGTCCACGGGGACCGCTCCCACCCCCGAGGCCCCGCCGGAGCCGGCACCGCCCCCCGCGGCACCAGTGCCGGCCCCTCCGGTCATCAAGGGGCCGATCCCCGAAGTCCAACTCTTCCTGGGGGAGAAGTCCCTGGGGACCTTCTCGCTGGGCAAGGGAGAGCTGACGATCGGGCGGAACCCGGGCAACGACATCCTGATCGACAACGTGGGAGTGTCGCGGCGCCATTCCGTGATCCGATGGAGCGGCGACCGCGCCGTCGTGGAGGACCTGGGCAGCGCCAATGGCACCTTCGTCAACGGAGAGAAGATCACGAGCCACGAATTACGGGACGGGGACGAGATCGTGGTGTTGAAACACAAGATGATCTACCGCCTCCCCAAGGAAGCGGCGGCTCCCAGGGTCGAGGTGGCCCAGGACGTCGGCCAGAAGACCATGTACATTGATTCGGCCGCCATCGCCCAGGCGGCGGCGGGAAAGGCCGCGACGCGGCCGGAGGTGGCCACCCCCAGGCTCCGCCCGCGCCTCATCCTGCCGAATCTGAAGAAGCTCGCCCTGGAGGACGATGAGATCACGCTGGGCAGCGGGGCAGACTGCAAGATTCAGCTCTCCGGCATGTTCGTGGCCAAGCTCCACGCCAAGATCATTCCCGAGGGGGAGGGGCAGTTCAAGATCGTTCACGTCGCGGGCCTGGCGGGCATCCGGGTCAACGGCGAGAAGATCTCCGAGCATATCCTGAAGCACGGGGACGAGATCGAGATCGGCAAGCAGAAGCTGCTGTTCCGCCTCGAACGGTGAACAATAGGGGCTAGGGGTCGGGGGTTAGGGGCCAGAGCCGGGATCCCGGGTCGGGGCTTGAGGTTTGGAAGTCAAGAGCAGCGCGCAGGCCGATCACCAAAATCACCAATCAACAATCACAAATCCTCAATGCGTTTAGACGTTCTGCTCCTTCCCCGCGAGCTAGCCGTGCGCCCCCGCCCCGAACTCTGCGCCGTCGTGGTGGACGTCCTGCGGGCCACCACCAGCATCGTCGTCGCCTTCCAGCACGGCTGCCGATCCATCCTGCCCGTGGCGAGCGCTGAGGAGGCAGAGCGAGCCCGCGTGTCCGCCCCGGCCGCCATCCTGGCGGGGGAGCAGGGTGGGCAGCGCATTCCGGGCTTCGACCTGGGGAACTCGCCACGCGAGTTCAGCCGGGAAATCGTTGGCGGGCGCGAGGTGATCCTGACCACGTCCAATGGGACCAAGACCCTGCGGACCGTGGGGGGCGGGCGCGCGGTGGCCATCGGCGCGTTCCAGAACCGGAGCGCGGTAGGCGACTGGATCGTCGCCCGGGGCGCGGACAGCCTGATCGTGTGCTCCGGGTACGAGGGGGGATTCTCGCTCGAGGACGCGATTTGCGCGGGCGCCATCGTGGATCGGGCGGTCAGCGTGGCGACGGGGCTCACTCTGGGGGACGGGGCCCGGGCGTCTCAGGCCCTCTGGAAGCGGTTTGGATCCGATCTTCCCCGTCTGCTCCCCGAAACGGCCTGGGGCCGGCGCATGCTGGCAATGGGATTCGGCCCCGACATGGAGGCATGTGCCCGCGTGGATGTCACGGACGTGGTACCCACGATGGAAGGGGGGCGGATCGTCCTGGACAGCCGGGCTCCCGCCTGAGACAGGGGATGGGGGACGGGAACGGCAGGTCGGCTCCAGGAAGGTCAGGTCCCTGGCAGCAAGGCCCGCGTGGCCAGGAGCGCCTCGCGGGAAACGGTGTCGGGGTCCCGCGCCCAGGCGGACGGGTTCGGCGCCTCGTAGCTCAGGTAGCAGCCATAGCGCTTCTCCGCCA
>METI01000131.1 GCA_001771285.1 candidate division NC10 bacterium RIFCSPLOWO2_12_FULL_66_18
GGTCGGGTTCGCCAGCCGCGTGGCGCAGGGGGAAATGACCCAGCGCCTCCCGGTCGCCTCCCGCGACGAGCTGGGGGAACTGGCCGGGGCGCTGAACGCCATGGCCGCCGATCTCCAGGGGACCCTGCACCAACTGGAGGCGGAGGGCCGGCGCATCCGCACCATCATGGAGAGCATGGCCGAGGGCCTGATGGTGATCGACGGACGCGGCCGGATTTCCCTGGTCAACCCGGCGGCGGAAGCCCTGCTGGACCTCAAGAAGGATGCGGCATTGGGACAGGCGCCCCTTGAGGCGATCCGGAGCCACGAGCTGGACGACCTCCTCAAGGCGGCGGCTCGCCAGGGGGGGGCAGCCAGCGCCGAGATCACACTGGCCTTCCCCCGCCGGCGCATCCTGGCGGGGGCAGCCGTGGCCATTCGGGACGCGGCCGGCGCCTTCCAGGGGACGGTCCTGGCCCTCCGGGACGTCACCCAGCTCAAGCGCCTGGAGGAGGCCCGGATGGAGTTCGTGGTCAACGTGTCCCACGAACTTCGCACACCGCTCACGGCCATCCGCGGGTATGCCGAGACCCTCCTCGACGACGGCCTGGAGAACCGGGAGGAGGCCCGGAAATTCCTGGAGATCATCCACCGCCACGCCGAGCGGCTGGGGCGCCTCCTGAACGATTTGCTGGACCTTTCGAACATCGAGTTGGAGCGAATCCCCCTGACCATCAGCCCCCAGGCCGTGGCGGAGGCGGCCCGTCAGGCCGTGTCCACCCTCCTGCCCCAGGCCGAGCGGAAGGGGGTTCGGCTGGTCACCGCCCTCCCCGAGGACCTTCCGCTTGTCTTGGCGGACCGCGACCGCCTGGTCCAGATCCTGGTGAACCTCGTTGACAACGCGGTGAAGTACACCCCCGAGGGCGGTTCCGTCACGGTCACCGGCCGCCAGGGGTCAGGGGTCAGGGGTCAGGGGCCAGGGGCAGAACCACAACCTCCGACCCCTGGCACCCGACCCCCGTCCCCCGGCCCCTGGGTGGAGATCGTGGTTGAAGACACCGGCATCGGCATCCCCGAGAAGGACCTCCCCCGGCTCACCGAGCGCTTTTACCGCGTGGACAAGGCCCGCTCCCGAGAGCTGGGGGGGACCGGCCTCGGGTTAGCCATCGTGAAGCACCTCGTCCAGGTCCAGCACGGCACCCTGGCGATCCAGAGCGAGGTCGGCCGGGGCACCGCCGTCCACTTCACCCTGCCCGCCGTGGCTGGGCGAGAGCCTCAGCGGGAACAAACCGCTCCGGCGTCTTGACCGGGCCAGAAGCCCAGTGCATTTCGCGCGAGCCCAGGATGTGGCATAAAAGAACTGCGCCCATGAGACCGGGGGGTCAATGAGAGCAATCGAGGCGTGGAAACAGCAAGCACGACGGCTCAAAGTGGAAGTCTATGCACTTTATCTCGCCTGTAAGGATCCGAGAGTACCATGGCATGCCAGGTTATTCGCGGCGTGCGTTGTGGGCTACGCGTTTAGCCCAATTGACCTCATCCCGGACCCAATCCCCATCTTGGGGTACTTGGACGACCTGGTGTTGATCCCGCTCGGAGTTCTGTTGGTGAGGCGGATGATCCCCGATACCGTACTCACGGAGTGTCGAGAAAGAGCGATACATCTAGACCAGAAGCCCACAAATTGGGTGGCGGCTGCTGTCATCATTGCCGTATGGATTCTTTTGGCTGCCACGGTGACCTATTGGCTTATCAGACATTTCAGGGGCTCAAATTAGAACGCTTTCGAATCGAAGCCCAGGATATTTTGCGTCACAGCCGTAGGGAAAGGTAATCAATGGAACGCCCGATCCGCATCATGTTCGTGTGCACCGGCAATTCCGCCCGCAGCCAGATGGCCGAGGCCTTCTGCCGCGTGTTAGGCCAAAGGCGAGTCGAGGCGAAGAGCGCGGGCACGGAGCCGAAGGGTCTAAACCCGAACGCGGTCCGGGTCATGCAGGAGCGCGGGATCGACATCTCGAACCACCGGTCCGAAGGCCTCGATGTCGCAGAGGCGTCGGAGATGGACTACTTGATCACGGTGTGCGGGAATGCCGAGGAGCGATGTCCTGTGTTGCCGGCAGGCGTGATGCGGATCCACTGGCCCCTCGAGGACCCTGCCGCCGCGACCGGTTGCCCCGAGCACGTCCTGGAGGTGTTTCGGCGCACTCGCGATGAGATCGAGGCCCGAGTCCTCAGTTTCCTCGCGAGACTCGGTGAACCCTGCCCCTAGAGTTCGGCGCCCACCGGAGTTCACTCAGAATTCACCTGCCTGTCATCCGCTCGTCATCCAAGAGCCTTATCCTCCCCTCAGCCATTCAGCCAATTGGGAGGATCCATGCGTCACATTGTCATCATCGAGGACGAACCAGACGTCGCCGACTTGCTAGCCCGCCGCTTTTCGTCAGAAGGATTTCGGGTCGCCACGGCCAGCGATGGTCGGGCCGGCCTCCATGCCGTCCACCTGTATCACCCGGACCTCATCATTCTTGACCTCTTGCTCCCCACGATGAACGGCTGGGAGGTCTGCTGTTCGCTCAAGGCCAACCCGGCCACCCATGACATCCCCGTCATCATCCTATCCGCCGTCGGCAGTTCGGAGGACCGGATTGCCGTCCTGGAAATGGGTGCGGACGACTACATCGTGAAGCCGTGTAGTGTGAAGGAGGTCATCGCCCGGGCACGGGCCGTGTTGCGCCGCACGGAACGGGCAGGTGGCATGAGGCGAGGGAGGGAGCAGGCAGATGGAGGCGGCAACCATCCTGATTGCGGATGACGACATCACGATGAAACCACTCTTGGACGCCGTCTTGTTCCTCGCCTGGGTCGCCGCCTACCTGGTGGCGGTGTCCTGGGTCAGCCGCTATCGCAAGGCGAAAGCCCATGCCCTGGGACCCACGGGGCGCGCCGATTACCGGGCCGACAGGGATCTCGCCCTGAGGCTGGTGATTTTCGTTCTGGGCGCCGTGATGCTCCTCGTGGGGTATTTCGCCACGCGCATGATCGGCCAGCACTTCTGAGCCTACCGCCCCATGCCAGGCGGCAGACTGATCGCATACCAGTAGCTATATGAACCACACCCAAAGGAGGAGTGAGCTATGCGCTCAAATGTCCCTGCGAGTCTGATCCTCTCGGTCGCCCTGCTGGGCCTGGCTGGCTTGGTCCTGACCGTGGGATTCGCTCCCGGGCCCGTCTCGGCTCAGATGCTGATGAACGGGACGGGGGCGACCTTCCCCTATCCGATCTACTCGAAGTGGTTCGACGAGTACATCAAGGTGGATCCGAGCGTCCGGTTCAACTACCAATCCATCGGGAGCGGTGGCGGTATTCGACAGATCATGGAACGGACCGTGGACTTCGGCGCGTCGGACGGTCCCATGACCGACGAACAGCTCACAAAAGCCCCCGGCGAACTCTTCCACATCCCGACGGTGCTGGGGGCCGTCGTTCCCACGTATAACCTGCCTGGTGATCCCAAGCTCCGATTCACATCCGATCTCCTGGCCGAGATTTTCCTTGGAAAGATCACGAAGTGGAACGATCCAAGGATCGTGGCCGTGAATCCCGGCGTCGCTCTGCCCGACCGGCCGATCATCGTCGTGCACCGCTCCGACGGGAGCGGCACCACCTACATCTGGACGGACTACCTGGCGAAGGTGAGCAAGGAGTGGGAGCAGAGAGTCGGCCGGGGGACATCGGTGAATTGGCCGGTGGGACTCGGTGGCAAGGGGAACGAGGGCGTAGCTGGCCAGGTCAAGAGCACGCCAGGTGCGATCGGCTACGTCGAACTGGCCTACGCCACGAAGAACAATCTTCCGGCGGCGGCGATCCGGAATCAGGCCGGGAAGTTCGTCGAACCGAGCATCCAGAGCACGACGGCCGCGGCTGCAGGAGCGGCGAAGAACATGCCCTCGGACTTCCGCGTTTCGCTAACGAATCCCCCCGGTGAGGATGCCTACCCCATCGCCAGCTTCACATGGCTCCTGGTCTACAAGGACCAGCCCCATCAGGTGAAGGGCCAGGCGCTGGTGAAGTTCCTCTGGTGGGCGATCCACGACGGCCAGAAGTACACGTCCAATCTCCTGTATGCGCCGCTCCCGTCCCAGGTTGTGAGCCAGATCGAAGCGAAGGTCAAACAAATCACGTACCAGGGGAAGCCGCTCCTGGCGGCCCGCTGACCAATGGCCAGAGCAGCACGGCAGGACGGAGGGACAGTCGAAGGGCTGTCCATGCGCCGCCTTGCTCATTCGACAAGGGTGACGGGGGGATGGGGTGACCATCTGTTTCGCCTCCTCATCCGTGCTGCTGCGCTGATCCTGTTGGTCATCGTCCTGGGATTGGTCATCGTCATGATCCGGGCGGCCTTTCCCTCGATCAGGGCCTTCGGGTGGAGCTTTCTTTTCACCTCTAGGTGGGATCCTGTCGCTGAGAAGTTCGGGGCCTTGCCGCTCATCTACGGCACGATCGTGTCCTCGGTGCTGGCCCTCTTGATCGCCGTGCCTCTGGGCATTGGTGCTGCGGTGTATCTTTCCGAGGTGGCTCCCCCTTGGATCAGCCCACCCATCTCGTTTCTCATCGAGCTGCTGGCAGCCGTCCCCAGCGTCGTCTATGGTCTCTGGGGGATTTTTATCCTTGCCCCCTGGCTCAGGACTCAGGTCCAGCCGGCGCTGGGAGCCACGCTGGGATTCTTGCCGCTTTTCCAGGGGCCGCCGTATGGGGTGGGAATGCTCGCCGCGGGCTTGATCCTGGCCATTATGGTCGTGCCCTTCATCATCGCCGTGAGCCGGGAGGTCCTGCTGGCCGTGCCCAACGCCCAGCGAGAGGCGGCACTCGCGCTCGGTGCTACCCGCTGGGAGACAACGCGGCTGGCCGTCCTCCGCTACGCGAGGTCTGGCCTCATGGGCGCCGTCCTCCTCGGCCTCGGCCGGTCACTCGGGGAGACGATGGCCGTCACCATGGTCATCGGCAACCGCCCGGAGATCTCCGCGTCCCTCTTCGCCCCAGGCTACACGATGGCCAGCATGATCGCCAATGAGTTTGCGGAGGCGACATCCGACCTCTATCTGTCCGCCCTCATCGAGGTCGGCCTGCTCCTCTTCGTTGTGACAGTGATCGTCAATGCCCTGGCCCGGCTCCTCGTCTGGAGCGTGGGTGGAGCGGTGAAGGCGGTGCGAGAGTGAAGGCCAGAGTCCGCCGCGGGATCAACGCCGTGATGGAATGGCTCACCGCCATGTCGGCCTTGGTGGTCGTCCTCCCCCTGATCCTGATCCTCGTTTTCCTCGTGTACCAGGGGGCCTCCGCGCTCAATCTGGACTTCTTCATCCACCTCCCCAAGCCAGTAGGCGAGCCAGGGGGCGGCATGGCCAATGCCATCGTCGGGACCCTGATTCTCATTGGCCTCGCGTCCTGTCTCGGCCTTCCTCTGGGAATCCTTGGGGGGGTATACTTGGCCGAATCGCGGGACCGGCGCCTCCCCTGGGTGATCCGTTTCCTGGCGGATGTCCTGAACGGCGTGCCCTCCATCGTGATCGGCATCTTCGCCTACACGGTCGTGGTCCTCCCTTTGCGGCGCTTCTCTGCGCTGGCCGGGGGCTTCGCGTTGGCGGTCATCATGCTCCCCATCGTGCTCCGAACGACGGAGGAACTGGTGCGGCTTGTTCCCGCCTCGCTCCGGGAGGCGGCCCTGGCGCTTGGGATCCCTGAGTGGAAGGTCATCTTGCGCGTGGTGTTGCCGACCGCTCGGGCGGGGATCATCACCGGTGTCATGGTATCAATTGCTCGGATTGCGGGAGAAACGGCACCCCTGCTCTTCACGGCTTTCGGGAACCGCTTCTGGCACCAGGGGCTGCTTCAACCCATCGCCGCCTTGCCGCTCCAGATCTTCGCGTACGCCATCGCCCCTTACGACGACTGGCACCGGCAGGCGTGGGCCGGCGCCCTCGTCCTGATCGTGATGATCTTTTCGTCGAGCCTGATCGCTCGAATCGTGACCAAAGGCCGCTACAGCGGGGTGAGGTAAGCATGGCCGACGGTATCCTCGTGAAGCAACTCAATGCCTGGTTCGGCGCTCTCCACGTGCTGCGGGATATCGACCTGACCATTGCTCCCGGGGCCGTCACGGCTATCATTGGCCCGTCGGGCTGTGGCAAGTCAACCTTCATCCGGTGCCTCAACCGAATGCACGAGGTCGTCCCGGAGGCCCGCGCCCAAGGGCAGGTTCTGCTCAACGGAGAGGACCTGTACGGCCCGCGGGTCGATCCGGTCCAGGTCCGGCGACGGGTCGGCATGGTTTTCCAGAAGCCCAACCCGTTTCCGACGATGTCCGTATTCGACAATGTGGCGGCAGGCCTGAGGCTGGACGGCGTCAGGAATCACGCCCTCCTCGATGAGGCAGTGGAGCACGCCCTTCATCAGGCGGCGCTGTGGGGCGAGGTGAAGGACGTGTTGGGGAAATCGGGCGCGAGCCTCTCCGGAGGGCAACAGCAGAGGCTCTGCATTGCCCGCGCGCTGGCCGTCAGACCTGAAGTATTGCTCATGGACGAGCCCTGCTCGGCGCTCGACCCCATCGCCACCGCAAAGATCGAGGAACTGATCGTCCAGTTGAAGAAAGCATTGACGATCGTCATCGTGACCCATAACATGCAGCAAGCGGCGCGGGTATCCGAGGCGACAGCCTTTTTCCTGTTGGGTGAGCTGGTGGAGTTCGACAAGACCACACGGATCTTCACCAACCCCAGCGACCGGCGCACCGAGGACTACATTACCGGGCGGTTCGGCTGATCCACAGAGGGACAAACCGCCAAGACGCCAAGGGATCACTGGGCGTCTCTGAGTTATTGAGTGAGAGAGGTGGCGTTCTTGGCGCCTTGGCGATTAGCATTTTCACGAATGAGGGAAAGATGCCACGGCACTTCCACGAGGAACTGGAACTGGTCAAAGAGAAGACCCTGAAGCTCGGGAGCCTGGTCGAAACCATGGTTGAGCGTGCCGTGGCCTCCCTGGTTGACAGGGACTCCCGCCTGGCGGAGGAAGTCATTGCCTCCGACGACAGGGTGGATAGCCTGGACCTCGAGATCGACGAGGACTGCCTGCGCCTGCTGGCTCTGCACCAGCCTGCTGCCAAGGACCTCCGCTTCATCACCACGGCCATGAAGATCACCACTGACCTGGAGCGCATGGCGGATCAGGCAGTGAACATCTGCCAGCGAGCCATCGAGCTGAACGAGGAGCCGCAGCTCAAACCCTACATTGACATCCCGATCATGAGCCAGCTCTCCCAAAAGATGATGCGAGAAGCCCTGGACGCCTTCGTGCGCAGAGACGCCGACCTGGCCCGCCAGGTCATTCCTGCGGACAACAAGGTGGACGCCTTGAAGAACCAGGTCTTCCGGGAACTCCTGACCTTCATGATGGAGGACCCTCGGACCATCCCTCGGGCCATTCGCCTGATCCTGGTCTCGCGGCACCTGGAGCGGATCGCGGATCACGCCACGAACATCGCCGAGATGGTCGTCTTCCTCGTCGAGGGAAAGAGCATCCGCCACGCGCCCAAGGAGTCGAGCCAGCATGTCCTCTGATGAGATGCTCGCAGGTCATGCGCGGCACTCGTGGCAAGAGGCCAAGACAAATGGAGGTTGTGTCATGGAGAAGGGAACCTGGACGGTGAAGGTCGGGCTCGCCCAGATGCTGAAGGGCGGGGTCATCATGGACGTGGTCACACCGGACCACGCGAAGATCGCCGAGGAGGCCGGCGCATGTGCCGTCATGGCGCTGGAGCGGGTGCCGGCCGACATCCGGGCCGCGGGGGGCGTGGCCCGGATGGCCGACCCCACGGTCATCGAGGCCATCAAACGGGCGGTGACCATTCCGGTCATGGCCAAGTGCCGGATCGGCCATTTCGTCGAGGCGCAGATCCTGGAAGCCTTGGGGGTGGACTACATTGACGAATCCGAGGTCCTGACTCCGGCCGACGAGGAGCACCACATCTACAAACACCCCTTCACCGTCCCCTTCGTCTGCGGCTGCCGCGACCTGGGTGAGGCGCTCCGCCGGATCGGCGAGGGCGCGGCCATGATCCGCACCAAGGGCGAGGCCGGCACCGGCAACGTCGTGGAGGCGGTGCGCCACGCCCGTGCCGTTCTGGGGGCCATCCGCCGGCTGCAGGGGCTCACCCCGGACGAGCTGATGACCGAGGCCAAGAACCTGCGGGCCCCTTACGAGCTGGTGGTCGAGGTGGGGCGGACCGGCCGCCTGCCCGTCGTCAACTTCGCCGCCGGCGGGATCGCGACCCCGGCCGACGCCGCCTTGATGATGCAGCTCGGAGTGGACGGGGTCTTTGTCGGCTCGGGGATCTTCAAGTCGGCGGATCCCGCCGCGCGCGCCAGGGCAATCGTCCAGGCCACGACGCACTTCAAGGACTCGAAGATTCTGGCGGAGGTTTCCCGTGGCCTGGGGGAGGCGATGGCCGGCCTGGACGTCCGCTCAATGAAACCAGAAGAGCTGCTGGCGACCCGAGGCTGGTAACGCACAATTCTCAATGACCAATTACCAATGACCAATGCGTTTTCAGAACACATTGGGATTTGGTCATTGGTCATTTGTCATTTGTCTGTCATTGGTCATTCGCCATGGCGACCATCGGTGTGTTGGCTCTGCAAGGTGACTTCCGGGAGCATCGGGAGGTCATTGAGCGCCTAGGGGGGACCGCACCTGAGGTGCGGCACTTGCAGGATCTCGCGGGTCTGGACGGTCTGATCATCCCCGGAGGGGAGAGCACGGCCATCGTCCGACTCATGGCGAGTTCCCACCTGCTGGAGCCGCTCCGGGAACTGGCCGGGGGCGGCTTCCCCGTGTGGGGGACGTGCGCCGGGATGATCCTCCTGGCCAAACGCCTGGATGCAACGGGGATCCCCGCGTTGGAGGCGATGGACATCGGCGTCCGCCGCAACGCCTTCGGACGCCAGGTAGACAGCTTCGAGGTAGACCTTCGCGTCCCGGTCCTGGGGGATCCGCCGTTCCATGCAGTCTTCATCCGCGCCCCGGTGATCGAGGCCGTGGGCCCCGAGGTCGAGGTGCTGGCGCGCCTGGCGGACGGCACCCCCGTTGCAGCCCGGCAGGGCCGCCTCCTCGCCACCGCCTTTCATCCCGAACTCACCCCCGACTCCCGCTTCCACCGGTTCTTCCTCGACCACGTCGTACGACGCGCGTAGCGCGGACGCCTGCGCCGATCCCGAGGGACCAACGACTCTGCACGCAGGCAGGGCAGACTCCGTGTCCGTTGCCAGCGCTGGGGATTCGCCTGCTTTCAGACGGAGGGGCTAGCCTTCGGCGGGCTTGGCCCGGCGGGCCGTGAGGCGGGCGGCGATGATGCCGACCTCGTAGAGCAGGCAGAGGGGAAGGGCCATCAGGCTCTGGTTGAAGATGTCCGGGGTGGGGGTGAGGATGGCGGCGATGACGAAGTTGACCAGGATGGCGTACTTCCGGTTGCGGGCCAGGAACTGGGGCGTGACCAGGCCCAGGCGGGCCGCGATGGTCATGGCCAGCGGCAGCTCGAAGATCACGCCGAAGGCCAACAGGAACTTCAAGGTGAAATCCACGTACTCGCTGAACCGGGGCATCTGCTGGATCGTTGGGTCGAAGGTCAGGAGGAATTGCAGTGCCAGCGGCAGGACGATGAAGAAGCAGAAGGCCGCCCCGAGGAAGAAGCAGATCGTGGACAGGACCACAAACGGCATGGCAAATCGCCGCTCTTTGGGCATCAGGCCGGGTTCGATGAACTTCCAGATCTGGTACAGGATGACGGGGAGAGCCACGAACAGCCCGACGATGAAGGCGACCTTGAAGTGGGTCCAGAGCGTCTCGGCCGGGCCGAGGGCGATGAGCTTGGCAATGGGCGGCTTGGGGCGGAAGGCGATAAAGGGAAAACGTCGCCCCATGACGATATCGGTCGCCAGGGGCCACTGGAGGAGCTGGAGGAGGACCGTCCGGAAGTAGAAAACGAGGGGGAAGGCGATGCCAATGGCTGAGAAGCACCAGATCAGCCGCTTCCTGAGCTCCTCCAGGTGAGCCAGGAAGGGCATCTTGGCATCGTCAGGCATTCCGGGTCTCGGCCGGTTGGGCAGAGGCGTGAGCGGCAGGCTCGGCTTGTGGTGAAGGCTCGCTGGGTGTCTCCGGCGGTGCCATTGTCTCGGCGGTTTCAGGCGAGGCCGAGGCCACGCTGGTGGCCTCCGGCTCCGCTGCCGTGATCTGGCCGACCTCTTCCTCCGGCGTGGGTGGTGTCACCTCCGCCGACGCGACGGGAGCAGGCGCCTCCGTGGACGCCGGTGCCGCCTCCGGCTGATCCTCGCGCTCCGCGAGTTCGATCTCCCGCTGGATGCCCTCGCGCAGGTCGTCCGAGGCGCGGCGGAATTCCGCCATGGCCTTGCCGATCGTCCGGCCGATCTTGGGCAATTCCTTGGGTCCGAAGACCAGCAGGGCGATCACGAAAATGATGAGGAGTTCCGGCATCCCGATGCCAAACATTCACTCGACTCCTGGCACTCGACTCCTGCCGCCCGATTGCCGACGGTGATCCGATTCACGAGCAGGGCAGAGACTACAATTGGGGTTGGCTAAAGTCAAGGCAAATGGCCCTGCGGAGAACATGGAGAAGGCGCACTTCCAATCTATTGACAAGGGTATGCGCGGAAGTGGCGAGGGCTCGTCGCGAGTGGAAAATGCGGATCCATCAGACGTCCGGAGCAGGCGAAGATGAATCCGGGGGGATGAATGTGGGAGGCTAGCCGGGAATCTTTCCGCAGAGGCGGCAGATCAATCCCGCAGGCTCGCACTTTACCCATTCATGGCGCAGGCAGGTGGCCTGGCGGTTCTGTCGGACTTCCTGGGCATCCCGATGGTTCAGGTAGATCAGGCTGTGAGCCGTCAACACTGCAGCGAGGCTGATCAGGAGCGTGAGCAGGCTGATGTCGATCCACGAGAGAGCCATGGGAATTTCCTTTGGGGTAGTACCGGTATGTGACCTCGGTGCTGAATGGTTTCGTGCGAACCACGAAAAGCAATATCTATGCCAATTGTCGCCTTCTGCCAGGCTTCAGCCATGACGTTCACCCGCCCGCCTAACGCCTTGAAATCTCGAGGCCGAGTTTCCGGCCCCCACGCGACGAAAGGGATCCCCCCGCCCCGCCGTACCCCTCTCCCCGTTGCGCAATGGGCGCGCATGGGGATTTTTGAGACAGAGGGGTCTGCAAATCGTGCAACCTGCAAGGGCAAACCATTCCGCCCAGGATGGGGTATGCTCCATCCGCAGGATACCGTCAGACGATATTCTGCTTTGCGAGGTACCGAGGGGGAGAGGATCGGCATGACCCGGTGAACGTTGGGATGGGGGAACCCCCCGCCTGCGGTGGCCAGCGGGCTGCGCCGGGCCGGGACCTTCAGAGGGGGCCGATACGCCTCTCCGGGCCGCCTACGGCTTGAGCGGTGGCTGTTCGAACCCGGCGGCTGCGAGGTCCTTCAGGATAGGCTGCGGATTCATGGTCTTGATGCGGATCACGGCCAGCCGCTTTCCCGGCTCCCAGTGAGGCAGGGTGACGATGCTGGAGATATTGACCTCGTGCGTCTTGATGATTCGGGTGACCTCCGCCAACGCGCCAGGGCGGTCGGGGAGGGTGAGTTCGAACCGCGTGCTCGGCTCGCGGATGCCCATCACGTCCACCAGCACGCCCAGGATGTCGGTCTCGGTGATGATGCCCACCAGGCGATCCGCCTCCGTGACGGGCAGGCAGCCGATCTTGTGCTCGATCATCAGGCGGGCGGCCTCTTCGACGGTGGTGTAGGGGCTCACGGTCCGGACGTCCCGGACCATGGCCTCGGTCACGGGGATCTGGGCCAGAAAGGCCGCCGTCCGGTCCGGGCTGATTCCGGCGGCGCTGCTGGGGGAGGCCTGCCGGATGTCGCGGTCGGTCAGGATCCCGAGCAGGCGTTCCCTCTCCACGACGGGCAGGTGCCGGATCCGGTGGCTGTGGAGGAGCTCGCGGGCCTGGGCCAGCGTGGCTTCCTTGGTCACGGTGACGAGGGACGTGCGCATCCGTCGGCCGACCAGCATGATCGCCTCCCCGGAAAATCCCCGTCCCGGTTTCCGGCCCGCCGTGGTGGCAGGCCGGGACGTTCCTGGCGCGCCGGGAGGGGACTTTCCTCAGTGGTGGTGTCCGCCGGTCCGCCGTCCCTCTCCGGGTGGACCCGGCAGCAAGTCGCGGTGAGGCCTCCGTATCAGCCCAAAAATTTCACCGCCAAGACCGCCAAGACCGCAAAGACTAGCCACCTCCCATCAGGTCAGAGGAGCTGCCGGATCGAAATCTTCCGGCGAGTCTCCAAGTTTTTCCGGGGCAGCGCTTTGAATACAGGCAATTCCTTTGCGTGCTTTGCGTGCTCTGCGGTTGAACTGCACTGTTCGGAATCAGTACGGGCAGTCCGCGAAGGTGGGGAGGGCCGTGGCCTGCCCCACGATCTTGTAGAGTCGCGGCACCCGCCAGGGCTCTCCCAGGATCCCGTCGTGAATGGCCCAGCTTCGACCTCGGACCGTCGCGGACGCGTCAGGCATCCGGAACGGGGTGGTGCCGTCCAGACGGCGCCGCAGCACGCCGCCGGGCTGGAAGCCCCGGTGGACCTCCTCCAGGCGATCCCGCCCGGTGAGATACCCGAAGCCGTGGCGCTCGTACAGGAAGGCGTGGTGGTAGGAGAGCGCCTCCACGGAGATCTGCTCCTTGCCCAATTCGCCGGCGAAGGCCTCGACCAGCGGCAGCACCTGCCGGAAGAGTCGCAGGCCCCGGCGCACCTGACCGGGCGCCAGGCCCGCCCGCATGGCCTTGAGCTCCTCGCCGGGATTGCGGATGCCGGAGAGGATCCCCACGGGATTGCCCATGGGATCCCGGTCCACGTCGAACCGCTCCGCCTGCGGGTCATTCGCGATGATGAAGGCGATCTCCACCAGCTCCTCGGCCGGCTGGGTGAGCTTCAAGAGGAAGACGCAGTCCTGGTCGGGCGGACGCTGACGCACTTCGATCCGGACGAAGCCCTGATCGGGGGGACAGACGTAGGTGACCTGGCGATCCCCCCGGGGATCCCGACCCGTGACGGGGTCGAGGTTCAGCAGCTCGATCACCCGCCGGGGGATCAGCCGCCGGTAGATCGCCTCTCGCTCCTCGGGGGGCAGTTGGTTGATCTGGCGAATGGCGGTGAATCCGGCCCCCAGGTATTGCTGGTGGCGGTCGGCCTCCGCCGCGCTGACGCGGGGGGAGACCTCGGTGAGGAGGGCACGGAACGCCTGGTAGAGGCCGGGTGGTGCCGCCCCTCCCACGCGCACCAGCAGGCAGTTCTTCGGGTCGGCGGTCACCAGGGGATCGTCGGTGACGAAGTCGGCGAACCCGTGTCGACGGAACACACGGTGGATCAGGTGCCGGTACTCGCGCCAGTGGAGGCCGGAGGCCTCCAGGTCCCAGTCGCAGGCATACAGGGGGGCGATCACGATGGCCGTGTCCAGTTCCCCCCCGGCGAACGTGGCCTGGAGCAGGGCCCGGGCCAGTCCCCGCCGGCGCAACGCGCGATCCACCTCCAGGGCCCCCAACTCCAGCAGGCCGGGGATGGGCTGCTGGCCCCAGCGTTCTTCCGGGCCCGGCTGGAAGAGGGCGAGATATCCGACCAGGGCGTCTCCCGCCAGGGCGGCCACCACGCGGCCCTCCGGCGCCTTCAGTACGCGCCGCAGGATCGCCAGGGTCTCTCCCGCTCGGTACCGGCAGTAGGCCCCGAGACCCCGCCCCAGGGTGAGCCCATCCAGGGAATTCGGCGCCGTCAAGGCCCGCAGGACGATGTCCCCGGCCGATGTCGCAGGGGTGGGGAAGCTCTCGGCAGGCTGAAGCGCGGGCGACATGGATCGGATCTCTCGCGGCCCCGAAGGATGGGGAAGAGCGGCCGCCGGTGAACCCCGCCTTGGCGGGGTCAGGAATGCTTCAGGGCGATCTCCTCGAGGAGGTTGGCCACGTCCTCGCACCGGTCCGTGGCCGTCTCCATGGTCTCGTAGATCTCCTTCCACTTGATGACCTCGATGGGCGGGGCCTCTCCCATGAAGAGTCCCGCGATGGCCTCCCGCGAGACCTCGTCCGCCTCGTTCTCCAGGCGATTGATCTCGATGCAATGCTCCTGGATGTATTCGAAGTTGGGGAGGGCCGTCACCCCCCGGACGATCTGGTCGGTGCAGCGCACGATGATCCCGGCCAGGCGGTGGGCCTCGGGGGTCGGCTTGCCGATCCGGTACATCGCCATGCGCGCCGCCGAGGCCTCGATGAGGTCAATGACATCGTCCAGGGCCACGGTCAGCTTGTGGATGTCCTCCCGGTCCACCGGGGTGATGAAGGTCTGGTGGAGGGTCCGGAGAATGCGATGGGTGATCTTGTCCCCCTCGTGCTCGTACTCCTCCACGGCCCGCCACTGTTCGTCGGTCCCCTGGAAGTCCTCCAGCATCTGCTGGAACGCGCGCGCGCCCTGGTGAATGTTGCGCGCCGCCTCGATGAACATGTCGAAGAATTTCTCGGTGCGGGGGAAGAATCGAAACCGAAACATGGTGGCACCTTACTCCTCTTCCGGCTGTGGCACCCGTCGCGGCCAATGGCGCCAGACGAACCAGGCCGCGACCGCGACCAGCCCGAACACGATCACGACGTCCAGAGAGTGCAGCAGGCCGCCCACCCGGTCCCAGTGCTCTCCCAGCAACATCCCCACGTAGGCCAGGGCCCAGCTCCAGAGGAGGGAGCCGAGGAAGGCGTAGAACAGAAAACGCCCGACGGGCATCCGCGCGATGCCGGCCGGCAGGGAGATGAACGTCCGGATCACCGGCAGCAGGCGGCTGATGAACGTGGCGGCCATGCCGTAGCGGGCGAACCAGCGGTCGGCGCGATCCACCTCGTGCGGGGTGATCAGCACGTACCGGCCGTACTTCAGAATGAAGGGTCGCCCTCCATAGGCGCCCACGGCATAGGCGACGGCGGAGCCGAGGGTGCATCCCAGGGCCCCGGCCAACGAGACCCCCCACAGGGTGAACCGCCCCCGGCTCACCAGGTAGCCCGAGAAGGGCATGATGACCTCGCTGGGGAGGGGGATGCAGGCGCTCTCGATGGCCATGGCCAGGACGATCCCCCCATAGCCCAGGGTGCCGATGATCCAGATGACGAACGTCGAGAGCAGGACGAGAATCTTGTAGAAGAGATCCATGGGCCCCTGCACGTCGGAGGCCGGCGACCTGCCGGCGACGCGGCCCTAGCTCGGATTATTCGCGAACATGTTCGCGAATAATCGCGTGGAATGACCAAATCCCAATGACCAATGACCAATGGCGGATGGTATTTCCGTGAAGCCCCTTGACGGCGCGCTGTGCGCGCCCACCATCATTGGTCATTGAAAATTGGTCATTGGTCATTTGATCTGGAGATTTCACCGGTCCGTTCGTGAATCATTCGGGCTAGGGGCGCGCTGCGCCCGGCGGACGCTCGGTGATCAGCCCAACGGTTTCGATCCCCGCGGCCTTGAGCGCGTCCATCACCTCGATCACCAGGCCGTACGGCACCTGGGCGTCGCCCCGAAAGTGCACCACCCGCTCCCGGTTGTGGGCCAGGGCCACCAGGCGATCCCGCAGGCTGACCCGTGGGATCTCCTGGGTGTTCAGGTAGACGCGCCCCTCGCGGGTGAGGATCAGGGTGATGCGCTCTTCTTCCTTCGGCTCGGATTGCTGGGCCTGGGGGAGCTCTACGTCGGTCCCCCGCTGGAGCATGGGCGTCGTCACCATGAAGATGATCAGCAGGACCAGCGTCACGTCTACCAGCGGGGTGACGTTGATCTCGGAGAGCACGCGCCGGTCCGCGGCGCGCGAGGGCAATGTCATGGCCATCGGGGCACCTCTACCTGTCAGCCGTCAGTCCTCAGCGTCCGGCCGTTCTGTGCAGCCACAGCGGTGCGCTGCACCCGGGTGAGGAACTCGGAGGCGGCCCCATCCATCTCGACCGCGTAGGCCTTGACCCGCGAGACGAAGTGGTTGTAGGCGGTGACGGCCGGGATGGCGACGAACAATCCCGCGGCCGTGGCCACCAGCGCCTCCGCGATCCCGGCGGAGACGGTGCCCAGCCCCCCGCTGCCCGTCCGCGAGATCGCCTCGAAGGCGCGCATGACCCCGATCACCGTCCCGAAGAGCCCCACGAACGGGCTGATGTTCCCCAGCGTGGCGAGGGAGGTGAGGCGGTGTTCCAGGCGGCCGATCTCCGCCCCCGTCACCCGCTGCATGACCTCCCGTGCCGATGCCGTGGCCCGATCGAAGGCGGCATCGGCATGCAGGCCCGGGTTCTTCGAGGCCAGGGGTTGCAACTCCCGCAGGCCCGCGGCCAGGACCTGGCCCACGTGCCCGCCCTCCTTCCGCTCGCAGAGGAGCAGCGCCTCCGGCAAATGGCCCTGGTCCACCGACTCCAGGACCCGGCGCAGCAGGCCGGCCGAGGCCAGGCGACACCGGCGGAAGGTCCACCACCGCTCGCCGATCACGGCCAGCGAGTAGACCGAGAAGAGGGCCAGGGCGGCCATGGTAAGGGTCACCAGGGGCCGCCCGGCGTGCATCAGCGTTTGGATGAGAACCTGATCTACCATGAGAGTCCGGTAGCCGCCTCGCTCGGGGGAACTTCAGACGGGCAAAAACACGAATACTATACCACCCCCCCTGAACGCCGCCAAGGCAAACAGGAATTCGCTTGCCGCCACAGGGGGGGTTTGGTATGGTACCGCGCACATTCGCGTGCAGCCCTCATGATTCCTGGCCTGAACAGCAACGTCAGCCACGACGGCGTCGAATATCACGTCCAGACCGAGGATCTGGGCCGGCAGAATCCGTTCGTCCTGACCCTGGTCTTCCGGGCCGGGGCCATCACCGCCCGGGAGAAGGTCAACTACCGCGACGCCCTGGGGGAGGGGGCTTCGGAGTCCCGGATCAAGCACTTCATGAATCAACAGCATCACCGGGTCATCCAGAGTCTCCAGGCCGGCCAGCCCCAAGCAGACGCCACCTCCCAGCCGAAGGAGGAGGCTCCCGCCTCCCCGCTTGCCCCCCCACCGGCGGAGAAGAACCTGGACCAGCTCATCACCGAGTACCTCCGGCGCCGCAGCGCCAGCAAGCCCCGCTAGCCGCCTCCTCCCCCGAGCGCCCGCCGCCGCGCGGGCACACGTCTTCCCCCTCGGAGCAGGCGAGCCCACGGAGCCGGGGAGCACGAATCACGTGGAAGGAACGAGGACGTTGGGGCGGGGAGGCGGCTAGGACGCCGCCTCGACCCGGGGCGGGCGGACTTCCTCGCGTTCGCGGGGTAACGGCTTCAGGGCCTCCTGCAGGCGCAGATCGGCCTGCCGGGTCTGCTCCAGCACGCGGCTGAGCAGTTTGCTCTTGCCGACATCCTGTGCCTTGTACTTCTGGTAGATGCCGTCCAGCTCGGCGAAGAGGGCCTGGGGGCGGTATTCGGCGGCGGCGGCGTAGCGCTCCAGCGCCGCCTGGCGCTCACCGCAGAAGCTCGCCAGCGCGTCGAACTCTTCGGTCACCCGAGGCTCGGCCAGTGCCTCCAGCAATTTCTGCTGCTCCTTGAGGTAGCGGCCGAAGGGTTCCATCTTCTCCTCCAGCTCCCGGAAGATGTGCTCGATGGCGCGCTGCTGGTCCTCCAGGTACTGCGCGAGGGGACGCGGCTGCTCCTCCAGGTAGCGTTGGGCGCGCTCCAGGATCTGTCGTTGTTCGGCCAGGAATTTCTCGAAGGCGTCGAACTGGTCCTTCAGCTCCGTGTTCAGGTGCATGCCGACGCGCTCGAGGTTGTGTCCCTGTCCCTCCAGGTACTGGCGCAGCGGCTTGATCCGGGCCTCGAGCTGCTTCAGGGCCTGGTCCACGTTGCGGCGCTGCTCCCAGAGGTGGCGCTGGAACGGGCCGAGGCGCTCCTCCAGCAGGCGCTTGGCCTCCTCGATGGCGCGGATCTGCTCGTCGAGTTCGCGGTGGATGCGTTCCAGGGAGGGGGAGGCGGACCAAGCCAAGGCTTGGTTCCGCCGCTTGGGAGCGGACAAGGGGTCGGGTTGGGCCTGATCGCCGGCGGGGAGGGGATTCTCCCCCGGCTCCGCGCGGCCGGTCCACCGAGACAGAAACGTGGACATCGTGATTCACTCCTCAGGGTCTGCGCGACTCGTCAACCATGGGGCGCGCTGGCACGGTGCGCCTTGCTTGGGTCCGCGACCACACCATCGAGAAACGCCGGGTAAATTCCCACACTTGCCCAGGGGTGTCAAGCGAAAACCGGGCCAAGAACCCTGTCAGGGAATATCCTTCATAACCGCGCTAGGCTTTACACAGCGCTACGCCCATCTGGCAGATCGGGTGCTGGCCAGGGCGGTGAACGGGATGTGGTGAAGCGATTCGGGTCAGATGTCGAGGTAGGCGAGCCCCGCGGCGTATTCGCAGTGCAGGGTGACTCGTGTGAGGATGTCCTCAAATCCGATGAGGAACGGGGCAGCGTCGTTGTCCAGGAGGAAGGCCCTCATCTCTACGGGGTCGGAGGCATTCCGGTCGTCATGAAGAAGGACGCGGATCCGACTGAGGGTTCCGGAGATGGCGGTCTGATCGGAGGCTCCGATGCCGCGAAGTCGGCGCCGGAGGCCAAGGGCGGGAGGCAGGGCGAGGTCCCTCCAAACGCTCTGGGGGATGATGGAGACGGGGTTACCCGTATCCACGATGGCGCTTCGGCTTCGGGACCAACCTTCTGGAGTGGCAAGCCGGACCTGCGCCAGGAGTCGGATGAGCCGAAGGGGCAACCCTGCGAGGGTCGTCCCGGAGTCAATCTTGGTCTGGAAGCCCAGGGCGATGCGCATACACACGGATGCCCGTCTCGGCAAACAAGACGGGAAACTCTATTCGACCGGTCAAAGCCATGGCGCGCGATTCCACATCTGCCAGGACCGGTCCACTGGCCACGACGTGGCGATCCACGATCGCCACCCACTGGTCGGGATATGCCGCGCTGATCTCATCCATGTGGGTATTGGCCCAGTCCAGGTCATCCCAAAATTCCTTTGGGGGCGGAGGCGGTGGGGGCACGTGGAGACTACTCATAGCATCCTCCCTGGATTCCGGGAATGTACGTGGAGCGATTGCACAGGGATGCTACATGGGCGTTGGTGGAATGTCAAACGCAAGGGGATCGGCCACCTAAAGGCGGACGTTGCATTACGAGTCATATTGTATGGGGGACGGTATGGGGAACGTCCTTGACCAAGCAAACTTACTCATGCTCGGCGTCTGGCGGCGGCCTGCGCGACCCCCACCGTGG
>METI01000132.1 GCA_001771285.1 candidate division NC10 bacterium RIFCSPLOWO2_12_FULL_66_18
CGCCGCCCGGAGGCAAGGTCAGGGTCGGGGCGCAGGTCCAGATCACTGTTGGCGAGTGACCCCTGGGGGCAGGGAGCGCCTCGCGCCGGGCGCCTGGAAGGAATGCTCCCTGGATTGGGGGACGGGGGGACGGGACGACTGGGGGGGGAGGGGTGCCGGGGACGGATTCCCCGAGGAGGCATCATGGTCAAGATCGCTCCGTCGGTGCTGTCGGCAGACTTCGGGATCCTGGCCGAGGAGATCGCCAGGGTCGAGCCGGGGGCGGACCTGCTGCACGTGGACGTGATGGACGGGCACTTCGTCCCCAACCTGACCATCGGCCCGCTGGTGGTGGAGGCGATCCACAAGCGGACGCGGGTCCCGCTGGACGTGCACCTGATGATCCAGAACCCCGAGCGGTACATCGGCGCCTTCGTCCAGGCCGGGGCCGCCTACCTCACCGTGCACGCCGAGGTCTGCCCGCACCTGCACCGGACGGTCCAGCAGATCCGCGAGGCCGGGATCAAGGCCGGGGTGGCGCTGAACCCGTCCACCTCGCTCCACGCCGTGGAGCACATCCTGGACCAGGTGGACCTGATCCTCCTGATGTCGGTGAACCCGGGCTTCGGGGGGCAGACCTTCATCCCCTTCGTCCTCAAAAAGATCGAGGAGCTGGCGCGGCGGCGCGAGCGGCTGGAGGCCAAGCCGGAGATCGAGGTGGACGGCGGGATCAAGATCGAAAACTGCCGGGCCGTGGCCCAGGCGGGGGCCACGATCCTGGTGGCGGGGTCGGCCATCTTCGGGGCGCCCGACCCGCGGGCCGCCATGCTGAAGATGAGGGAGCAGGTGAACTGAACACGACAAACGCGTTCGGAAGTTCGGGCGTTCGGTGGTTCGGTGGTTCGGGAGTTCGGGAGTTCGGGAGTTCCGGGAACAACCGAACACCCGAACACTCGAACACCCGAACGCATTGAGTGAGGTTGCGGCCATGAGCACCACGATAGATTCAAGGACGGGTGCGCTGATCGTGGTGGACGTGCAGCGCGACTTCTGTCCGGGCGGCGCGCTGCCGGTACCGGAGGGGGACCAGGTGGTTCCTGCGATCAACCGGATCCTGGGTCTGGGCGGCTGGCTGACCGTCGCCACGCGCGATTGGCATCCGCAGGACCACTGCTCGTTTGCGCCGCAGGGGGGAATCTGGCCGGTCCACTGCGTGGCGGGCACGCCCGGCGCCGCCTTTCACCCGGGGCTCCACGCGATGAAGATCCGCCAGATCATCTCCAAGGCGAGGACCCGGGACGCCGAGGCGTACTCGGGGTTCCAGGGGACGGAGCTGGCCGCGCTCCTGAAAGGGCAGGGGATCCGGCGGGCCTTCGTCTGCGGCCTGGCGACGGATTACTGCGTGAAGGCGACGGCGCTGGACGCGCGAAGGGAAGGCTTCGACGTCGTCGTCCTGGAGGACGCGATCCGCGGCGTCGAGGTCCACCCCGGCGATTGCGCCAAGGCCATGGACGAGATGGCGGCCGCCGGGATCACGTTCGCGAAGACGGCCGATCTCGCTGCCTGACCCGGATGCCTCACGAACGAATGCGCGGAGTATCCGGGTCGAATGACCAATGACCAATTTCCAAATCCCAATGGCGTTTTACGTGCGGCGCGCGGTGTCCTGGGAGTCGCCCCACCGCGTGTTTCCGGGGTTGGTCATTGGCCATTGGTCACTATTCTCGGCGATCTTGGCGTCTTGGCGGTTTGTATTTTCTGCTCCGGGTTTTCCGGGAAGGAGGACAGGTCATGCGCACGGGTTCGTGGATGCTGGTGACGGTCGCCCTGGCGGTGGCGCTGGCGCTGCCGGCGTCGGCCCAGATGATGGGCCCGATGGGTCAGGGCGGGGCGATGGGCCCCCAGGGGGGCGGCCAGGGTGGCGGGATGATGGGCGGCATGATGGGTGGCGGCATGGGGGGCCACGGCATGAGAGAGGGCCGGGGCGGCCGGGCGCTGTCCCACGAGGGGCCGCTCATCAGCATCATGCTGGAGCACAAGCAGGACCTTGGCCTGAACGCGGAGCAGGAGAGGAGGCTGCGTGACCTGCGGACGGAGTTTGCGAAGGAGTCTATCCGGCGCGGCGCAGAGATCCGCGTGGCGGAGATCGAGCTTGACGCCCTGCTGGAACAGGACAAGTGGGACCTGGCGAAGATCGAGCCGAAGGTGAAGCAGATCGCCAGCCTGCAGGGGGACCTGCGCCTGGCGCGGGTCAAGACGCTCGAGGCCGGGCGATCCGTCCTCACGGCGGAGCAACTCGAGAAGCTGAAGCAGGTCGGCCACCGGATGCGGGCCATGGGCGGTTCCGGCATGATGGGACCAGGGATGATGGGCCCGGGTATGATGGGCCCGGGTATGATGGGACCTGGAATGACGCCGGGTCCCGGCGGCCCGCCTGCTCCGCGGCAGTAGCCGTCTCCGGTCCGTCGGGATCCTCGCCCGTCAGGTCCGCATGCGACTTCTGGGCGGCCCCCCGCACCCGGGAAGCGCGCATGGCCGGCAGGCGGGGGGCACGGGCCGTGGATCCAGAAACGTTTCCCCTCAACGAGCCATTCCGGCCTTGGCGTTCTTGTCCCGCCGTCGGCGGGATTGGTAGTTGGGGAATTCGGATTGGGGCCAGTTCCTGCTTCTCGTGGTCGAATCTATGAACCCAGAATGCGGAGGGACGGGCGTGGAACGGCCGGAGGAGACCTTGCGGGAAAGCCAAGAGATGCTGCGGAGGCTTTTTGAATCTGCCGCCGATGCCACTGTGGTCGTAGACCGTGAGGGGCGCATTGTGCGCGTCAATAGACAAGCCGAGGCCTTATTCGGCTACAGCCGGGAAGAGCTGCTCGGCCGATCCATTGACCTCCTGGTCCCCGAGCGCTTCCGGGAACGGCATGCGCAAGACCGTGCGGGCTATATCCCCCAACCCCGCCTCCGGCCCATGGGTGCCGGCTTGGAGCTGGTTGGAAGGCGCAAAGATGGGAGCGAGTTCCTTGCAGACATTATGCTGAGCCCGGTGGAGACGGAAGGGGACACCCTGGTCATTGCCACGACGCGTGACATCACCGATCGCAAGCAAGCGGAGGAAGCGCTGCGTGCTCGCGCGCGCCAGCTCGAAGCCGTCCAGGCCGCCGCCGGGGAGATCACGCGGGAGTTGGATCTCAACGTCCTCCTGGGACTGATCCACCGGCGGGCCGTGGCGCTGGTGGGGGCGGGAGCGGGAACTGTTTACCTCTGGGACGAGGCGGGCCAGGTCCTCACCCCGGCGGTCTGGCACGGCCATGGGGAGTGGCTCCGCATGCTCCGCTTGAAGCTCGGGGAAGGAATTGCAGGGGTCATTGCGCTGCGCCGGGAGGGCATGATGGTCAACGATTACCGGAACTCGGCGTACGTCCATCCCCTCATCCTGGAACGCACCAGAGTCACCGCCGTACTCGGCGAGCCGCTCGTCTATCGGGATCGCCTTTTGGGGGTAATCACCCTGGTCCATGAAGACCCGGGACGCTCGTTCAGGGACCACGATCGCCAGCTCCTGGCTCTCTTTGCCAATCCGGCGGCCATTGCCATCGAGAACGCCCGGCTCTACACCGCAACGACCCGCCGACTCACGGAGATGACGGCGCTCCACGACGTGAGCCGCGCCACCACCTCCAGTCTGGACCTCGACGAGCTATTGGAGGCCCTCCTGCAACGGTTGATCCAAGCGGGCGCCCACCGCGCCATGGTCAGCCTCCTGGCGGCCGGGGGCGAAGGAGGGGTCCAGCTCCGCGTGGCGTATGACGCCTCAAGGGCAGACCCCTGGCTTCGCCGCCTCGACCTGTCGATGGAACGCTATCCAGAAATCCAAGAGGTGGTGCGGACGCGCCAACCCCTGGTGATCCCCGATGTCCTGGCGGCGCCACTCCTCGGATCCGTCCGAGAGCATTTGGAGCCCCTGGGCCTCCGGTCCCTGGTCATCCTGCCCCTGGTCGCACAGGACCAGGCCATTGGAGCGATCAGTCTGGGCTACGCGGGCGAGAACCGAGCTGTCACCACCGACGATCTCCGGTTCTACCAAAGCATGGCCGACCTCGGGGCGATAGCCATTGCCAAGGCGCAGCTCTTCGCGCAGGTGGCCCGGGCGAAGACGGATTGGGAGAATACCTTCGACTCCATCAGCGAACTCGTGGCGGTCATTGACACCGACCACCGCCTGCTCCGGGTCAACCGAGCCCTGGCCCAAAGGCTCCAGGTGGCACCCGAGACGTTGATTGGGCGGCCCCGTGACACCGTGCTCCACGGGACCGATCGCCCCCCGCAGGAGGGCCCCCATATCCAGACCGCGGGCACGGGGATGCCCTCGACTCGCGAGGTTGAGGATGCCCAGCTCGGGGGCATCTTTCTGGTGACGACCTCGCCCCTCCGTGATCCCGAGGGCCGGCCACTCGGCTGTGTGCAGATCGCCCGGGACATCACGGAGACGCGACGGCTTGAGGAGGAAGCGCGGCAACGCCAACGGTTTGAGGACCTCAGCCGCGCGAAGTCGGCCTTCATTGCAAGTATGTCCCATGAACTCCGGTCCCCGTTGGGCTCCATCCTTGGCTTCGCCGACCTGCTGCTGGAACAGGGCATGGACCCTCTCTCCGAGAAACAAACCCGCCATCTCGGGCACATCCGCAAGGCGGGCCAGCACCTCCTCCAGCTTATCAGCGACATCCTGGACCTCGCCAAAGTGGAGGCAGGCAAGATCGAGTTGCACCTGGAGCCCCTGCTGGTCGCGGCGACCTTGGAGGACATCCTGGCGATTGCCCAGGGTCTGGCGAATAAGAAATCCCAGATTCTCAAAGCGGAGATCGCTCCCAGCCTTCCCCCTCTCCTCGCCGATCCCGTCCGCTTCAAGCAGATCCTGTTCAACCTGCTCTCCAACGCGGTGAAGTTCACGCCGGAAGGCGGCACTATCGTGGTCCGCGCCTCCCAGAAGGCAGAAAGCACAAAGCAGAAAGCAGCAGGCGGCGAGCAGCAGGCAGCAGACACATCCGTGCTGCCTTCTGCCGGCTGCCTTCTGCCTTCTTTGGTGATAGACGTGACGGACACCGGAATCGGCATCAAGTCGGAGGACCTGCCCCGCCTGTTCCAGGAGTTCGTCCAGCTCGAGGCCACGGCCACCAAGCGCCACGAGGGGACCGGTCTCGGTCTCGCCCTGACCAAGCGCCTGGTGGAGATGCACGGGGGTCGCATCTATGCCGAGTCCGAGGGCGAGGGGCGGGGCAGCACCTTCACGGCCCTCCTGCCGTTCGGAGGCCCCGGGAGGGCTCCGGACGTATTGGCTGGGGCCTCGTCATCGTGAGACCATTGGCACGATTGTGAGGAAGTGCGGCGGCTGGCGTGAGGACTCGCCTGAGCGAGGGGCAGCCGAACTGCCTGACGCTGAAAGGTGTCGGGGGGACGGACCCACAATGAGGCAAACCGTGCGGTCCGCGACTGGTCGGCATCGGAAGGTGTCACGTGTCCTGGCCGGTGAGCCGGTGGCCTATCTTGACGTCCGTGGCGTGGCCCTGGAAGAACCCTGCCGACCCCACGCCCCAATCAGGGACGGGCCTGCACGCTGCCAAGGGACGCAAAATCGTCTTGCCGTCTCTTGCGGAATCAGGGCAGATCAGAGAGCTGACCGACGGTCTGAGGGGACGCCAAAGGGTACTCGATTGTAACAATGGTAGCTTTCTTTATTGACAGTCAAAATGGTCTGGATTAAGTTGACAAAAAGAGTCTTCTAGCCGGTTCGGACA
>METI01000133.1:0-19277 GCA_001771285.1 candidate division NC10 bacterium RIFCSPLOWO2_12_FULL_66_18
CAGGCCGTCGTCGTGGACAGGTGGCAGAAGGCGCCCTGCCGCTTTTGCGGGACGCAGGCCGTCGTCGTGGACAGGTGGCAGAAGGCGCCCTGCCGCTTTTGCGGGACGGGCTGCGGCGTTCTGGTGGGCGTCCGCAACAAGAAAATCGTTGCCGTCAAGGGGGACCCGGAGTCGCCGGTGAACCGCGGTCTCCTGTGCATCAAGGGGTACTCGCTGCCCAAGATCCTTTACGGGGAGGACCGGTTCACCGTCCCGCTGCTTCGTCGTAATGGGAAGTTCGTCAAGGTCTCGTGGGATGGAGCCCTGGATCTCGTCGCCCGGAAGTTCAGCGAGGCGATCCAGAAACACGGGCCGGAGTCCGTGGCGTTCTACGGCTCGGGCCAGTGGACCATGGCCGAAGGCTACGCCGCCCTCAAGCTCATGAAGGCGGGGCTGGGAAGCGACAACATCGAGGCCAACGCCCGCCTGTGCATGGCCTCGGCCGTGGCCGGGTTCATGACGACCTTCGGCGGGGACGAGCCCATGGGCTGCTACGATGACATCGAGTATGCGGACACGTTCTTCCTCTGGGGCAGCAACATGGCGGAGATGCACCCGGTCCTCTTCTCGCGGATCACGGACCGGCGGCAGAAGCACCCCCCTGTCCGCATCGTGGACCTCACCACGCTCTCCACGCGCACCTCGGAGGCGGCGGACATCCGGATCGTCTTCAAGCCCCAGACCGACCTCGCCATCGCCAACGCCATGGCCCACGTGATCGTGAAGGAGGGGCTCCACAACGAGGCCTTCGTCCGCGACCACACGGTGTTCAAGAAGGGATTGGAGAATATCGGCTACGGGGTCAAGGACACCGACGAGTTCGGCGGGCAGGAGCCCCGCTGGGCGAACTACAAGCCCTTCGCGGACCGGCCGCAGCGGATCACCTTCGACGAGTACACGACCTTCCTGGAGAAATACACGCCGGAGTACGCGGCCGAGGTCTCGGGCGTCCCGGCCCAGACCATCCGGGAGATCGCCCGGCTGTTCGCCGACCCGAAGCGAAAGAGCATGTCGTTCTGGACCATGGGCTTCAACCAGCACAGCCGGGGGACCTGGATCAACAATCTCCTCTACAACATCCACCTCCTCACCGGCAAGATCTCCGAGCCGGGCAACAGCCCCATGTCCCTCACGGGGCAGCCCAGCGCGTGTGGGACCGTGCGCGAGGTGGGGACACTGGCGGGACGGTTGCCGGCCGACATGGTGATCATGAACCCCGAACATCGGGCCATCGCCACCAAGATCTGGAACGTTCCCGACGAGAAGATCCCGAAGAAGGTCGGCTACCACACCGTGGAGATGTTCCGAGCCCTGGAGCGGGGTGACATCAAGGTGATCTGGATCCAGGTCACCAACCCGTTCCAGACGATGCCCCAGGTGGACCGCTACCGCAAGGGCGCGCGCAAAGGCGACGGCCGCTTCATCATCGTCTCGGACATCTACCCGACGCGCACCACGGAGCTGGCGGACCTGATCCTGCCGTCGGCCTGCTGGGTGGAGAAAGAGGGGGTCTTCGGCAACACCGAGCGGCGGACGCAGCACTGGTTCCCCGCGGTCCCGCCCCCCGGACAGGCGAAGCCGGACGTCTGGCAGATCGTTGAGGTGGCCAAGCGGATGACGTTGGGCCATCTGTTCGACTACAAAGAGGGACTCGAGAAGGGCCTGTTCGAAGAACTCCGGAAGTGGCGCGAGGGGAAAGGGAAGGACCTCGCCCCCTATGACCTCTACACCAAGACGCGCGGGATGCGCTGGCCGGTGGTGGACGGCAAGGAAACCCTCTGGCGATACCGGGAGGGTTACGATCCGTACGTGAAGAAGGGCGAGGGGGTGAAATTCTACCTGAACAAGGCGGACGACGGGCGGGCCGTCATCTGGGCCCGGCCCTACGAGCCGCCGGCCGAGGTCCCCGACAGGGAGTATCCCTTCTGGCTCAGCACGGGGCGCGTGCTGGAGCACTGGCACACCGGCAGCATGACCCGTCGCGTTCCGGAGCTCCATCGGGCGGTCCCCCGGGCCACCATTCAGTTCCACCCGGATGATGCCAAGGCACTAGGGATTGCCTCGGGGGATCGGGTGAAGGTCACCTCCCGCCGGGGATCCATCACGGGAGTGGCGGAGGTCGAGGGGCGGACGGTCCCCCAGAAGGGCCTGGTCTTCGTCCCCTTCTTCGACCAGGACCTTCTAGTCAACCTGGTGACCCTGGATTCCTTCTGTCCCATCTCCAAGCAGCCGGACTACAAGAAGTGCGCGGTCCGAGTCGAGAAAGTTTAGCGGGCTGCTGATAAAGGCCCATCTGCGGAGACCCACCTTCGGTGGGTACCCCGGCGCGCCCCGCGGCACTGCGACGTACGCACCGATGTACGCCTCGTACCGCAGCGTCGCGCCTTCCTGGCATCTGAGCCTTTTTGAGCAGCCTGGGCTACCAGGGTGCTTCTTGCACCCTACGAGGGGGCACGCCATGCGCGAGAAGCCAGGAGCACGAATCGCTCAATGGGGGATTGGATTTCTCGTGGCAGGCGCATTCCTGAGCCTGCACCCCTGGCCCCCAGTCCCCAACCCCCAACCCCCGTCTGTGGAGGCAGCCGAGAATCCGCCGCCCGGCAGCTCCGAGCGGTTGCCCCGCATGTACGACGGGGCGCCGCCCCAGATCCCGCACAGCATCGCCGGCCTTCAGGGCCTCTGCCTCGGCTGCCACCTGGAGGGGGTACAAGGAGCCACCATCGTCCCGCATCCGGATCGGCCGAACTGCCTCCAGTGCCATGTCCCCCAGGATCCGTCGGTAATGCCGTTGGTGCGGAACTCCTTCGGCGATCCCGGCCCCGGCCGCCGGAAGTAGCCAGGGAGCTGCCTTCTCTCTCAATCCCCGCGGATTGGTCTGCCAGATCCAACCGCTGGTCTGCCTGAAAAATCCCATCCCAGATTGCCGAAAGATGGTCTCCGTCGTCGGACCGGACAAGACCCGCGAAAGCTGTTGACGCGTCCTGGACCGATCGCTAGGGTCCGATTTGAACTCGACGGAGGCGGACATGTCCGGCGAGACGGTCCTGATCGTGGAAGACGATGATTCCCTGCGGGTGGCCCTGGCAGACGCGCTGGCCGGCCTTGGCTACGAGATCATCGAGGCGGGGACCGGCGCAGAGGCTCTCGCCCTGGCGACCAGCCGCGTTCCGGATCTTATCCTGCTGGACCTCGGACTTCCGGACCTGGACGGGCTGTCCGTCGCCAGGAAGCTCCAAGAGAAGCCCCAGACGGCCGGCATCGTTGTGGCCGCACTCACCGCGGAGGAGATCTCCGGCGAGCGGGCGGAAGAGGTCTACAAGCATTGCATTGGGTACATCCCGAAGCCGGTCGGCCTCGATCGCCTGGCGCAGAACGTTGCGCTCTTCCTGCGGCTCGGCCGGCCTCGCGGGAAAGCCGCCAGGGCGGTGGCCGTGGCTGACGACCATCCGAAGCGGCGTCATCCGCGATTCAACGTGGAAATCAGTGCACTCTGCCGCTTCCGCAGCAGCGCTCGGCAGGGGACAGGGGTCAAGGTCGCGGGCCTCATTCGGAACCTCAGCGAAGGAGGCCTCATGCTGGAACTGCCCCAGGTGCATCCCAGGGGAGTGTTGGCCGAGATCGGCTTCCGCACCGACGACTCGCGGATCCTCGCGGTCGCGGAGGTGGCATGGGCCGGACCACCCGAAACAGTGAGAGGCGTGGGGGCGGTCTACCGCCACGGCCTCCACTTTGTCCGGCTGGCCCAGGACCAGCGGAACGCGATCCGGCGGTTCATCGTCAAACGGTTCACGACCCGACCCTCGTAGACGTCCTCCCGTCACTTCAGTCCGTCTCCACTGCCCCCGGTACTCTGCTCCTGCGCGAGGGCGATCCCCGGCCGTACGCCGTAATTGAATCAATGCCCCTGTCGGGTCTGAGGAGGGGATGGGCTGGGATTGACTGAGGAAGGGGCCGCCGTCGCTTTCCTCTACGCCGTGTCCAATCTCCTGGAGGCCACCACCCTGGATCGGGCCCGGCGCACGATCCGGGGGCTGATGGACCTGGCGCCGCGCGAGGGGCGGATCCGGCGTGAAGGACAGGAGCTCGTCATCCCCGTGGAGGACGTCCGGGTGGGCGACCTGCTGCTGGTCCGGCCTGGCGAGAAGATCGCCGCGGATGGAATCGTCCGGGCCAGCGTCTCCCACGTTGCGCTCCTGAGCGGGGACAACGCCGCCGTGGCCGGTTCCATCGCCCGGGCCATCGGCGCGGACGAGGTCCGCGCCCCCTTGCTGCCCGAGGACAAGCTGACCGCCGTGCGCGACCTCCGGGAGCGCTACGGCGACCTGGTCATGGTGGGGGACGGGGTGAACGATGCGCCGGCCCTGGCCGCGGCGACGGTCGGCGTGGCCATGGGAGTGGCGGGCAGCGATGTGGCGCTGGAGACGGCGGACGTCGCGCTGATGTCCGACGATCTCGGGAAGCTTCCCTTCGTCATGGGCCTGGGCCGGGCGACGGTGCGGGTGATCCAGCAGAACACCGCCTTCGCGCTGGCGATCAAGGCCCTGGCCATCCTGGCCGTGTTGCCGGGGTGGCTGACGCTCTGGCTGGCCGTCCTGGGCGACATGGGCGCGTCGGTCCTGGTGACGCTCAACGGGATGCGCCTCCTGGCGCTGAGGCCGTCGACAGACCGCGGAGCAGGACGGTAGGTATGTTTGGGCCGGGAGTGGAGAGCCCTGCGGCCGACGCGCCCGTCGAGGTCTCGCCTCCCACGTCAGCCCCGGCACCAAAGCGGCAGTGGGCCCGATTCCTCAAACAAGGCTACAAGGCCGATCCCTTGGCGTGTCACCACCGAACAGTAATGCCGGCGCGCCCCTCGTTGCTTTGAAAGGCGTCTGGCGTCAAGCGGTTAGAGCGCGATGCGCAGCTTCTTGGCGTGGGTTCCGAGGAGCAGGAGGGCGGTGTTGAGGCGCTGAAGCTTGTGGGCCCGGCGGCGCATCCCCTCGACGTCGTGGGCGATGACGGCCGTGGTGCGCACCTCGCGGAGGACGATATTGATGTTGGCGAAGACCCTCTTCAGCTCCTCCGGCGTCATCATCTTGAGCTGCAGAAGTGTGAAAGGGGCGTTGCCCTCGGCGATATCGCGGGCGTAGCCCAGCGGATTCCCTGGAATACCTGCCATGGCCATTCTCCCGTCGGCGGGGGACCGCCGCAACAGCGGGGGGCGACCTCCGGGTCGGGACGAGCTCCCCGGGCCCGGCCGGTGCGTACGGCACCGAACCAACGGCGTGATCATAGCATCCGGCCGCCCCCGCGACAACCTTTCCCGTCCCGATGTCCGGCGCGACCGGCAGGGGGTCCGCCAAGGTCAGGCCCGGGCCGCGTCCCGCGCCGCCTTGATCAGGGGCGGGTAGCTGTAGGTCGGCACCGAGCAGCCGGGGGCCAGGATGAACCGCGTGTTGCCCGCCTGGGCGCGGGCCGTCCTGACCTGCTCACGGATCAGACGAACCGAGACGTCGGGAAACTTGATGTGGTCCAGGCCGGCCATCAGGGTGAGGGGGGTCCGCCGGCGGATTTCGGCGATGGAGGGGCCGCCGTTCAGGTCCGCCCAGGAGAGGGCGTGGACCGGGTACTCCAGCAGGTGGTCGAGGTACAGCTTCTCCCCGTGGGCGTGGAGGATGTGACACTCCCCCTTTCCGCGGATCGCCTTCAGCAGCTGCAGATCAAAGGGCCGCATGAACCGGGCGTACTGCTCGGGCGTGACACTCTCGGCCGTTGCCGGCACCGACAGGAAAATCCCGGCAGCCCCCCGCTCCAGGCTGGCCAGCGCGTACTGGATCAGGTTGTCGTTCACGATCTGGAGGGCGCCCTCCAGCGCCCGGGGGTGGTCCTTCATCAGAGGTCCCATCGCCTCCTTGACCAGGTTCCGCCGCAGCGTGTTCCACGCGTTGAAGACCGTGTCCACGAAGAGGGCCGTTCCCCGGAGTGCGCTGGCGATCCGCTCGATGGCCTTGAGCTGCTGGCCCAGCGGGGTCCGGGTCACGTCAAAGGGGGCCAGCCGCTTGAGATCCTCCGGGGTGGCCATGACCTCCATCCCCTCGGGCATGGGGTAGTCATAGTCGTTCATCACCTTCAGCAGGTCCAGGTCGTAGGCCTCGAAGAACTCCAGGTGCGCCTGGGCCGTCCGCTCCGGGGAAGCGTGCTGGTTCCCGAAGTGGTACCAGAGGCTGAAGGGCGGCCGGTCCACCGGCTTGCCTCCCAGGGCTGCGCGCACTCGCTCGATCTTGGTCATCCTCGTTCCTCCTGTCGGTGTGAGGTGCAGAGGGGCAGAGGTGTCCGGCAAAATGTCACCCCTGCTCCTCTGCGATTAGAGTTCGAGGTACGCCTTCCGCATCATCGGATGATTGACCAGGTTCTGCGCCGTGTCGGCCAGGACGATGCGTCCCGTCTGGAGCACGTAGCCCCGCTGGGCAATGGCCAGGGCCATGTTGGCGTTCTGCTCCACCAGCAGGATGGCGATCCCCTGGCGGTTGAGATCCTGGATGACCTCGAACGTCTTCTCCACGTACAACGGGGAGAGCCCCATGGAGGGCTCGTCCATGACGAGCAGCCTCGGGCGGGCCAAGAGGGCCCGGGCGATGGCCAGCATCTGCTGCTCACCGCCCGAGAGCGTCCCCCCCAGCTGCCCGCGCCGCTCCCGCAGGACCGGGAACCGCTCGTAGACCGCCTCGATATCCTGCCGGATCCCCGGCCCGTCGGTGCGCGTGTAGGCCCCCATGAGGAGGTTCTCGTACACCGTGAGCTGGGGGAAGATGCGGCGGCTCTCCAGCACCGGAGCGATCCCCGCGCGCACCACCTGCGCCGGCGTGTCCCGGTGGATGGGTCGCCCCCGGAAGAGGACCTCACCCCGGACGGGATGCACGAGCCCCAGGATCGTCTTCATGGTGGTGGATTTGCCGGAGGCGTTCCCTCCCAGGAGACACACCAGTTCCCCCTCGCCGACCGTGAGGGACACCTCCCACAGGACCTGCACGGGGCCGTAGCGCGTGGAGACGCCTCGCAGCTCAAGCACGGCCGTACCGCCTCCCCATGTAGGCCCGGAGGACCTCCTCGTTCCGCCGGATCTCCTCGGGGAGTCCCTCGGCGATCTTCTCCCCGTGGTCCAGGACCACGATGCGGTCCGACACGCCCATGATGACTTTCATGTCGTGCTCGATGAGCAGGACGGTGATGCCGAGGTCCCGGATCTTCTTGATGAGCTGGACGATTCCCGCGCTTTCGTGGGGGTTCATCCCGGCGGTCGGCTCGTCGAGCAGCAGGAGGCGCGGCTCGGCCACCAGGGCGCGGGCGATCTCCAGGCGCCGCCGGTTCGCGTAGGACAGGGTATCGGCGAAGTCGTGGAGGCGGGGCAGCAGGCGGTCCTCGAAGAGCGCCAGCGTCCGGAGGCCACACTCCCGGGCCTCGGCCTCCTCGCGGGCCACCCAGGCCGGACGGGCGATGGCCGCCCAGAGGCCCGTCCGCTGGTGGAGATGGCGACCCACCAGGAGATGCTCCAGGACCGTCATGCGCCTGAAGATCCGGCTGGTCTGGAAGGTGCGGGCCACGCCCAGCGCGGCGACCTGGTGGGGGGAGAGCGTTTCGAGGGCGATACCAGAGTAGCGCAGGTGTCCCTCGGAGGCGGGCTGAAACGCGCTCAGGCAGTTGAAGAGGGTGGTCTTGCCGGCCCCATTGGGGCCGATGAGGCCCACGATCTCCCCCTCCTCGAGGGCGAAGCTGACTCGCTTCAATGCCATGAGGCCGCCAAAGCTGACGCTGACCGATTGGATCTCGAGGAGGCTCATCCGACGGGCTCCCCGGCCCCGGAGGGCTTGTCCACGCGGGACAACGCTCCCCGGGCCTGGATGATCCCCGGCACCCCGGCGAGGCCCTCGGGCCGGAAGAGGATGACGCCGATGAGAATGAGGCCGTACACCACCCCGCGGTACTCGGCGAGGAACCGGGACGCCTCGGGGAGGACCACGAGGAGCACCGCGCCGAGCACCGGGCCGACCAGGCTCCCCATGCCCCCGACGATCAGCATGGTCAGGATGGCAAAGGTCTCGTCCAGCCGGAAGGAATCCGCGCTCACGAACCGGGCGTGGTGCGCGAAGAACGCCCCGGCGATGCCCGCGAAGAACGTCGCGATGACGAAGGATAGGATCTTCATCCGGAAGGTGGGGATGCCGGCCGACTGGGCGGCCAGCTCGTCCTCGCGAATGGCCACGAAGGCGCGCCCCACGCGCGAGGTGACGATGCGGGACAGGAGCCCCAGCACGATCACGTCGAGCGCCAGGATGAGATAGTAATACCCGAGGTTCCCGCTGAGCGCGACGCCCCCGATCGCCGGTGGCGGAATTGCCGGGATCCCCATCGGGCCCCGCGTGAGGCCGATCCAATTCAAGGTCACGAGGAACGTGATCTCCTGGAAGCCGATCGTCACCAGGGCCAGGAAGATCCCCGTCAGGCGGAGGGTGGGCAGGGCAATGGCCGCGCCGAAGATCCCGGCGACGACCCCCGCCAGCGGCAGCGTCAGCCAGAAGGAGAGGCCGAGGCGGGTCGCCAGGATGGCGGCGGTGTAGGCACCGATCCCGTAGAAGGCGGCATGGCCGAAGGAAAAAAGGCCGGTGTAGCCGTTGGTGATGTTGAGGCTCGAGGTGAGGATGATGTAGATCCCGGCGTAGACCGCGATGCTGAGGATGTACTCGCTCCGCACCAGGAGCGGGAAGAGCAGAAGCGCCGCCAGCACGGGAAGCCAGACGTACCAGTTATCACGCCGTGGAACGAAATCGTACAAGGGCACGGTCTAGACCGTCTTCAGCTTCCTGCCCAGGAGTCCCTGGGGGCGGAGCACCAGGACGATCACCATGACCAGGAAGGCGACCACGTCGCGGTACCCGGAGGCCAGAAACTGCACGGTGAGGTTTTCCACCACCCCGATGATGATCCCCCCCAGGATGGCCCCGGGGATGCTGGTGAGCCCGCCGAAGATGCACGCGGCAAACCCCTTCAGGCCGGCGGTGCCGCCCATGGTCGGGTAGACGGCGTTGTAGTAGATCCCGATCATGACGCCGGCGGCCCCGCCCAGACAAGAGGCCAGCGCGAAGGCGATGCTGAAGACCCGGTTGACGTTCACGCCCATGGCGGAGGCCGCCTCATGGTCCTGGGCGGTGGCCCGCATGGCCCGCCCGATCTTGGTCCCCTGAATCACGAGGCGCAGCACGAGGAAGAGGGTGCCCGCCAGGCCCAGGATGACCAACTGCAGGACCGAGACCTGGACGCCGGCCAGGCGGACCGTCTGCTCGTAGATCGAGGGGACGGGACGGTTCTCGGCGCCGAACAGGACGACCGCGAGATCCTTGAGGATGATGGAGAGCCCGATGGTGATGAGGAGCGGGGGCATGTGGCCCGCCGTGCGCAACGGCCGGAAGGCCACTTTCTCGATCAGGAAACCCAGGACCCACGCCGCGGCCATGCCCATGACCAGGGCGACGAACCACGGCAGGTGCCACAGGCTCATGGCGAAGGCGCCCACGAAGGCCCCCGCCATGTACACCTCGCCGTGGGCGAAGGTGACCAGGTTCATGGTCCCGAAGATGATGACGAATCCGATGGCGATCAGGGCGTAGAGGCTACCCTGGGTGAGGCCATTGATGAGCTGGGGAACGAGCATTGGAAGATTCCTGTCCTCCGGGCCGAAAAGGCAGCCGGCGGGAGGAGGAGCCCTTGCCTCCCCGTCCCGCCGGCCCGCCCGTCCAGTCGCGCCCCTTACTTGTCGAAGAGAGTGAACTGGCCGTCCTTGACCACCAGGTGGCGGTAGTCTTTGACGACATCCCGGCGCTCCGTGAAGGCGATCTTCCCCGTCACCCCCGGGAAGTTCTTGGTCTTGACCAGCTCGTCCCGGATCGCCTTCCGGTCGGTGCCAACCTTCCGGATGGTCTCGGCCATGAGATTGATGGCGTCGTAGGCCACGCCGGCGAACATGTTCGGGGTCGCCTTGTACTTTGCCTCGAAGCCCTTGACGAACTTCTGCACCTCGGGCCGCGGGTCATTGGGGAAGAAGACGGCGCTGGTGTAGAGGCCGTTCACCGAGTTCCCCCCGAGCTCCAGCAGCTTGGGGGAGTACAGCGAGCCGGGGCCCATCACCACCACGTCGGTCCAGCCCAGCTTCTCCCGCTGCTTGCTGATCAGGGCCATCTCGTTGTAGAAGGACGGGACGTAGATCAGCTCCGGCTTGAGGCCGCGCAGCTTGGTGAGGACGCCGGTGAAGTCCTTCTCCGTCTCGAAGTAGGACTCGACCCCCAGGACCTGGGCCCCCATCTCCGTCGCAGCATTGACGAAGTACTCCTTGCTGGCGATCCCCCAGTCGTTGTTGATGTGCAGCACCGCGATTCGCTTCTTGCCGAGCCTCTCGATGGCATAGCGGGCCATGAAGGGCCCCTCGCCTGCCTGGGTGCCGACGATGCCGAAGCTCCAGGGACTTCCAGGCGCCCACTTTGGGTGCGACGTGGTGGGCGAGAGTTGGACCATCCCTGCCCGGTCGTAGATCGGCTGGGCCGCCATGCTGGCGGTGCTGCTGAAGTCGCCGATCTCTGCCACGATCCGGTTGTCGGAGGTGAACTTCTGGGCCAGGGCCGCGGAATCCTTTGGATCGCTCTTGCTGTCACCGTACACAATCTCGAGCGGGCGACCCTTGATCCCTCCCGCCGCGTTGATCCACTCCACGGCCATGCTGATGGCCTTCTGCCAGTTCTGCCCGTACTCGGCGAAGTTGCCGGTGAGCGGCGCGCTCACCGCGATGTGGATGGACTCGGCGCTCCAGGCCACCGGAGCGGCCACGAGCAAGAGCGTGAACAGGGTGAGCAGCATCGGAACCATCTTCGTCTTCATGCGCCCCTCCTTGAGGGATCCTCCAGTATTTTGGATCGGTCGGTGCCGAGGCGGCGGCCGGCCACCAGGGTGGATGAGAGTGCCCACGGCCCCATCGTGCCCCACGACGACCCTCTTTGTCAATCAGGGCCTGGGCGGTCCGGACGGGTTCCCGTGGCAAGCCGGGAGACCGGGTGGCATCCGCCTACCGGCTCCGCAGTGAGAGGGAGTCCGCTGTCGCAGGGAAACAGAAGGCGGCGGGTCGCACCCCTACGATGCACGCGCCCGGATCTGCAGCTCCTGTCCCGGCCGGAGTGCGGCATCCCGGGGCAGGCTGTTCCAGCGGCGAAGGTCCTCGGGAGACACGGCGTGGGCCCGGGCGATCTTCCACAGGGTATCCCCGCGTTTGACGACATAGCGTCTCACGGCGGGAGCACTTTGACCCACCCGGGAATGCTCGGAGGTGCGGGAGCGAGGGGCAGCCTTCGCCTTGGCCTGCACCGGTCGCAGGATCTTCAGCGTCCGTCCCGGCCGGAGTGCGGCATCCCGGGGCAGGCTGTTCCAGCGGCGAAGGTCCTCGGGAGACACGGCGTGGGCCCGGGCGATCTTCCAAAGGCTGTCGCCCTTCTTCACGGTGTAGGGCTGCGCGGCCGCCGGGGGCTCGTCCGGGGATGTCCTCCCGACCGCGACGGCTCGGGCGAGGGGAATGAGCAGGGTCCCGCCCGGCTTCAACGCCTGGCGCTTGCGGAGCCCATTCATCTCCAGGATCGCCTGCAGGTCCACCCGGTGGCGCCTGGCGATGCTCGCCGGGGTCTCGCCTTTCCGGATCTGGTGGCGGACCCAGGTGATGCGCTCCGCGGGTGGAATCCGATCCAGCGCCGCCAGGAATTCGTCGCGGCGGCCGGCCGGGATGCGGAGCGTGTAGCGGGGGACATCGGGGGGCGTGGCCCAGCGGATCAGCTCCGGATTCAGGTCTCGGATCTCCTCGACCGTCGTGCGCGCGGCCTGGGCGATCAGCTTCAGGTCGGTGGGATGCCGCAGGGTCACCGTCTCAGCCTCGATCGGCTCGTCGGGGGGCGGAGAGAAGCCATACCGATCAGGCTCCCGGGCGATGATGGTCATGGCCATGAAGGCAGGGACGAAGAGTTGCGTCTCCTTGGGGAGGCGCAACGACCAGAAGTCCCGGGTCCTCTGGCGCCGGATGGCGCTCTGGAGCTTCCCCTCACCGGCGTTGTAGGCGGCCAGGGCCAGCGGCCAGGACTCGAACATGCGGTGGAGATTCTTCAAGTACTCGGCCGCGGCGCGGGTGGATTTCTCCGGATCCCGCCGCTCGTCCAGCCACCAGGAGGACCGCATCCCGTAGAGCCGTCCCGTGGACGGGATGAACTGCCAGATGCCCGCCGCCTTGGCCCGCGAGGTTGCGCGGGGGTTCACCGCGCTCTCGATGAATGCCAGATTGAGCAGGTCCTCGGGCAATCCCTTCTCGCGGAAGATCTTTCGCATCATCGGGAGGTAGCGGCTGGCCCGCTCGAAGGCGCGGGTGATGACGCCCCACTTCCGGTTCTGGAAGTACTGGATGAAAACCTTGACCTGCTCGTTGAACACTACGGGAATATCGTGCTTCTGGGCGTCGGGTTCGGGCAGGGGGCCGGCACCCTCCGGCGGCGCCTCGGTCACTGCCTGCAGGTCTTCCGGACCCAGGAGAGCCGGCGCGTCCAGGGTGGGTTCATCCGTTTCCGACGGTTCGGGCGCCTCCGGCGTCAGGTCTCGCGGGGGGCCCGCCAGGGAGGCCAGCCAGGGCGTCGCCGGATATGCGGGGAGCCTGACCAGGCCCAGGAGACGGGTGGGTGCCTGGCCGTTGAGGTTCATGTCAAGCAGGGTTTCGAGGGCGGTATCGAATTCCCACTCCGCCTGGTCGGTGTTCCCGCTGCGCATGGCCTGGAGGCCTCGATCGTAATGGGAGCCGGCGCGCTGCATGGCCAGGGCGAAGGGCGAGAGTGCCGGGGGGGCGGGGGTCGCGACCGGAGTGGACCCCGAAGCGGGGGCCGCGGGAGGGGCCGACTCCTGTGCCGGAAGCTTCCAATCGGTGGGGAGGTTGGAGGCAGCCGGATCCTGCGATCCAAAAAGCGATGTTGACGGCACGCCGGGGAGCGTACAGCCGGCGACGAGGATCGTCAGGAGGGCGAAGGCCAGGATTGCCAGGGGTCCAGGATGTTGCCGAAGCCCCATCAAGATCCTCCACCAAGGCCTGCCAAATCGTAGCAGTCCGAGGGAGGTTGATGAACTCTCTCGGGCGTCCTTGAAGGCCCCTGAACAAGCGGGCGCAAAAATTCGGTATCTTTTACCTTCTGCCTCCACTTTTGTCAAGATTTTCCCGCATGCCAAGCCGCCCACCGCTATTTTCAGCCCAAACAGTGCAGCTAAACCGCCAAGACGCCAGGTCCGCCAAGAAACTCCCCGATATTCAAGTCCTGGTGGCCTGGTCCCAATCCTCGGGATGGCGGATCCATGCCTGGCGCGCCGCGGACGCGTCAGGAGCAGTCAGGATGTGGAATCCCGCACCCAGGAAAGGTAGGGACGCGACCCGCCCACGAGGGGCAGGGCAATGATCTCGGGGACGGAGTAGGGATGCAGGGCCTTGACCCGACGGATCAAAGCTGCCAGGCGTGGCCGGCGGGTCTTGATCACGAGAAGAACCTCTGGATCTCGGCAGATCTTTCCTTCCCGGCGATAGATCGAAGTGACTCCCGGGACAACATTGACACAGGCGGCCAGCTGCTCCTCGACCAGGGAGCGCCCGACCTGCTCCCCGACCTCCTGGCTGGGACAGGTCACCAAGACCACGATGGTCCCCTGAACCTCGGATCTTGCTGCCATGGCATTCTCCCCCGGGGATACGCCCTCTTCTATCCCGGACAATTCACGAAGACATGCGTGAATTCTCCGGATCAAATGACCAATGACCAATTTCCAATGACCAATGGTAGTGACCGCCTGGGGCGCGCCGTCCGGGGGCATCCCGCGAATGGCATTCGCCATTGGTCATTTGCCATTGGGATTTGGTCATTGCCCAAGATTATTCGCGAACGCGTTCGCGAATAATCTCGGGCTAACGGGGCCCCATCCCACCGCATCCCTCGCCACGGCGCGTGACTCGGGCTGCGGTGGGTCCCTCCCCTTCGGGGCGGGGGGTTATGACGCAGGCACTTCCCCGATCTGGACCCGGACCGTGCGTTTCTGCTTTTCGCGCAGGACCGTGATTTCGATGCTCTTTCCGACTTCCGCCTCGGCGATGATCCGTTGGAGTTGCCGGGGATCCTTCACCGGCTTGCCATCCACGGTTAAGATCAGATCTCCTGTCTTCAGTCCGGCCGCCTCCGCGGGGCTCTTGGGCATCACCTGGTTCACCAGGATCCCCTCGGCAACCCCCACACCGAAGCTCTTGGCCAGCTCCGGGGTGAGCGACTGGATGCCCGCCCCCAGCCATCCCTGCGTCACCTTTCCCTTCTTGACGAGATCCTCCATCACCTTGCGGGCCATGTTGACCGGGATGGCAAAGCCGATCCCCTGTCCCGAGGTCACGATGGCCGTGTTGATGCCGATGACCTCGCCCCGGATGTTCAAGAGCGGGCCTCCGCTGTTGCCCGGATTGATGGACGCATCCGTCTGGATGAAGTTCTCGTAGGCGGCGATCCCGACCTCAGAGCGGCCGGTGGCGCTGATGACCCCGACCGTCAGGGTGTGGTCCAGGCCGAAGGGGCTCCCGATGGCGATGGCCCACTCCCCCACGTGGAGGGTGTCCGAGTTGCCCAGGGCCACGACCGGCAGGTCCTCTTTGGTGGTGACACGGATCACGGCCAGGTCGGTCTTCTGGTCGGTGCCCACGACCTTGCCCTTGGCCTCTTGCTTGTTCGCGAACCTGACGGTGATCTCGTCCGCGTCCTTGACCACGTGATTGTTCGTCAGGATCAGGCCGCCCTTGTCAATGATGACCCCAGAGCCGAGGCTGGTCTGCCGGCGGCGGGGCATTCCCTCGAAGAAGCGATCGAAGAAGTCGCGGGAGAAGGGCTCGTTGCCGAAGGGGCGAAACAATTCGGTTGGGGGCCGACGCTTTCCGGAAGTGACGGTGCTGATGTTCACCACCGCGGGGCTCACCAGCTCCGCGACTCTGACGAAGGGATTCTCCGGCACGGCCCCACCCTCCTTGGACGGGGAGGCTTGCGGGGGACCGAACAATCCCCGACCGGCACCGGCTCCCGGGGCGGACGGTTTGGTGAGGGCCCCGTGGACATAGATCCCCAGGCTGAAGAATACGAGCGCGTACAACGCCAGGGTGAGCGCCTTGAGCCAGCGGCTAGTCAACATGTCCGACCTTTCTCAGGAGAATTGATTGTCTGCATTAAAAGCCAGATGACCGTCCCTGTCAAGAAGGTGGGCCAGGGGTCATGGTTTGCTGCGGTGACCCGGCCATGAGATGGACTCTCTCATTTCGTCAACAAAGGCGCTTGAATCCCAAAATTATCAGCAGAGGATTGACAAGAACCGGCTCAGGTTTTATATTATGCATGGCATGAGTGTGGAACAGGGATATTATTCAGGACAAGCAACATAACCAGGAGGGTAGCCGTGGGGAAAGTCATCGGGATTGACCTTGGGACAACCAACTCTGTGGTGGCCGTCATGGAAGGCGGCGACCCCGTTGTGATCACCAGCGCTGAGGGCGGCCGGCTGACTCCCTCCGTCGTGGCCTTCACCAAGGATAGCGAACGACTGGTGGGCCAGGTGGCCCGACGCCAGGCCATCACCAACCCGGAGAATACCATCTTTTCGATCAAGCGGTTCATGGGTCGCCGGTATGACGAAGTTACCCACGAGATCAAGCTGGTCCCGTACAAGGTGGTCCAGGCCGATAAGGGGGATGTCCGGGTGGAGGCGCGCGGGAAGGAGTATTCACCGCCCGAGATCTCCGCGATGATCCTCCAGAAGCTCAAGGAGTCGGCCGAGGCCTACCTGGGCGAGAAGGTGACCCAGGCGGTGATCACCGTCCCGGCCTACTTCAACGACAGCCAGCGCCAGGCCACCAAGGATGCGGGCAAGATCGCGGGCCTGGAGGTCCTGCGCATCGTCAACGAGCCGACGGCCGCCTCGCTGGCGTATGGTCTGGAGAAAAAGAAGGACGAGAAGATCGCCATCTTCGACCTGGGCGGCGGTACCTTCGACATCTCCATCCTGGAGCTGGGTGAGGGGGTGTTCGAGGTCAAGTCCACCAACGGAGATACGCACCTCGGGGGCGACGATTTCGACGACCGGGTCATCCGGTGGCTGGTGGACGAGTTCAAGAAGGACCAGGGGATTGACCTCAGCAAGGACCGCATGGCGCTCCAGCGCCTGAAGGAGGCGGGCGAGAAAGCCAAGTGCGAGCTGAGCACGACCCTGGAGACGGAGATCAACCTCCCCTTTGTCACGGCGGACGCCTCCGGGCCGAAGCACCTGAGCATCAAGCTGACCCGGGCGAGGCTGGAGCAGCTGGTGGACGACCTGATCCAGCGGACCATCGGCCCTTGCCGCCAGGCGCTGAAGGACGCCGGGCTGGAGGCGCCCCAGATCGACGAGGTGGTCCTGGTGGGCGGCCAGACCCGCATGCCCAAGGTGCAGCAGGTCGTGAAGGACTTCTTCGGGAAGGAGCCGCACAAGGGAGTCAATCCCGACGAGGTGGTGGCCATCGGCGCCGCCATCCAGGCCGGGGTGCTGGTGGGCGACGTCAAGGACGTCGTCCTGCTGGACGTCACCCCCCTCAGCCTGGGGATCGAGACGCTGGGTGGGGTCATGACCCGGCTGATCGACCGGAACACCACCATCCCCACCCGGAAGAGCGAGATCTTCACCACCGCGGCGGACAGCCAGACGAGCGTGGAGATCCATGTCCTGCAGGGGGAGCGGGAAATGGCCCGGGACAACCGGACCCTGGGCAAATTCCACCTGGTCGGCATCCTGCCGGCTCCGCGAGGAGTCCCGCAGATCGAGGTGACCTTCGACATCGACGCCAACGGGATCGTGAACGTGTCGGCCAAGGATCAGGCCACCGGCAAGGAGCAGGCCATCACCATTACCGCCTCCTCTGGCTTGTCCAAGGACGACATTGACAAGATGGTGAAGGATGCCGACCGGCACGGGGAGGAGGACAAGAAGCGCCGGGCCGACATCGAGACGCGCAACCAAGCCGATAGCTTGGTCTACAACACCGAGAAGATGCTGAACGAGAACCGGGAGAAGATTCCGGTGGCGGACATCAAGCCGATCGAGGACGCCCTGGTGCAGGCCAAGGAGGCGCTGAAGAACGAGGACATGGAGAAGATCCGGCAGGCCATGGACACCCTGACCAAGGCCTCGCACCACCTGGCCGAAGTGATGTACAAGCAGGCCCGCGAGCGGCAGGCGCCTGGCGGATCCGGGGACGGCAAGGATGCCCAGACCAAGGGCGGCCCCGCCGAGGGCGACGTCGTGGACGCGGAATTCGAGGATCTCGGCAAGAACAAGAAATAGCCCTGTGAACAAGCTGTTCGAGCAGACGCTGTCCCGCTCGCGCACGCAAGAGGGAATCGCGGCATCCACCTGGACGCCGGCGGTAGACATCTATGAAACGCCGGAGACCATCGTGACGAACCGGCCGGTCGCTTGCCCCGTGGAGTAGGGGATGGCGAAGCGGGATTACTACGACGTCCTGGGGCTGCGCCGGGGCTCCTCGGACCAGGAGATCAAGCGGGCCTACCGGAAACTGGCGCGGAAACACCACCCCGACGTCAACCCGGGCGACAAGGCCGCCGAGCCGAAGTTCAAGGAGATCAGTGAGGCCTACGAGGTCCTGATCGAGCCGGAGAAGCGCCGCCGCTACGACCAGTTCGGCCATGAGGCGTTCGCGGCCGGGGCGCGCGCGCCCGAGCCCGGCGCCGGATTCGGGGGATTCGATTTCAGCCGCACGGACTTCGGGTCCGGGGGACTTGGCGACCTGGGCGATGTCCTGTCGGACTTCTTCGGCCAGCGGGGCCAGCCCGAGGCCGCGGGACCCGGCAAGGGCGAGGATCTCCACTACAGCCTGGATATCACCTTCGAGGACGCGGTCCGGGGCCTGGTCACCGAGATCAGTATCCAGAAGCACTCCCGGTGTGGCTTGTGCGACGGCTCGGGGGCCCGGGCCGGGAGCGCGTTGGAAACCTGCCCTGGCTGCGCCGGCAGCGGGCGGATCCGAGGCCGCGGGCTGCTGCGGACGTCCCAGCCCTGCCCCCGGTGCCGGGGCAACGGCAAGATCAGCCGGGAGGCGTGCACGACCTGTGGCGGTCAGGGGGTGACCTTCGGGACCGAGCGGATTGCCGTGAAGATCCCTGCGGGGGTGGATAACGGTTCGCGGGTCCGCCTCCAGGGGATGGGAGAGCCGGGGCGGAATGCTGGCCCTCCGGGCGACCTCTACATCATCACCCGGGTCCGCCCCCACCCGGCGCTGGAACGGAAAGGCGACAACCTGTACCTCGAGGTGCCGATCGGGATCACCGAGGCCGCCCTGGGCGCCAAGATCGAGGTCCCGACTATCGACGGGACGACCGCCATGCGCATCCCGCCGGAGACGAGCAGCGGCCAGGTCTTCCGCCTGCAGGGCAAGGGGGTTCCCCACCTCAAGGGCGGCGGGCAGGGCGATCAGTTCGTGACCGTCAAGATCGTGGCCCCGCGGAACCTGGATGCCCGGTCGCAGGAATTGCTGCGGGAGTTCGCCCGGCTGAATCCCGGCGATCCGCGACGCTGACGGGGTTGAGAGGGTTGAGCGGGCGGGTACCCAGGGGCAACGTGCTGGGCACCCAGCGGCATCCGCCGAAGGCGGACAATCCGCTGGGTCCCGGCCCCCGGGTCCCTGACCGCCGCTGAGCGCGTATGCCGAAGCAGAAACGAGCCCTGTACATGATCAGCGTCGTGGCGGACATGTTCGCCATCCACCCCCAGACGCTCCGTGCCTACGAACGGGAGGGCCTCCTCCGCCCGGCCCGGACTGACGGCAACACCCGCCTCTACTCCCAGGAGGATCTCGAGCGGATCGAATTGATCCTCCGGCTGACCAAGGATCTGGGTGTCAACCTGGCGGGGGTCGAGGTGGTACTCAACATGCGCGAGCGCATGAACGAAATGCAACAGCGCATGAACGACATGTTCCAGGAGATGCTTCGCCGCATGGAGACGGAATTCAAGCACCTGGAGCACGAGCAGCAGAACGCCGAGGGGCTGGTGCCGGTGGGCCGGAAAGGGATCGTCCGGCGCGTCCCCATCGAGAAGGACTGAGAGCCTGTGAAAAAATCGCCCAATCGTCGCAATTG
>METI01000133.1:19351-29250 GCA_001771285.1 candidate division NC10 bacterium RIFCSPLOWO2_12_FULL_66_18
TTCTGCAGTGAAGGAGTTCGACCCATGTCCAACGCGCTGAAGACGACGGCCCTCTTGGCCGCCCTCACCGTCCTGTTCATCCTGATCGGCGGGATGGTGGGGGGCGAGCAGGGCATGGTCATCGCATTCCTGTTCGCCGGCCTGATGAACTTCGCCTCCTACTGGTGGTCCGACCGGATCGTCCTGTGGATGTACGGTGCCCAGGAGGTGAGCGAGGCAGAGGCACCCGAGTTCCACGCGCTGGTGCGGCGCCTGGCGCAGCGGGCGGGCCTGCCCATGCCGCGGGTCTACGTCATCCCGACGGATACGCCCAATGCCTTCGCCACGGGCCGCAACCCGGAGCACGCCGCCGTTGCCGCCACCCAGGGCATCCTGCGGATCCTGACCCCTGACGAGCTGGAGGGGGTGATGGCCCACGAGCTGGGCCACGTCCGCAATCGCGATATCCTGATCTCCACCGTCGCGGCGACCCTGGCCGGGGCCATCATGATGCTGGCGCGGATGGCCCAATGGGCCGCCTTGTTCGGTGGCGGCCGGAGCAGCGAGGATGACGAGGGGGGGAGCGGCGGGGTCGTCGGGTTGGTGTTGCTGGCGATCCTGGCTCCGCTGGCGGCGATGCTGATTCAGATGGCCATCTCCCGGGCGCGGGAATACCAGGCGGACGCGTCGGGGGCCCAGATCAGCCGCAAGCCCCGGGCGCTGGCGGATGCCCTGGAGAAGCTGGAGCAGGCGGCCACGGCCCTCCCGCTGGAGGCCAATCCTGCCACGGCTCACCTCTTCATCGTGAATCCGCTGCGAGGCTCCAGCATCCTGAATCTGTTCTCCACGCACCCGCCTGTCGAGGAGCGGGTGGCGCGCCTGCGTGCCATGCGGATTGCCTGACGTGGCGATTCACGTCCGCAAGACGCGAGAGCGCGGGCGACTTGCCCGCGCTTTCCTTTTTGGGGCGAGCCTCTGGGTGGCGGGCTGTGCCACAACTGCCCCCAGAGGTGAGGTGACCATCCACCCGAGTCCCCAGCGGCAGGCCACGCATCAGGTAGTCGGCGAATCGATTGTCGCCTCTCTGGGAGGGGCCGGCGTGACGGTCCGATGGCTTTCTGCACCGGCCGTGGAGCAATTCTATGCCGCCAAGCCTGGGCTGGTGTATCCCTGGCCGCGAGAGTTCTGGAAGGAGTCCCGCCCCACGGTCTTTCTTCTCCGCGTCCGCAACCAGACGCGGGACGAGGTCCAGTTCGATCCCACGCTGGCCGCCCTGGTGAGCCAGGATGGCCGGCGGGAACGCCCCGTCTCCTACGAGGAGATGTACGAGCGTCTGGCAGGAGCGGAGGGCGCGGGCCCCCGCCTTTTGAGCCTCCAGGCCAGCCTCTTCAGCCGGTTCGTGGTCATCCCCTCCGGTGGCCAGCGCGAGGGCCTGCTGGTCTTCCCCGCCCTTGACTCAGAAGTCAGGCACCTGCTCCTGGACCTCGCCTCCTTCTTCGTCGGGGGCCGCAACACCCCCGGCCTCTTCGAATTCCAGGTCGTCCGCCAGAAGACGGAATAAGCATCCGCAGATTTCGGAGAACTTCCCGAGGGAAATCTTCAACCACAGATTTCGCAGATTACGCAGATTTCCCAAGGGAGGTCGTTCCGGAAGAATCTGTGAAATCTGCGTAATCTGTGGTTAGCGGGGAGGTGTCTTTTTCAGGCGGGCGATCACGGTGGCCGCGTCGGCGTCCCGGACGCGGAGGAGTTTGTGCCGTGCCGTCTCACCGCGGGCGATGGCGATGCGGGATGGGGCGATTCCCAGGAGGTCGGCGAGAAAGGCGCGGCAGGCGGCGTTCGCGGCGCCCTCCACGGGCGGGGCGGTCAGGCGGACGGTAACGGTTTCGGGACCCGGTCCTCCGGATTGGCTGCTCCCAATGATGAGTTGGTTCCGCGAGGCGCGAGGCTGGATGCGGACCGCCAGGAGCACGTCCGCGCCGTCCTGAACTATGGCCGGCCGGGAGGCCGCCATTTACGCGGGAGATCCCCCAGGAGTCCCCCCGCCTTGGCGGGGCTCGGCGCCGGATCCCGGGTGCTCCGGCTGGAAGTCCAGCAGCTCCAGGTGGGTCTTGAGCAGGCCACGCAGCTTGGCGGCGAACAGGTCCCGCTGGCGGATGAACTCGGCGATCTCGGCCTGGACCTGGGCGAGCTTCCGGTGGGCCTGCTCCAGCAGCCGCTCTGCCTTCAGCTCCGCCTCCTTCATGAGGAGGTCCGCCTCGCGCGAGGCGTTGGCCTTGATCTCCTCGGTCATTTTCTGCGCGGTGACCAGGGTGTTGCGCAGCGAGTCCTCCCGTTCCTGGTGGACCCGCATCTGCGCTTCCAGGCGCTGGATCTGCGCGGTCCGGTCGGTATTCTCCTGCACGAGTTGGGTCATCTCTTCCGCGATCTGTTCCAGGAAGGTCTGCACCTCCTCGGGATCCAGGCCGCGGAACTTCCTCGCGAACTCCCGTTGGGTGATCTCGAGCGGGGACAGCTCCATCAGCGCATCCTCCAGGCCAACTCTCCGATCGACCGCACCAGGAACTGCTGGACGAAGATCACGGCCAGGATCGCCACCAGGGGCGAGAAGTCGATCCCCCATCGCCAGGTGGGCAGCCAGCGGCGGATGGGGGCCAGGACTGGCTCTGTGGCGCGTTGGAGGAACTGGACGAGGGGGTTCCTGGGGTCCGGGTTCACCCAGGAGACGAGAGCCCGGACGATGATGATCCAGTAGTACGCCGTGAGCGCGATGTCCAGCACCCGGGCCACGGCGTCGAGGAAGTTGCCAGCGATGAACATCAGGGACCCTCGCGCGACCGGGAAGGCCGGATGGCGCGGGTCATCGCCGCCCCAGCTCCTTCGAGCGGAGGGTGGCCACCTCCACGGCGTTGATGAGGGTGGTCCGCAGCCCACCCTGCTCCAGGGTGTGCAGGCCCGCAATGGCGGTCCCGCCGGGCGAGGTGACCATATCCTTCAGTTCACCCGGGTGCTTCTTGGTTTCCAGCACCATGCGGGCGGACCCCAGGACCGTCTGGGCCGCCAGGAGCTGGGCCACGTCCCGGGACAGGCCGACCTTCACCCCGGCGTCGGAGAGGGCGTCGATGATGAGGAATATGTAGGCCGGGCCGCTACCCGAAAGGCCTGTGATCGCGTCCATGAGGGACTCGTCCACGATCACCACCTTGCCCACGGCCTGGAAGAGGCGCTTGGCGATCTCCAGATCCTCGAGGGTGGCGCGGCTGCCGCGGGTGAGGGCGCTGGCGGCCTCCAGGACCAGGGCCGGCGTGTTGGGCATGACCCGGATGACCCGCACCGGGCTCGGAAACTTGTCGGCGATGAAGGTCGTCGTAATGCCCGCGGCGATGGAGACGAGCAGCTTCTCGCCGTTGACGACGTCAATCAGGCCATCCAGGACTTCGCCCATGATCTGGGGCTTGACCGCCAGGACCAGGATCTCCGCCTTGCTCGCCACCTCGGCGTTGCTGGTCGAGGTATGGACGCGGTAGGTTTCCTGGAGATAGGCGAGGCGGTCTTCCCGCACGTCCGAGACGAACACATCATCCGGGCCCATGAGCTTGGCTGCCAGGAGCCCGCGGAGCATGGCCTCGGCCATGTTCCCGCCGCCCACGAATGCGAGACGCTTGCCGTTCAGCATGGCTGCCTCCACCGAGGCTTTATAGCCCCCGGGAACCTGGAAGTCAAGTCTGTCAGTCGGGTGGCGATCCATCCTCGACCGGATGTGGTGAGGGATCAAGCACCACCTTCGAGTGGGGCGGGGCCAACGCCACCCATTCCCTGTTGCTCTCGGGACGGGTCGCAGCCACGAATGAGGCTGCGAGGGGACTTGCGGTGTGCGGCAGGCTTGGGGTATACAGGGCGGCAGAGCGAAGGGGCAGGGGTGCAGGGGAGAGTCGAGAGCCGCGAGCCGAGAGCCTAGAGTCGCGAGCCGAGAAAGATCGAGCAGGGAAGCAGGGAGAGGGGGTGCTGCGTGAGTGATCGGCGACAGGTTCGGGTGCGGGTGCCGGCCTCCACGGCCAACCTGGGTCCGGGATTCGATGCCCTGGGGATGGCCCTCGCGCTCTACAACGAGATCGAGGTGGAGCTCGCTGGCACCGGCCTCACGCTCACGGTCGAGGGGGAGGGGGCGGAGCGGCTCCAGGCCCTGGGCGAGCGGAACCTGGTCGCCCGCAGCGTGGCCGAGACGCTGGAGCGGCTAAACGTCCGGGCCGGCGGCCTCCGGGTCCGAATGCTGAACCGCATCCCACTGAGTCGCGGCCTGGGCAGCAGCTCGGCGGCCGCGCTGGGCGGCGTGGCCGCGGCCGCGGCGCTCGCCGGGGCAGTCCTCGGTCCCGAGGAGATGCTGGACCTGGCGCTCCCCTTCGAGGGGCACCCGGACAACATCACGCCAGCCCTACTTGGCGGCCTCACCGTCTCCACGCTGGTCGAGGGGAAAGTCCGGTGCGTGAAGCTCCCGGTCCCTGAAATCCTGCAGGCCATCGCCGTCATCCCCGAGTTTCACCTCTCCACGGCCAAGGCCAGGAAGGCGTTACCCTCCACGGTGCCCCGGGCCGACGCAGTCTTCAACGTGGGACGGGTGGCCCTCTTCCTGGCGGCCATGTCCGCGGGCCGCCTGGACCTTCTGCGCGAGGCCGCGCAGGATCGGCTGCACCAGCCCTATCGGGCGGCGCTGGTGCCGGGTATGGCCGAGGTGCTGGCGGAGGGAGAACGGGCCGGCGCGCTGGCCTGCTTCCTGAGCGGGGCCGGGCCGACGCTGCTCGCGCTCACCGCCGGCGACGAGGGGGAAATCGGGGAGCGAATGGTAGCCTGCTGGAAGGCGCGGGCGAATGTGACCGCCCGCGCGCTGGTCCTGGCCATCGATCGGGATGGCTTGAAGGTCCTCTGACTCGAGGGCCGAGAGGAGGAGACGCAGAGGGGCAGAGGAGCCGAGGGGCTCCCCTGCTCCCCTGCACCTCGGCTCCTCTGCTGCTATTTCCGCTCGAGGGCCTTCCGCACGAACCGGGTGTCGATCAGCCCGTCGGGATCCATCCTGGTGGCGTTGGGGATCTGCCCGACGGCTTCGAAGGTGCGAAGGACGGTCATGACGGCCTCCTTCGTGGGGAGGCTGTCGGCCGTGAACGTCTCCCTCGAGGCTTTGAACGACTCGATCCAGGTGGCCCGGTCACCCACGAGTTCTGGGGGCAGGACGTCCGCCCACTTCTCGACCGGGGTCGTCGCCATCCAGCGGTTGGCTTTCACCCGGGCGTTCACCACCTGATCGTTTTCGATGGCCGGCACGATGGTGTTGGTTCCCACGCCGATGATCTTCATCTCCTCGGGCCGGACCCCCTCCTTGCTCATCATGTAGCGCATCAGGAGATCCGTGGCCGACCCCGGAGCAGTCACCCCCACCGGGCGACCCCGGAGATCCTTGGGGTTCTTGATCTCATTGCGGTATTTCGTGTTGACGACCAGGGGCGTGCCCGGCAGGTGGGTAAAGGAGACGATCATCCGCAGCTCCTTCCCCTGTTGCTTGGCCTTGATCACGTGGCCAGGGAGACGCGCTTGCGCATCCCGCCGGAGAGCCGGTGGGGATGGTAGCCTTCGAATCCGGCCAGGCCGACCCGCTGAATCCACTCGTGCGCCCGCGCCCGCGCCGTCCGGGCATTCCATCCGCGGAAGAGCAGGGGGACCGCCACGTTGTCCAGGATCGTCTTCCAGGGGAAGAGCGCGTCCCGCTGGAAGAGGTAGCCCAGCCTCTTGTTGATCCCGGCCACCGCCTCCCCCTCGACGAGGATGCGTCCCGCACTGGGAGGCAGGAGCCCCGAGACCATCCCCAGCACCGTGGACTTCCCGCACCCGGAGGGACCCACCACCGAGACGAACTCGCCCGCCAGGACTTCCAGGGACACGTCCTCCACGGCCGTGAATCCGCCGTCGGGTCCGAGGGCGAATCGCTTGGTCACGTGTTCGAGGCGGATGGTCGCGTGGGTATTCATGACGATGTGCAGGCAGGCGGAAAATACAATCCGCCTCTTTTGGCTGTCAATGGAATTCGCACCGTCCCCCTATCTGCGTCCACCTGTGGTTCCCCCACTCTCCGGGGGTCTCGGAGAATTCGTCGCACTGGGAGGAGGAGTAATCGGGCGTGGATCGGGCGCGCGGGGAGGCGGAGGCTACGGGCTCACCGGGAGGTGGATGGTGAAGGTGGTGCCGAGGCCCACCTGGCTCTGCACGTCAATGGTCCCCGTGTGGTCCTCGACGATGCGGTGGGTGATGGCCATGCCCAGGCCCAGCCCCTTCTCCTTGGTCGTGTAGAAGGGGTCGAAGATGCTGGACAGGCGGTCGGGCTGGATGCCCTGCCCCGTATCGGCGATGGTCACGCGGATCATGGCGTCGGGGGGGGCGCCTGCCGACGGGGACGCGGCCGCAGGGACGTCCGACACCAGGCTGGTATGGACGGCCAGATCACCCCCCTTGGCCATGGCCTGGATGGCGTTGGCGAGGAGGTTGCTGAAGCACCGATGGAGGCGCTTTCGGTCGGCGTTGCAGAACGGGAGATCGGGGTCGAACTCCCGGGCGACCTTCACGCCCTGGGTGGCCGCCTGCTCCTCGTACAGCTCCAGGGCCTGGGTCAGCACCTCGTTCAGGTTGGTGGGCTCGAGGTTGAGGGCGGCCGGCCGCGCCAGCTCCATCATGTCCTCGATGACGCCCTGGACCCGTTCCAGCTCCCGCGGCACGACCCGGTCGAATTTCTGCCGGACGTCGGGGTCGTCGTGGTGGAGGGACATGAGCTGGGAGAAGATGAGGATGGAGGTGAGGGGGTTGCGGATATCGTGGGCGATCCCGGCAGCCATGGTCCCCAGGGCCGCCAGGCGGTCGGCGCGACGCAGGCGTTCCTCCAGGTCTCGCACCCGGGCCAGCTGGGCGGTCATGTCGTTGAAGGCGTGGGCCAGCTCGCCCAGCTCGTCCTTGGTCTGGATGTCTATCCGTTGGGTCAGGTCGCCATGGCCCACGGCCGCCACGCCGCGGGTCAGGGCCTGGAGAGGTTTGGTGATCCGCTGAGCCAGCACAATGGAGCTCAGGCTACCGACGACGAGAGATATGAGGCCGATGGCCGCAATCTGCCACCGGGTCCGCGCGATCTCCTGGTGCATGCTCTCGAGGGAGACGCCCACGCGAGCCGTTACCCAGCGCTGGTCGGAGCCCTCGATGGCGACCGGCACCCACACATCATACACGGTCTCGTCCGAAGAGCCGGGGATGCGGCGCTGGCGGATGATCGGATCGGTCCCCGCCGGGGGAGGGGTCACGTCCGTGCCCGCCAGGAGCCGCTGGATCGGCGCGGACCGGACGCTGCTCGCCGCGATGTTGCCCTCCTTGTCCAGGACCACGGCATACACCACGTCGGGGCTCCTGGTCGCCACGGCCAGGCTCTGTTCCACCCCCACGTAATTGTACGTGACCAGCGAGTTGGCGCTGGCGTCCGCCAGGCCCCGGGCCAGGATCAGGGCGCGTTTCTTCACCTCCTCGACGATGGCGTTGCGCTGCCGCAGCTCCATCAGGAAGGCCGCGCTGCCGACGAGCAGCACCACCAGGAGGTTGACGACGAGGATGAACTTTGTGCGAAGCGTGAGGTCCATCGCCATAGCGCCGGCGCCCCCGCCAGGGCGCGCCTACTCCCCCTTGCCCCGTTCGATCCAGATCTTCTTCATGGGAATGTAGGGGTCTCCAAGGGCGCTCACCTGGATTCCCTTGACGTAAGGCTGGAAAACCCGCTCATAGGTATAGTAACTCAGCACCATGAGGGGTGCCTCGCTGACAATCCGCTGTTCCACCTCCTGATAAAGCCGGAGCTTTTTCTGCGCGTCAGGCTCGAGGCGAGCCCGCTGGAGGAGGGAATCCACGGTCGGATTGCGGTACCGGGTGATGTTATCGGTGCTCCTGGAGTCGAAGAGCTGTCCCAGGAAGGTCTCGGGGTCGGGTGTATCCGCGTACCAACTGTACCGGAAGATCGGCAGCTTTCCCGCGTAGACCTGAGCCTTGTATTCGGGCCAGTTGGTATTGTAGTGGACCTCGGCCCGTATCCCCACGGCAGCCAGGGACCTGGCGATGGCGTCGTGTTCTGCCATGGCCTCTTCGTTTTTCCGGGCCGACCAGATGTGGATGACCGGCAGGCCCTTTCCACCCGGGTAGCCCGCAGCGGCAAGGAGCTCGGCCGCCTTCTTGGGATCGTAGGGGTAGCCGCCGAGTTTCGGGTCGTAGCCGTAGGTGCCCGGCGGGAGGATCCCAACGCCTGGGAGGTACTGGTCCTGGTAGATCTCACGAACGATGATGCGGCGGTCGATGGCGTAGTTGAGCGCCTGGCGAACGCGCGGATTGTCGAGGGGTGTTTCGGCCGTGTTGATCCCCAGGAAGGAGATACCGAGAACGGCCCGCCGGACGAACTGGTACTTCCGTCCATTCAGGAGCCGTGGGCGCTCTCGTGCGGGAATCCCTGCGTCCTCTAGGTTCCCTCGCTCGAACTCCCCGAACGTCTCGTCGAGGACTTCGCCGGTGAAGATTCGGTATTCCAGCCGGTCGAGGTTTGGGCGTCCCTCGAAGTAATCCGGGTTGGCAGCGAGGGTGATTTGCTTGCCCCGAACCCATTCGACGAACTTGAAGGGCCCGGTGCCCACCGGCTGGCGACCGAAATCCTCGCCGAGCTTCTCCACAACCTCCCGTGGGACCACCTTTGCGAAGCCGACGGCAAGAGACGAGACGAAAGGTGCCTGGGACTCGGCCAGGGTGATCCGGAGTGTATACGGATCAAGGGCCGCGAGGCCCTCGACCCTGGTCGCGCGCCCCTCTGCGAACTCGCGCGCCCCCTTGATCTTCATGAAGAGGGCCGCGCCGGCCGATTTCGTCTTTGGGTCAACGATCCGGGTGAAGGAGTATACGAAGTCTTCTGCGGTCACCTCGCGGCCATGGTGAAACTTGACGCCCTTCTTCAGGGTGAAGGACCACACCAGCCCGTCGCGGGAGGCGGTCCACGTTTCAGCGATGGCAGGCCTTATGGCGAGAGCACCGTCGAACTGGACCAGCCCATCGAAAAGCTGGTTGGCGATGGTACGCCCGAAGATGTCGTTGGGGCGGGCGGGGTCCAGGGTAACAGGGTTGTTCAAGGAACGTCGATAGACGCCTCCCTGGCGCTCGGTTCCGGGCCGCGCGGCCGCTTTATCCTGCGCAGCGAATACGGAACACACCCCGAGGGTCCCAAGGATCGCCGCTATGAGGGCAATCTTCCAACGCGGGACGTCACCCGATTTTCTTTTGGAAACCATCACCGGGTTTTTTTCCTCACTCCAGCCTCAGGGGGGTCCTCGAAAGCACAAGCGACCAGCAAGTCAGGAATCACACCTAACAACCGTGGAAAGGGTTGTCAAGGTAAATCCAGCGCTTATGAAAAGACCTGAACCGTAGGAAAAAAAAGGGGGATGAGGTGTTCACCTCATCCCCCTATTCATTTAATCCTTAAAGCGCGGATCGAAGAGGTAGCCTACGGACCTCCCTCCGCGAAGCCAGCGCGGCTGAACACCTGAGTCGATGAGTCGATCTCCATCGCCGGCATGATCGCCAACAGGCCCAGCACCACCACGACCAACACGATGAGCTTCTTCATGATCGTTGCCTCCCTCACCCCTCGCTGTTTACTGTTTACTACGTCCTTCAGGATCTGAAGACTTTTTCCGGACTATGAACGCGATCCCTCGATAGTCCCTGGAGAGAGCAGGGTTCATGCCAGGAAAGATCGGATAGTATGGGGAACGCTAAACCTTCACAATTGGCGCGTGATTACCTCAATGGGATAGGAAGGCTCTTGGATATGGGTTTGCCCAATAGCTTGGGCAGCCTCAGGCGTC
>METI01000134.1 GCA_001771285.1 candidate division NC10 bacterium RIFCSPLOWO2_12_FULL_66_18
CGTCGCCCATAGCGATCGGCCTGAGTGCTCATCCACAGCGAGATCGCCGTATCGCCCACCAGGGTGAGTGTCAGCAGCAGGCCGATCCGCGCCTCGTCGAACCCCAGGGCGGCCAGGTATAGGACCAGGACGACGGCCAGAAAGCCGTAGCCGAACAGCCGGGCCACCCGGGCCGCGAACAACAGGCGGCAGTCGCGATTCAGTTGTCCCAGGGGGGAGGGCAGCACGGTCTCTCCCGTCCAAAGGTTTCTGGGGCCGGCTGAAAGCACCTTGACAAGCTCGGGTTGAGGCAGGATACAGGAACGGCCAGGCCAGTTCAACTGGGGGAATTGATCCGCGGCCGACCGGTGCCTCGACCAGGGAGGTCGCCAAGCACAGGAGAGGTTCGAGGAGTCTCACGAGAATGAATTGTTGACGGCGAAAAATCCGCTGGGGCGTTTCCTCGATGAAATCGGCGTAATCTGCGTAATCTGCGGATGAGTTAGTAAGGGGGGGAGCATGAAGTGGGTGACGCGGGAAGGGGCCAAGACGGATCGCGTGGCGTGTCCGTGGCTCATCAGGAGGTTCATTGATCCCCAGGCGGAGTTTCTCTTCGTGCCCAAGGACCAGGTGCTGGAGGTGGCCCGACGGGAAGGGGGGAAGTCCTTCGACTGCCCGGGTGCCGATTTCACCCACCGCGAGGGGAAGTGCAGCTTCGAGGTGCTCGTCGAGGCGTACCGGCTGGACGACCCGGCCCTGCAGGCGTTGGCCCGCATCGTCCACGGGGCCGACATCGCGGCGGACGTCGTAATCGCCCCGGAGGCCGCGGGCCTCCAGGCCATCGCCCACGGATTTGCCGCCATCTGCCAGGACGACCACCGGAAGCTCGAACTGGAATTTCCACTGTACGACGCGCTCTACGCCTGGTGCGAGGCCAAGGCAGCAGGCCGGTCCCTCTGATCCGGCCGTCCTTACCGTGGAAAAGGCTTCTGCCATGCCTGATGAGGTGAAGGGCCGGGCCACGGACAGCCACTCGGCGGACGTCCCCCTCTGGCGCTTCCTGCTCTACTTCCTCTACCTGGGAACCTGCGGATTCGGCGGGCCGATCGCCCTGGCGGGCTATATGCAACGCGACCTGGAGGAACGGCGGGGCTGGATCACGCCGGAGGATTACCGGGTGGGCCTGGCCCTGGCACAATTGGCGCCTGGCCCGCTCGCCGCGCAGCTCGCCATCTACCTGGGATACGTCCGGGGTGGCTTCTGGGGGGCCACCATGGTGGGGGCGTTCTTCATCGTGCCGTCCTTCATCATGGTGGTGATCCTGGGTGCGCTCTACGTTCGTTACGGTGGCCTCTGGTGGATGCAGGCGCTCTTCTACGGTATCGGGGCCTGTGTCATCGGCATCATCGTCCGTGCCGCCTACAAGCTCACCCGCTCCACCATCAAGATGGACGCGCTGCTGTGGACGATCTTCGCTGTCATGGCTGCCAGCACAGCCTGGGCCGAGCAGGAGATCATCTGGCTCTTCATCCTGTGCGGTTTCGTGGCGCTTTTCGTGAAGGCTCCGCCCGCGAGGGTCTCGCGCTGGATCAGCGGCTCGGGCACCCCTCTGCTCGCGGTTGCCCCGTTCCTTCACCTGACACAGGGGCTCCTGGGCCCTGTGTCCGGGCGGACGATGGGGAACGTTCTCTGGTTCTTCATCAAGGCGGGCGCCTTCGTATTTGGCAGCGGCTTGGCCATCGTCCCCTTCCTTTACGGCGGCGTCGTGCAGGAGTACGGCTGGCTAAACGACCGCCAGTTCCTTGACGCGGTGGCCGTGGCCATGATCACCCCGGGGCCCGTGGTCATCACGGTGGGCTTCATCGGCTACCTCGTCGCGGGCCTGTACGGGGCCGCCGTGGCCGCTTTCGGAGTCTTCCTGCCGGTGTACCTGTTCGTCATCATTCCCAGCCCCTGGTTCAAGCGCCACATGAACCAGCCGCAGTTGAGCGCTTTTGTGGCAGGAGTCACGGCGGCAGCCACTGGCGCCATCGCTGGCGCGGCCTTCGTGCTGGGGCGTCGCGCGATCATTGACATCCCCACGGGGGTCATTGCCCTGCTTACCCTGGGCGTCGTGTGGCGCTGGAAGGTACCAGAGCCGCTCCTAATCGCCGCCGCGGGGATCGCTGGCCTCCTCCTGTTTCGGTCCTAGCCGGTCTTCTCACAGAGATCAGTGGAAGCCGCCCCCGTGAGGCTGCGGTCTCATCGATCCGCCTCCCCTGGGAATGCGGAGCGGCGTGCCATCGCGCGGAGATATCCCCGCTGGGGACAAGGAGGCGCGAGCGTGCGGGAAGTGGCATAAAGAGACCGGGGAGGCAACGCACCCTCCTTCGTCCTCGAGACGTGGAACGACCGAACAGCCAAACAGTCGAACCGTCGAACGCTCTTGGCTTCGTCAGCAGGGGGCGAGAGGAGCCAACTGCTCCTCGGTGGGCTCCGCTCAGCAGTACCAGGGTTCGCTCATGATGGGAATGAACGTGCGGGCCGGTCCCCGTGGTCGTGGGGGACGGGGCCGGCGCCTCTCGCCCGTAGCCTGCTCGGCCAACAGCCACGCCTTGCCGAAGATCTCCCGGCGGCTGGCCCCCCGGGCCTCTTCGAGCTTCACCAGCGCCTGGACCTCTTCCTGGAGCTGGTCCACCCGCGGCTCGGGGTGGCGCCAGCGAGAGCTCAAGAGAACCTCGTCAAAACCCTCCACGAGATCGCGAACTTCCGGAAGTTCCAGCAGCCGGGAGCCGGCCGGGATCAGCAGCCGGATGGCCAGTTGGATCGGAGCGACGTGCTCGATGAGGTCCAGCTCCGCCAGGGTGGCGAGCAACTCCTGGTAGCCCTCGAGTGAGATCCAGGGCGTGAATGCCACGAAGGTCGGGCAGAGGTCGAGTCCCACCGACCGGAAGAGTCGAACGACCTCTTCGAAATCCTTGCGGGTGTGGCCCTTGTCCAGGAGGGCCAGGACCCGATCGTCCAGCGATTCCACCGCGCTGGTCACGAACAGGCAGCCCGTGTCGCGGAGGACCGGCAGATGCTCGGCGTGTCTCAGGAGATGCTCGATCTTGATGGTGACGTCGTAGGTCACGCGGGGGTGCGCTTCGTGGAGGGCCCGCACCAGGGCCAGGGCGTGGCCGACGCCGTTGAAGAAATCCGGGTCCCCGAAGGTCATGTGGTCCGCCCCGGCCGCGACCTGCTGCCGGATGTCCTCCAGGACCACGTCGCGCTGGACGATCCGGAACTGCCCTCCGTACACGGGAACGACCGGGCAGTGGCGGCACAGGTGCTTGCAGCCGCGGCTGGCCTCGGTGTAGCCGACCGTGCGGCGCCGGCCGTCCGGCAGGGTCAGGAACGCGTATCGCGACAGCGCGACCAGGCCGCTCCGGTCCGGGACCAGGAACCTTTGCCGGTCGAGGGAGATCAGCGGCTCGGCCTGCGGGGCGGAGCGCGTGGCGTTCCTGTCGCCCTGTAATCGCTTCACCAGGTTGACGAGGCCCGATTCGAATTCCCCGCCCAGGATCGTGTCGGCCCCGAGCCGGCGCAGATAGCCCTCGTTCACGGGCGCATAGAGTCCGTAGAAGCACAGATGGGCGTCCGGGTTCAGGGCCTTGACGCGGGGGACGAGGGCCGAGGCCAGGCGGGTGGCCGTGTGCATGGGGATGTAGAAGGCGACCAGGTCGGCGGCGCGGATCGCCTCCTCGTCGAGGCGCTGGACGGTCACGTCCACGCACGTGACCACGCCTCCGGCGTGGCGGAGCCAGGCGGCCGGGGAGGCCAGCCCGAACGGCTGCCGGCCAAGTTCATAGGTGGAGATGAGGACGACCTTGGGTGCGGGCTTCTCCACGGGGAATGCTCTGCAATCAGTCGAGGGACAGGCTGGCGAGGGTGCCTGGGAGAGGAGAGCGGCCCTCAGAGGTACTTCCTGGGGTCGGCGAGACGGCCCTCGATGGCGCTTGCCGTCACCGTGGCCGGGCTGGCCAGGAAGATCCGCGCTTCCCGCGAACCCATGCGCCCCTGGTAGTTGCGGTTGCTGCTGCTGATCATCTGCGCGTTCCTGGACAGGACCCCCATGTGAGAACCGAAGCAGGGGCCGCAGTTGGAGGACTCGACGTTGGCCCCGGCCTTGATGAAGACCTGGAGGATGCCCTCGTCCATGGCGCGCTCGTACACCTTCCGGCTGGCGGGAATCACCACGAAGGAGACATCCGGGTGCACCTTGTGGTCCCGCATGACCTTCGCCGCCTCCACCAGGTCTTCGTAGCGGGCGTTGGTGCAGGCCCCGAGAAAGGCGTCGGTGATCCTGTCGCTCACCACGGCCGGGAAATCCGAGGTGGGCTGCGCCTGGCTCCGCGCGATCATCTCCTGGACTCGCGACACCGGGGTGGCGTTGGCCGGCTTGTGCGGGAAGGAGATCATCGGCTCCAGGGACGCTAGGTCCACGGTCAGCCGGTCGGCGTAGCGCGCGTCGGGATCACTTTCGATGGGCTCCACCGGCCACGCCGCCCGGCCCTTGAGATAGGCTGCCAGGGTCTCGTCGTACGGCATGATCCCGGTGCGTCCGCTCATCTCGACGGCCATGTTGCAGATCGTGGTGCGGGCGTCCATGCTCATCCGCCGGACCCCGTCCCCCACGAACTCGGCGACGCGCCGGGAGCAGCCCCCTGCCCCCATCTTCCCGATGACGTGCAGGATGAGATCCTTGGAGTAGACGCCCTTCCCGAAGGTCCCGGTCAGCTCGAACCGGATCGTCTCCGGGACCACGAAGTCGTACAGGTAGCCGGTGGCCAGGGCGTACACGCCCTCCGTGGTGCCCACGCCGAAGGCCAGCGCGCCCATCGCCCCGTTCGTGCAGGTATGTGAGTCGGTTCCCAGGACGATGTCCCACGGGACGATGTGCCCGCCCTCGATCAGGACCACGTGCTCGATCCCGTCTCCCTCCCGGTAGACCTTGACTCCCTGTTCGCGACCGAAGGCCTCCATGAGATCCACGCCCTCGGCAACCTCCACCGACAGCGCTGGCACGGAGTGATCGGGGATGAAGAAGATCCGGCGGCGATCGAAGACCTGGACGGGTTTGCCATGCCGCTTGAATGTCTCCCCGAACAGGTTGGCGAGGCCCTTGATGGCCGGCGGCCCGATCACGTCATTGAAAAATAACTTCGTGATCGGCAGCCGCTCGACCGTGTCGCCGGCGTGCACCGGCCGGCCTGCCTGCCGTGAGACGATCTTCTCGACGAGTGTCTGTCCCATGGGTCTACTCCACTGGCGCGGCAGAGGTGCCTGGTCATCCCTGGCGGGTCAGGATCTCCTCGAGGTGCGCGCGGACGCGGGCAGTCATCCCTCCCGCCTGGAACGTCCGGCGGTCGTCGGTCTTTATCTGGAACGGGAGGCTGGTGTTCCGGGTCCGGTTGTGGATCAAGGCGGCGTCCAAATCAATCTCGAGCTGATCGCCCAGCCCGAGGCCGCTCGTGTCCTCCAGGGTGATCAGCGGGAGGCCGTTGGCCAGGCAGTTCCGGTAGAAGATGTCAGGAAAGGATTGCGCGATCACGCACACCACCCGGTTGAATTGCAGGGTGTACACCGCCTGCTCCCGGCTGGAGCCGCAGGCGAAGTTCTTGCCTGCTACGACGATATTGGCTTGGCTCTTCAAGCAGCGATTGCGGAACTCGGCGTCGAATTTTACAAAGGCGTAGGTGGCGAAATACTCCGGGTCATCGCTCTTGATCAAGTACATCGCGGGAATGATGTCATCGGTGTTGATGTCGTTGCCGAAGACTGACGTCACCGTCCCATTCAGCATCGCATGCCCCCATGGAATAACCACGGCCCGGTTGTAGGCCGAGGTCCCACCGGCCTCGGTTGCATTGGCTGGGGAGGAATAATAGCCCCTTAATCCTGGTCTGTCGAAGGGTTTTCAGGCGGAGGGGCCGTCCACGGCTTCCGGCACCGGACCGGGCCCCCCAGGGGAGTCAGGATCTGCCAGATCCGTCGGAGACGGGCACACGTGCCTCGCTCGGCAGACAGCTTTGAGGGGGGAGTCAGACATCGTCAAGGCTGTGTAGTTCCAGCACAGGTTGGTCGCGGGTAATTCGCCCGCTTGACGCAAATCGAGCCACATGGATTAACCCCCCTTGGTAAGAAACGGCAATGCTGGAGGAAAATTTCCCCCCAAACACTAGATTATTCAGGCCGTCGACGCGTAAAAATCTATTGATTTTCAAGGGCCGATGCCACCCGACGATCTGGAATAAAACTTGCTTCTTCCTGAACTCGCCGATTGAATTGTCCTTGCACGCTTCACCGGCATCTGCTGAGGAGGAACAAGTCATGAGGAAGATCA
>METI01000135.1:0-536 GCA_001771285.1 candidate division NC10 bacterium RIFCSPLOWO2_12_FULL_66_18
CCCCGAGGAACGCGATGAGCTCCCGGTACTCGTCGTTCGTCACGGTGGGGCCTCCTCCGGCTGCCGGGGTGATCGGGCTCCCCTGGTGTAACCCAGGCGCCGGCCGCGATCAAGAGTGCACGATCGGATACGGCCCGACCGGCCACCGTGCTTGACGGGCGCTCGGCAGCGAGGACCTGGCGGTGGCGGACGAGACGCCCGGCGCGGCCGGGGCAAGCACGGCGAATCGGCGGGGTGCAGCGGAAGCGGCGGCGAGGGATCAGCAGCCCGACCGGATCAAGGTTCCGGCGGTGGTGGCCGATCGCCTTCGTCCAGAGCGTCGCCGCCATACACGGGGTCTGCCGGGGCCCGCGCCAACGCGGCGGATCGGCTCATCAGCCATCCGGCCGGACACGGCGGCGTGTCTGCGGGGGCCCTAGCAGGCTGCTGAAAAAGGGCCCATCTGCTTCGTTGGCGCCCTCGGCCGCACGCTCAACGTACAGAGAGTACGCCTCGCGTGCGGCCGTCGGGCGCCGCCTCGCATCTGGACCCTTTTG
>METI01000135.1:601-5523 GCA_001771285.1 candidate division NC10 bacterium RIFCSPLOWO2_12_FULL_66_18
ACCGCCGGTTGCCGAGCGTCCGGAAGGGACGCGCGAGAGGTTAGAAGCTCAGATCGAGCGTCCCGTCGATGGTGGGCGGGTGTCCGACCGCCAGGGGACCATGGTCCAGCGTCCCCACGAACGCTCCCGTGCCCGTGACGCCAGCGAACCTCCTGGTGCCCCCCTCGATGGCGAGCATGACGTTGATCGCGGCAACCGTGCCCGTGTCATCCCAGACGGCGGCGCCGTCCGTGGCCTTCCCGTAGATCGTGCCGATGAACCGGCCGTTCCGTGTCACGGTCAGCGCCCAGTGCCCGCCGATGATGACGTTGGTGATGTCGGGGCCGGGCGACGCGGGCGTGTAGTTGACCGCGACCACGACGGCCCCGGGTAGCGCGCCGGTCGCCCGGGCGGCGAAGGCCGCGCCGTATCGGATGTCGTGGACAGTGTCGACGATGCCCGGTGAGATCTCGATGCCCTGGATGGTGTCGACGTGCGGCGTCACCGATTGCCCGAGCGCCATGCCGGGCATCCCGATCACGGTCAGTGCCAGCGCGAGAATGAATCGCTTCATCATCTTCCCTGGTCTCCCTGGATTGAAGGTGTCAGTTGTGGGTGCCGAAGTGGCAGATGGAGCTTCGATCACCTCCCCGAGATGCGCGTGATGCGCCGGTGTCGCGACCGCCTGGAACGGGCGCCATCTGAGCGCGCTGCTCTCGGCCCATGAACAGCGGGAGGCAGCAAGGAACGGGCCAGAGAGGGAATCCTTCGAGATCAGCGGGTTTCAGCGGGCCGAGACCGCACCCCCGTCATGAACTGGTCAGCCCACGGTGCCAGGCTGACGCTTGCACGGCATCCGCCCCGGCCATCGTCCTCTTCTGCCTCATCGGGGCCCACAGCGCCACGGGGCGGGTGGCCGAGGTGCTGACCATGGTCTGCTGCGACATCGGGGGGTATCTGCTGCGCAAGTTCGGCTTCGAGGCCGCCCCGCTGGTCCTGGCGCTGATCCTCGGGCGGCCGCTGGAGGAAGCGCTGCGCCAGGCGCTGGCGCTCTCCCAGCTTACGCTCCGCTCCCTGGCACTTTGGCCTTGACAGGGCCGCGCGCCCGCGGGTATGTGGGGGCCGATGCTGGCGGCGTGGGTTGGACGACGGACGTCCACCATCGAGGCGGGGTGGCCCCATACAACGCGGGAGGTGCGCGTGTGCTCATAGACGTGTCCGCCATACGCAAGGCCATGGACGGCATCGACGGCGCCGAGGTCGAGCGGCTGGTCAACGCCTACATGGCCGAGGGCGTCCCGGCTCCAGTCATTCTCAACGACGGCTTCATCGCCGCCATGGGCATCGTGGGCAAGGAGTTCAGGGCGCGCGAGATCTTCGTGCCGGAGGTGCTCCTGGCCGCCCGCAACATGCACAGGGGCATCAGCCTCCTCAAGCCGCATCTCTCCGCCGGCGGGGAGGGGCACGTCGCCACCGTCGTGCTGGGCACCGTCAAGGGCGACGTCCACGATATCGGCAAGAACATCGTCTCCATCATGCTGACCGGCGCCTCGTTCCGTGTCGTCGATCTTGGGGTGGACGTGCCCGTGGACAGGTTCGTGGCGGCCGTCCGTGCGGAGAAGCCGGAGCTGGTGGGCCTCTCGGCGCTTCTGACCACCACGATGATGGGCATGAAGGACGTGGTGGCCGCCGTGCACGACACCTTCGGGGCCTCCGGCCCGAAGGTGATGGTGGGCGGCGCGCCCGTCACCCTGCAATACAGGAATGAGATAGGCGCCGACGGCTATGCCGGGGACGCGGTGGGCGCGGTAGACCTGGCGCGGCGGCTGGTGGCCGCCCGCGACGGGGCGTAGCGTGACGACCACGAACGGCAAGCCAACGCCGTCACCCCGGGTGCGCGTCCTCTCGGCCATTCACGGCGGGCGCAAGGGCGACCGCCCGCCCGTCGCCAGCCCCACGTCCATCGTCTGCGTGGAGCTGATGGAGAAGACGGGCGTCTACTTCCCGCAGGCGCACCTGGATGCGACCGCCATGGCGGAGCTGGCCGCCGCCGGCCATGAGCTGCTAGGCTTCGACGCCGTCATGCCGCAGTTCAGCGTGCAGCAGGAGGCCGCGGCGCTGGGCTGCGAGATGGACTGGGGCTCGCCCACCATGATGCCCGACGCCAGGACCCATCCGGCCCGCGACCTGCCGGAGCCCGCCGTGCCGCAGGACCTGGACGCGCTGCTGGAGAGCGCCCCCATGCGCGTGGTGCTGGACGCCATCTCGCTCCTGCGCAGGGAGTACGGGGACCGGGTGGCCATCCTCGGCAAGGTGATGGGCCCGTGGACCATCTCGTACCACCTGGCCGGGACGCAGGACTTCCTGCTGTGGACCATCACCGAGCCGGAGCGCGTCAAGCGCTTCCTGGACAGGCTGAAGCACGTGACGGTCGCCTTCGCCAACGCGCAGCTCAAGGCGGGCGCCGACGCCATCACCCTGTCCGACCACGCGACCGGCGACCTGGTGAGCCCGCGCACCTACCAGCGCTTCCTCCAGCCCGTCCACCAGGAGATGCTCTCGCGCATCGGCGGGCCGACGATCCTGCACGTGTGCGGCAACTGCGCCGACCGGCTCACCCTCTTCGCCGACGCCGGCTTCGACGCCTACCACTTCGAGTGGCAGGTGGACTCGAAGATGGCGGTCGAGACGGTGGGGGATCGGATGTCGCTGGTGGGGAACATCTCGACCCCGGAGGCGCTGTTCCGCGGCACGCCGCAGGACGTGTACAGGCAGGCGCGCTACGCGGTGGAGGCCGGAGTGCGCGTGCTGGCGCCCGAGTGCGCCGTGGCCCTCCAGACGCCGCTGGCCAATCTGCGCGCCATCGCGGAGGCGGCACGGGAAGGTTACTAGCCCGGAGCATTCACGAACGACCGACGCGGGCGACGCCCGTGCGGCGGCGGGGTGGGGGGCCTCCGGGAATCCGCGAGGGAACCTGGCGCGTGGCCTGTCTGCATGGGTGAGGCTTCGATCGTGGTTCGCTCGTTCGTGAATGATCCGGGCCAGCTCACGCTAGTCGAGAAGCCGAACCCGGGGGATTCGGTCCAGGTCGACGTCAAGGTCGTCAGGATCGCCGGGGTCCGGGCCTATCAGTACACGGCGTGGGACGACTGTACCCGGTTCCCTCCGCTTCTCGGGGGTCCGGTTCTTGACCACGCAATACACACCAAGGAGGTACGCGATGATCGGCGCCAGCATGCTGAGCCCGGAGCTCCAGGCGTTCCAGGCCGAGGTCCACGAGCAGGTCAAGACGCTCGTCACCCCCGGTCTGCTGTTCGCGCTCGACCGGAACGAGATCCCCTACCCGCTCGACTTCATCCGTGCCATGGGCGACCGCCGTCTCCTCGGCGTCAACGTCCGCGCGGCGACGGGCGGTCCCGGCCTCACGATCCAGCACGACGCGCTCATCTCGGAGGAGGTCGGGTACTGGGGCACGGCGGCGATGGCGTGCGCGCGCACGTTCACGGCGCACGTCGGCTACGTCCTCGACCGCTACGGCTCGCGCGCCATCCACGAGCGGTACCTGCAGCCGATGCTCGCGGGCCGGGCGATCGCCTGCCAGGGCATGACCGAGCCCACGGTCGGCTCGAACGTCGCCGGCGCGCGGACCCTTCTCAAGCGTGACGGCGCGGGGTACGTGCTCAACGGGCAGAAGCGCTTCATCGACGGCGCGCAGACCGCCGACTTCATCCTCGCCGCCGCGCGGCTCGGCGAGAGCGACGACGCGCGCACGGACTTCGTCACCGTGTGTGTCGACACGAGCGACCCCGGGTTCCTGATCCGTGACGTCCAGTGCGACTGGCACGGCTTCCGCGGGATGGGATCGTCGTGGATCGAGTTCCGCGACGTCCGTGTCGGTCCCGAGCAGATCGTCGGCCGTCCGGGGCAGGGCTGGCAGATCCTCATGGACGAGCTGCTCGTCGAGCGGGTCGTGATGACGCGCGCGCAGCTCGGCGGCGCGCGGCGGGCCCTCGGCATCGCGTCCAACTACGCGGAGCACCGGGACGCGTTCGCCACGAAGCTCCAGGGGCAGGCCGTCATCGCATTCAAGGTCGCGGAGTGCGCGGCCAGGCTCGACGCGGCCTACCTCCTGAACGACCGGGCGGCCGCGCTGCTCGATCACGGGCTCGGTCGCGCCGCGACGATGGAAGTCGCCATGGCCAAGCTCCTCGGCACGGAGTACGCCTGGCAGGTTGCCGATGAGGCGATCCAGATCATCGGCGGCATGGGCTACACGACCAAGTACCCCGTCGAGCGGATTCAACGCGACCTGCGCGCGGCCCGGCTCACGGGGGGCAGTTCGGAGATGATGAAGCTCCTGGTCCAGCGTGGCGCGTTCCGGCGCCTGCACGACCCGGACTTCCGGGACGAGTTCGTGAGCAACGAGCTGGAGGGCTCGCCCGTGTGGGGTGAGGCGCTCGCGGCCGATGAGGCCTTCCATCCGTCGCGACAGAGCGTGCTGATGCCGTCCCGGCCGAAGTACGTGCCTTCGGAGGCGCACGACAACCGACGTTCGTGACGACCGGTCAGGGAGGGGCCACCCGGGCCGCGGCATCGCGAATCGATGGGTGCTCGCCGGGCGAGTGCATCACCATCCGGAGGGCCGCGACGGCCTGCCGATCGCGTGTCGCTTATCGCGTCGCGTTCACCCCCGGGCGATCCGCCCCCACCCCATGGCCTCCAGCGCCTCGACGGACGCCGGAATCTCCGCGTCGGGCTGATCGCAGATGATCTCCAGCATCGGCAGGCCCTCGTAGCCGATCTGCTCGAGCACCGGCGGCACGGCGGCGAAGGGGACGACGCCCGTGCCCACGGGGGCGTGGCGGTAGACCGCGAGAGGGGTGTCGGAGAGGTGGACGAGCTTCAGCCGGCCCCGGACCCGCTGCAGGCCATGCGCCAGGTCC
>METI01000136.1 GCA_001771285.1 candidate division NC10 bacterium RIFCSPLOWO2_12_FULL_66_18
ACCGGCGAGTCCGCTGGATTGCAGCGCAAGCCGTTCGATGGCCGCAATCCTTGCCCTGGCGCGGTGGCTTGCTTCGGTGATGAGCCGTCGAAGCTCAGCAGACCACTCGCTCTCCTCGGGCGTCGCATCCGAGACGAGCCGAGGCTCGATTGCCGGGAGCAGCTCCTCCTCAAGTCCTGCCAGTTCGCGCAGCGTTGGGATCTCATCGATGCCGCGCAAGTCGCTGAGTCGATTCTCAGAGTCCGGCAGCACGATCCACGGAGCGAGAAACGTCAGCTCATCGAGAGCCGCCTGGCATTGCCGAGCCAGGGCACGGGCCCACCACTTCGCTTGGCTCTCGGGGTCAGCATCGAAGCCGCCGACCACCTCCGCGGTGGAGGTCGCCAGACGGTCCAGGCACAGCCGCGCCGCCGCGAGCGTCGTTGGCCGGGAATCGGATGCGGACGCCAGATCCTTCTGCAGCTCCGCGAGCTGGGCCGGAGCGGCGCCTCCCGCAGCGTCCACGAGAATCCTCAGTGTGTCGCTGAGCCCGTCAAGCCATCGCACTCCCAGGATTTTGTCATCGGGAAGGGCGAGCAGACCCGGCCGCAATGTCAGCAGATGGCCCGCGAGGTTCCCGCTGTCCACCGTCGAAATGTAGAGAGGGGGCAGCGGTTTCAGAGACTGCGTGTCGTACCAGTTGTAGAAGTGGCCTCGATGCCGTTCCAGGGCGTCCATCGTGCGGAGGGCATTCGTCGTACGCTCGATGAGTTGTCCGGCCGGAATGTAGCCGAAGTCGTAGGCGGACAAATTCGCGAGGAGCGCAAGTCCCATGTTGGTCGGCGACGTGCGATGGCCGACCGCAGCAACGGGATGCTCCTGATAGCTATCGGGGGGCAGCCAATGATCTTCCGGGCCGATGAATGTCTCGAAGAACGCCCACGTCTTTCGCGACAGCTTCTGGAGAAAGATGGTCTGGTCAGCCGTCAGCCTGACTCCGCGGCGAACGAGCGGCCGGCTGATCCACCAGGCGAGAGCGGGCGAGGCAAACCAGAGGCCCAGTATGGGCCCAGCCACAGCGAGCGCGACCGGCCTCGAAAGCGCCAGAGAGATCGCCGCGGCAGTGGCGATAACGGGGGCGATCCACATCATCCGACAGAAGGCGGCGAGGTCCGTTCGGCTCCTGCGATCCGGGTCGCTCGACGGACTCCACTCCAGAAGTCGCTTGTGTGTGACCAGCAGTCGCCCGGCCGTGCGCACAATCGCATCCAGACTAAAGAAGGCCTCGTAGGGGAGACACACGAGCGTAAATACCGCCTGAGCGAAGTGCCGGCCAGCCGAGCGCACCGCGGCGGCGAGATGCTGACGCAGCAGCACATCACCCGGCTTCTGAAACAGATCCAGCATGGAGGCAATCCAGGGAGGAATCAGGATGGTTCCGATCACCGCCACGGTCCAAAACCAGAGCGGCGACAAGACCGTCCAGCCCAGGAGCAACAGCAGTGTCAACGCCGAAGGCACGAGACTACGACGAAGGTTGTCGAAGATCTTCCATCGGGACAGTCCAGAGAGCGGATTCTTCTGACGGCTGGCGCCGGGGCCGGGAACGCGCGGCAGCAGCCAGCGTGCAAGCTGCCAATCCCCGCGAATCCAGCGGTGCCGACGGCTCACGTCCGCGCTGTAGCGAGATGGATATTCTTCGTACAACTGCACATCGCTCAACAGCCCCGCCCGCGCGTAGCACCCCTCCACAAGATCGTGGCTGAGAATCCGGTTCTCGGGAAGGCGCCCATTGAGGGCCCGCTCGAACGCATCGACGTCATAGATCCCCTTGCCAATGAACGAGCCTTCATAAAAGAGGTCCTGGTACACATCGGAGACGGCGCGCGTGTACGGGTCGATGCCTGGCTCACTCCCGCACAGTCGCGCGTACCGCGACCGATTCGTGCCTGGCAGGCTCACGGCCATGCGCGGCTGAAGGATGCCGTATCCCTCACAGACACGCTGCTTGTCTTCGTCGTACCGGGCACGATTCAGCGGGTGCGCCATGGTTCCCACAAACTGCCACGCCGAATCGCGCGGGAGTTGCGTATCCGTGTCAAGGGCGATCACGTACTTCACGTTCGACAAGACCGCCGTCTCACCGACGACGAGTGAGAAGCGATCCCCAGAGATACCATGTGCCCCGCCGCGCAGAAGCGAATTCAAGTCCGCAAGCTTCCCCCGCTTCCGCTCGTACCCCATCCACATCCCTTCCCGAGGATTCCATCGGCGCGGGCGATGAAAGAGGAAGAACGTGTCGCCTTTTGCGCTCCTGTACTTTTCATTCAGCTCTTCGATTCTCTTCTGGGTCAGCCGCAACAGCGGTTCGTCCTCCGGAATCGTTTCCTCGCGTGCGTCCCGGAAATCAGTCAGCAGACCGAAGTGCAGGTTCCCGTCTCGATTTGCCAGAAACCGAACTTCAAGCGCCTCAACCAGACCCTCGATGTTGTGATCGCTCGTGAGCAGAGTCGGGATCACGGCGAGTGCGCGCGATTCCGGCGGAATTCCTCCCGAAAAGTCCATTCGCGGCAGCAAGTGCGGCGTCGCCAGTAACGTCGTCAGCCAGTTCACCAGCGCCACCGCCAACTGACTTGCGCACACAAGCGAGAGGATTCCGGTGAGCGCGAGGAGCCAACCACGCACCCCACTGGCATGCGCCGTCGCCAAGAAGCTCCCGGCGACGATCGCCGTCATCAGCGTGATCGTGCCGAGATAGAGGAGCAAGGGAAAGCGGCCGCTCATTCTCCGAAGAACCACAGCGGGAGAGAGACGCACCATCGCCATTCGTTGGAGTTGCGGCAACCCCTTGTCGATGAGGTAGAAGCCAACATGTGCCGCTCGATCGTCGCCGCCTTTCTTGGCCGGGCCCTCGCGGGCCAATCGGATCGCTGTGCGTGCCACCTCGCCTTCGGATAGCCGGCTGCTCTTCGCGATCTTCTCCACGACGTGACGGTAGCGATCGCGGGTGGCAAAATCCATCTTGCCGTAGACGCCGCCAAGATCCTCACGCAGTACCTGCTCGACAACGCTCATCGTCTCGACAAACTCGCGCCAGTCCATCGCCACCAGAAATCTGAGGCTGCCGATGCTGTTGCTTATGGAGACCTGGTCGGCGGCCTGTTGTTGGTTCTCCGACCCTACCAACTGCTCGATCGTCAGGCCGGACTCGGAAAGTCGCTGCTCAATCCAGGTGAGCGGCAATGCCAAAGCGGGGCCCTGTCCCTGCAACCGGCGCGCAAATTCCGCGACAAACGAACTCACCAACGGCACGCTCGACCGTGCCATGTCCGCGATCACAAGAATCAGGCTCTTCGGGTCTTTCTCGGCGGTCTCCGTCATCTGGTCCGCCCAATAGTCGGCGAGGTTTCGGTCGGCCCTGCCGGCGGCGAGCCGCGCTCCAACGCGCCGGAGATTCTCGATCAGTGCCAGGCGCAGCATGATCGGGATGGCCCACAATTCGCCTAACGTCAGGGCGGTGACCGTCTGGTAGGCTGCGACGAAACTGCTGAGACTTTCCGGGTCCACCCGTCCATCGCCGTGCGAGATCGTCTCCAGCGCGATGTCATACACGCGCGGAAGTCCAGCCGATGGGCCGTTCAGCAAGCGAGGCAGGCCCCGGCTGTACCCCTTTGGCAAGTGTCGCCTGGCCGTGCGAATCTGTTCTTCGATCAGATAGAAGTTGTCGAGCAGCCATTCCCCGGCCGGCGCAATCCGGCGGTTCGCCGTGACTGCCGCCGTCAGCAGATTGCAGGCTCCTATCAGGACGCCTTCATTCTCAGCCAGCCGCGTCAGCAGCCGGTCCGGAGCGCGTCCCAGACCCACCGTGTGCGAGCCCGCCAGGGTCGTGCCATGCTGCTCCATCTGGTCGCTGCTGAACAGTTCCGATCGCAGCGGTGGCTCGTCGCCGGCGTACTGTTGTGCCAAGCCATTTCCGCGGAGGCGCGCCATCAAATGGAGCAAGGTCTCGTGAATAGTCTTGCTGCTCACCTTCAAGTGTGAGGTCTCCTTTTTTAGAAACGAAGTCTCAACGAACCTGAGCCCAACCAGACGAACCGGTGCAGGGGTCATTCAAGGTAGAAGAAGTGCGAAGCGATGGGGCGAGCGCAGTGAGTCGCACAACCAGTGCGTGGCGACGTTTCCAATCTCTCGTATATTTCCCCTTCACACTTTCAGCTTCTTGTAGAATACCGTCTTCGCCACTTCCGCCGTGACAATCTACGCGAGGATAATCGGACTCTTGAATTGAGCAAGGAGAAGCGTAACCACATCTGACCGTCTTGGGGGCTTCAGGAGATTCGCACCATAGCGAGCGAGACGCTGTCTGGCTTCATCGCTCGTCAATCCCTCCTGCTCTCCTCTCCCGGTATTGGGCCTGACGGTTCGAGTGCAGCGGCTGGCCCAGCCGAGTCCACTGCGCCGAGGGCTTGGGCGGCTCTGATGCAAGAGCTGGCTGGCTGAGGTCAAGCACGGCGTACCCCCCGACGAGCGCCATTGAGCTCTCGCAACTCGCCCCTTGTGTCCACATCCCCACGCGGAGAGCATCCCCCGTCTCGGGTCGGGGCTCGATCTCAACCATCCCGCGCCGATTCAGTGCTGCCGGCTCTTCTCCTCGAGATCCTTGCGCCCTTTCTCGGCGGTCCGGTACTCGCCGGTCATCGTGAGAACGGACTTCTGGAGTGAACACACCTTGAAGTACCAGACACCCCCGCCTCCGATAACGAGCCCAATGAGAATTCCCAACCAGAAACCGCTTTCCATGGCATCCTCCTTTCTCCTTTCATCCGATCATCAGCGGGTGCACGGGGCTGAAGGGCTGGCCGCGCTTCATCTTGTGACTGCTCCAGTCATACAGGATTTGTGTTGGTACGATTCTCTACTTGCTGATCAGCATAAGCAGCCTGGTGCACTCAGAGGCAACCTTGCTATCGGGTTTCTCCTCACCGGGCATCGTCGCCCACCCCTGTTTTTCTACGTACTCACTTCTCTGCCACGAATCTGTTTTTTCCAATTCTTTGAGCTTCTGGTCTTTCCCCGGAGCCTGCTTAAACTGGACGACACAAATCGGTGCCAGGCGCTTGACGACAGCATCCTCCGCCATTTTCTCCGCCAGGCTCTGGGCAGTCCCCCCCGTAACCCATCCCCCCCAAGCGAAGCCGATAATCATTGTGAGAACAACAGAGCCCACCCACGACCAAAAGACAGCCGTTTTCGTCGGTCGGGCTTCGCTCCACCATTCTCTAAAACCTACCTTCCTCTTCTGCTCCACTCCTTTATACCCTTTATCTTGTTCCATTGTTCTCCTCCTCCGTAAGTCACTTGTTTCGACCGGAAACAGCATTGGGGGTTGTGGTTGATCCAAGGAGATCGTTCATTCCTGGTTCGCCTCCCATCCCCGCCTTCCAACCTTAGCGTGCGCCCGTTCTCCGGAGTTGCTGCAACAACTCACCCAGGCGGCGCAGTTCTTCACTCGCGCGCGCGTATGCGGCGGCCGCGGAATCCAGCAGGGTCTTCACCGAGTCCTCGGAGGTGCCCGGCGGCCCTGGCGCCGCCGCGGCCGCCGCGGGCGGGGCCTGCCCGCCGAACACCCGCGCCATCGCGCCCTCCAGCGTCTCCTCCATGGCGATCCGGTCTCCGAAACCGACGATCACGCGCTTGAGCTCCGGGAGCTGCCCCTTCTCGGCGGCGATGTAGAGCGGCTCCACATACATGAGGGAGCGCTCGATGGGGATGACCAGGAGATTCCCCCGGATCACCTGGGAGCCCCGCTGGCTCCAGAGGGAGAGTTGCTGGGAGATGAACGAGTCCTGGTCGATCCGGGCCTCGATCTGACGGGGGCCGTAGATCAGTTTCTGCTTGGGGAAGTTGTAGACGACGAGCTTCCCGTAGTTGGGCGGGTCGCTCCGAGCGGCCAGCCACGCGGCCAGGTTGTCCTTCTTGCTGGGCGTGAAGGGGATGAGGAGGACGAACTCCTCCTTCGGCTCGCCGGGCAGGCGCAAGATGAGGTAGTACGGCTCCATGGCCCGCTCCTTCCCATCCACGGGGCGGACCGGCAGGCTCCAGAGGTCCTCCTTGTTGTAGAAGACCTGGGTGTCGCGCATGTGGTAGACGGCGTACATCCCCGCCTGGATCCGGAACAGCCCCTCGGGGTAGCGGATGTGGGCGCGGAGGTCGGCCGGCATGGCGGTAAGCGGCTGGAGCAGGCCGGGGAAGATCCGGGCGATCGTGCGGATCAGGGGATCTGCCGGATCCGCGACGTAGAAGCGCACCGTCCCGTCGTAGGCGTCCACGGTCACTTTGACGGCGTTGCGCACGTAGTTGCCCAGCCCGCGCGTCGGCGCCGAGTACGGGAACCGGTCGGAGATGGTGTAGCCATCCAGGAGCCAGACGATGCGCCCCGCGGCCGAGATCACCATGTAGGGATCGTCGTCGTACCGGAAGAACGGGGCGATCCGCTGGACCCGCTCCCGGATGCTCCGGTAGATCAGCACCCGGCTCTCAGGGGTCACGTCGTTGGAGAGGAGGAGCTTGATGTCCCCCAGGTGCGCCGCGAACAGCGCCTTGCGCCAGAAGGACCCCAGCGGGATTCCGCCCTGCCCCTCGTAGGTGGTGTAGACGTTCTGGTCGCCCGCCGGGTAGTCGAATTCCTTGGCCCGGGTTTTCGCGAACACATAGTCATTGGCCAGCTCGCTGAAGTAGAGCTCCGGGCGGGCGATCCGGAGATCGCTGGAGGCCACGGGGGGGATATCTTTGACCCAAAACTCGGGGAGCCCCTCGCGCGTCACCCGGTTCACCGGGCTCACGACGGCGCCGAAGCCGTGCGTATACGTCAACCGCTCGTTGATCCAGATCCGGCTCGGCAGATCCTTCGAGGAGAGCTCCCGGGCCGACAGGGTCACCTGCCGGTACTCCCCGTTGATGATGTACCGATCGATATCGATGTCCGTAAACTTGTAGTAGGTCCGGATCTCTTGGAGCTGGCTGTACGTGGCGAGCAGGGGCCGGGCGTCCCACAAGCGGATATTCTTGATGGTCGCGTCGTTCTTGCGGAGGTCCTGAAGCGTCAGCGCCTGCTCCGCCGGGAACTCCCGCTCCTCGATGTTGTCCAGGCCGTAGGCCAGGCGCGTGTAGCGGATGTTGAAGTCGATGTACGGCTTCTCCTTGACGATCTCGTTCGGGGACACCTGGTACCGCTGGATCAGACCCGGGTACACGACTCCACCCAGGATCCCCACACCCACCAATGCCGCGATGCCTCCCAGGAGGGGGCGCCAAGTCCGGAGGCGGATCGTGACCAGGCACAGCGCGGCAAGTAGGCCAGCCAAGACCAGCAGGGCCTTCAGGATGGGGAGCTGGGCGTTGACATCGGCATACCCGGCGCCGAAGGCCACGCCCCGCTCAGAGAAGAGAAGGTCGAACATGGCCAGGCGGTACCCGGTCGCCTTCAAGAGGAGCAGGAGCGCCGCCAGAACCAGGAGGTGGCCCCGGGCCCGTCGGGCGATCGCGAGGCCCCCGGGGGAGATCCCAATCCTTCGGGTGCAGAGGTACACAGCGACGGCGGCCAGGCCCGAGAAGACCAGGGCCCGCATCAGCCAGCCATAGAGGGAGGTCCAGAGCGGGAGCTGGAACACGTAGAATGCCACATCCCGGTCGAAGAGCGGGTCCCGGATGCCGAACGGCGTGGGATTCAAGGCCTGCAGGAGCAGCTCCCATCGGCCCGTTCCCGCCCAGCCGACGAGGAGGGCCAGAACTACGCTCACGGGCAAGGCCAGACGGCGAACGTAGGGCTCCAGGATCTCTGGGCTGGGCAGCCCGAGGGCGTCGTCCGCCGCCACGATGGCATCGCGCGGAGCGAGCCGCCGGGCCAGCAGCACGTTGAGGTACAGGATCAGGAAGAACGCGGCGGCCGTGACCACCCCGAGGATGACCTGCGTCCGGAGCACGGTGAGGAAGACCGACGTGAACTGGACTTCGCGGAACCAGAGCCAATCGGTATAGAGGCCGAGGATCTGGCCGACCATGCTCAGGAGGGCGATGGCGACGACGAGGATCAGCAACAGGAAACCACGGAGCCTCATGGGACGACTCTCCTTCCCTGGGTCTACCGGCGCGCTCTGGGGGTTGCCCTCGGGGCCAGGACCGAATAGAGCATCGCGGTCGCCAGGTTAACCGCCGCGTCCTAGTTGGACGGCTTCGTGATCTCCGCGATCACGGCCTCGACCGCCTTGTCGATGCCCCGCTTCAGTGCCATGGAGGTGGCCCCGGCAGTCACGGTCTTCATGAGGTGCGCCTGGTTGGCCACCTTCACCTCGGACCCGGAGTACTTGCCGAAGAGGATCGTGTCTCCCACCTTGACCTCCATCGGGATCCGCTGTCCGGTCGGCCCGCTGAGCGGCTGTCACACCCGTTCCGCCTCATCTCTCTGAGCGGATTCCCGTATCTGGGCGAGCCGCGACTGGATCTCCTCGGCTGTCAGGGCGTTCCGTCCCAAGGGCCGACGGTCCGAGACCAGCTTCCCTGCCCGCTCCTGCGCCAGCTTTCGTTCGATCAGCGTCTTACGCCGGAGTAGGGGGTAGAGGAAATGCACGGCGATGGTCTTCGGAGGCGACGTACCATACGGGAGCGGCGGGACGCCGAACCCGCCATCGGCCCGCCGCACGAACGGCGCCAGCCGTGGGTCGCCGCCCGTCAGGGCGTCTCCCCGTACGGGAAGACAGTGACTCGTTTGCGCCCAGATGGTCTCCCACGCCGCCAGGTACGCATCCCAGCGGTCGGCCTTGTCGAGCATCGCAAGGATGCTGCGGTAGAGCAGGACCTGGTTGGACTGGTACCCCCGCTGCCCGAGCTGCACTCGGTGCTGCTGTGTGGCGTGCAGCAGGCGAAATCCCGCCTCCAGGCCATCCTCATAGGCTTGCGTCGCCTCAATGTCTCGCCAGAGGGCCTTCCACGTCGCGTCGTCCATCGTGACGCAGTAGCTCTCCCAGTCGAGCGGGTCCGCTGCGGGGCGGGAGAGGAGTTGGGTGAGCCATTCCTGAATGTTCATTGGGCCCTCTTGCATCGCGCCGATAGGCACGGGAGCTGACCGAAGGGGGTCCGGCGTGTCAACGACAAAGGGGGGGGCAAGAGATGCTGGGCGGGGCAGGAAGGTCGGCCCAAGGTCGCCATCACGTGTTGCACACCGGCTGGAACTCGAGGATCAACTTCCGGATGCTCCTGCAGGAGTTCGCCCACCTCCGGAACCAGTTCTGGGGCCGGCACCTCTGGGCCCGGGGCTACCCCTGATCCGAAAAACACTTGAACCGCCACGACACCGGTCTGCCGTCGCCCCTGTCTGCCGTCCCGGGACAGGCAGGCGGCGACAGGCAGGCCAGGGTCGCCTGAAGGATACGATGTTCCAATTGGGGCTAGTACATGTCCCCCATGCCACCACCGCCTGGCGGCATGGGTGGGGTCTTCTCCTTCTCCGGGATCTCGGTCACCATGCACTCCGTCGTCACCATGAGTCCGGCGATGCTGGCCGCGTTCTGCAACGCGACCCGGGTGACCTTGGTGGGGTCGATGATCCCGGCGGCCATCAGGTCCTCGTAGGTCTCCGTCTCGGCGTTGAAGCCGAAGGCCCCGTTGCCATCCCGGACCCTCTGCACCACGATAGAGCCCTCGGCGCCGGCGTTCTCGGCGATCTGGCGGATCGGTTCCTCGAGGGCGCGCCGGATGATCCCGGCGCCGGTCTTCTCGTCCCCCGACAGCCTGAGCGTGTCCACGGCCGACATGGCGCGGAGGAACACCACCCCACCCCCCGGCACGATCCCTTCCTCCACTGCCGCCCGAGTGGCGTTCAGGGCATCCTCCACGCGGGCCTTCTTCTCCTTCATGGCCACCTCGGTGGGGGCCCCGACCTTGATGACGGCCACGCCGCCGGCCAGCTTGGCCAGGCGCTCCTGCAGCTTCTCCCGGTCGTAGTCCGAGGTGGTCTCCTCGATCTGGGTGCGGATCTGCTTGATCCGGCCCTCGATCTCCTTGGCCTTGCCGGCGCCCTCGATGAGGGTGGTCTTCTCCTTGTCCACGAGGACCTTCTTCGCCCTCCCGAGGTCCTCCAGCTTGATATTCTCCAGCTTGATCCCCAACTCTTCGGAGAGGAGTTCGCCGCCGGTCAGGGTGGCGATGTCCTGCAGCATCTCTTTGCGGCGGTCCCCGAAGCCCGGGGCCTTGACAGCGCAGGTGTTCAGGGTCCCGCGGAGCTTGTTCACCACCAGGGTGGCCAGGGCCTCGCCCTCCACCTCCTCCGCAATGATGAGCAGGGGCCGGCTCAGCTTCGCCACTTGCTCCAGGAGAGGCAAGAGGTCTTTCAGGCTGCTGATCTTCTTCTCGTGCAGCAGGATGTAGGGGTCCTCGATGACCACCTCCATGCGGGCGGGATCGGTGACGAAGTAGGGGGAGATGTAGCCCCGGTCGAACTGCATCCCCTCGACCACCTCCAGGGTGGTCTCGACCCCCTTGGCCTCTTCCACCGTGATGACCCCGTCCTTGCCCACCTTCTCCATGGCGTCGGCGATCAGGTCGCCGATGGTCCGGTCGTTGTTGGCGGAGATGCTGGCGACCTGGGAGATCTCCTTCTTGCCCTTGGTGGGTTTGGAGAGCTTCTTGATCTCCGTGATCACGGCCTCGACCGCCTTGTCGATGCCCCGCTTCAGGGCCATGGGGTTGGCCCCGGCGGTCACGTTCTTTATCCCCTCGCGGAAGATGGCCTGGGCCAGGACCGTGGCCGTGGTGGTGCCGTCCCCGGCCACGTCCGAGGTCTTGGAGGCGACCTCCCTCACCATCTGGGCGCCCATGTTCTCGAAGGGGTCCGCGAGTTCGATCTCCTTGGCGACCGTGACCCCATCCTTGGTAATGGTGGGGGCGCCCCACTTCTTGTCCAGCACGACGTTCCGCCCCTTGGGCCCCAAAGTCACCTTCACGGCGTTGGCGAGCTTGTCCACGCCGTGCCGGATGGCCCGGCGGGCCTCTTCATCGTAGAGCAACTGTTTGGCTGGCATTGTGCGTGTCTCCTTCTCGGGGTGTCGCATGATCGGTGCACGTGCCCGCGCCCGCCGGGGTGCGCCCCCAGCCGGGGCGGCGTTACTGCAGGATGCCCAGCACGTCCTCCTCGCGCATGATGAGGTGCTCCTCGTCGGCCACCTTCACCTCGGACCCGGAGTACTTGCCGAAGAGGATCTTGTCGCCCACCTTGACCTCCATCGGGATCCGCTTGCCATGTTCGTCCAGCCGGCCGGGGCCCACGGCGATCACCTGCCCCTCCTGGGGTTTTTCCTTCGCGGTGTCGGGGATGATGATGCCGCCCTTCTTCGCCTCTTTCTCCTCCAGGCGCTTCACCAGGATTCGGTCCTGCAATGGTCTGATCTTCTTCATGGTGCGTCACTCCTTTCGGCAACTGGTATGGATGGATCGGGCCACCCCTGAGGCCAGTCTCTGCGACCTGGATGGCGACTCGAGCCCCCTGCGCGACCTCTACGGAAGGTCCGTCACATAACTATCCATCCTGGCCAGGATCGCGCGGATGATCTGCGAGCCGCGCGCCTCATCCGCGGCCAGCCCCTCCAACCTGTGGCGGAGGGTCACGTCCGAGGTCAGCCGGCCTGCCTGCTGGTACAGCGAACGCAGGTCTTCGGTCTCTTCCAAGTCCCGGATGAGCTTGGTGGCTGTCAGTGTCCCGGCGCGACAAGCGGGGGAGGCGGCTGCCGCCAGGGCGGTCCCGCACCCGATCTCGCGCGCAAGCGCGTGGGCGTTCTGGCGGTCCCGCTCGGCCCAGGTGGCCGGGGCGCACGACTACCCCGCCCTCCGAGTGTCGCAGAACGTCTCCGCAGCGGCTTCCGCTTCCACCTGGGTCCTCCAGGGCCCGCCCACGACCGACCGATCGCCCCCGACATCCTTCAACGCCACGCGCGCCTTGGCCCACCAGACGCCCTCGTGTCGGAGCGTCGTGATCGTGAACCGCTGATACGGGTAGCTCGTTCTCTCCTGGTCCATGGTCACTCTCTTTCCCACCCTCACTGAGGGATTGCCCCCGACCCGCCGCGAGGCCAGAAGACCGAGGTCAATCCCCGTGGAGTCCCGGAACCCTCCTCCGCTTAGGCGCTGGGAGGGCTCACTTTCATGTTCGCGGCCCGCGGTCCCTTCTCCCCCCTCTCGACATCGAACTCGACGGCTTGCCCTTCCGCAAGTGTGTCGAACCCCTCTCCCTGGAGGGCGGACCTGTGAAAGAAGAGCTCGACGCCATCTTGTCCCAGGATGAACCCAAAACCCCGCTCTCTGACCAGCCGCTTCACAGTACCGTTTGCCATGGCCTGTTCTCCTCTCCGGACCTCCGTCCGGAACCCGTTCCGTTTCCTCGCACGTACCCATCACAACGATCCTGGTGCCGGCTTCAAGCCCCGCGCTCCCGGCAGCCCTCTCAGGACGGCTTCACGCCTGCAAGCAGGGCTTGCAACTCGTCCCGCTCCACCACCTCCTTCTCCAGCAGTCGGCGCGCGAGCTCTTCGAGGAGGCTCCGCTTGTCCGTGAGGAGGGCGCTGACCTTCACGTGCGCCTCGACCAGGATGCGGCTAGCCTCGGCGTCGATGAGACGCGCCGTGTCTTCACTATGCTCGCGCGGCTGGGGCAGGCCCGGGAGGAGGCCCGTCCGTCCGCCTCCGTCGAAGGTCATCAGGCCGATCTTCTCGCTCATCCCATACTGGGCCACCATGTGCCGCACGAGGTCGGTGGCCCGCTGGAGGTCGTTCTGGGCGCCGGTCGAGACATCGCCGAAGACGATCTCCTCGGCGGTCCGGCCTCCCAGGAGGACGCAGAGCCGATTGAACAGCTCCGACCGGGTCATCAGGTAGCGGTCCTCCGTCGGGAGCTGCTGCGTATAGCCTAACGCCGCGATCCCTCGCGAGACGATCGAGATCTTCGAGACCGGGTCGGTCCCCGGCAGGCACGCCGCCGCCACCGCGTGCCCGGCCTCGTGGGTGGCCACGATCTCCCGCTCCTTCGCGCTCATCACCCGGGTCTTCTTCAGCCCGGCGACCACCCGATCAATGGCCTCATCGAAGTCGGCCATCCCGACCGCCTCCTTGCCCTGGCGGGCGGCCAGGAGGGCGGCCTCGTTCACGATGTTCGCCAAGTCCGCGCCCACGAAGCCGGAGGTCTTGGCGGCGATGGTGGCCAGATCGACCTCCGGGGCCACCGTCACCCCCTTGGCGTGGACTCGAAGGATGGCCTCGCGCCCCTTGAGGTCCGGCCGGTCCACCAGGACCTGGCGGTCGAACCGGCCGGGTCGGAGCAAGGCCGGGTCGAGGATCTCCGGACGGTTCGTGGCCGCCATGATGATGACGCCGTTGTTGGTGTCGAACCCGTCCATTTCCACGAGGAGCTGGTTGAGCGTCTGCTCCCGCTCGTCGTGGCCCCCCAATGGGTTCATGCCCCGGGCCTTGCCCAGGGCATCCAGTTCGTCAATGAAGATAATGCTCGGCGCATGCTGCACCGCCTGGGCAAACAGATCCCGGACCCGCGCGGCGCCGACCCCGACGAACATCTCGACGAAGTCCGAGCCGCTCAGGCTGAAGAACGGCACCTTGGCCTCTCCCGCCACGGCCTTCGCCAGCAGGGTCTTGCCCGTCCCGGGGACGCCGACCAGCAGGACCCCCTTCGGGATCTTCCCGCCCAGCCGCTGGAAGCGTTCCGGCGTCTTCAGGAACTCGACGACTTCGACCAGTTCGGCCTTGGCCTCATCGATGCCGGCGACGTCGCTGAAGGTCACCCCCGTGTCCTTCTGGACATAGACCTTGGCTTTGCTCTTCCCGATGGCCATGAGCCCGCCCAGGCCGCCTCCCCCTCCCAGCTTCTTGAAGGCGAAGCGCCAGATGAGGAAGAAGAGCCCCATGGGGACCAGCCAGCTCAGCAGCGTCGGGAGCCAGGTGCTCGTCACCTCCCCCCGGAAGTTGACGTTGGCCTGCCGGAGATCCTGCACGAGCGTTGGGTCGTCCACCTTGACCGTCATGAACTGCTGCTCGCCCGTCCCGGACTTGGTCAACACTTCAACCCGTGCCTTGGGGAGCAGCCCCTCGAGCCCGTCCCGCTTCAGACGCCCCGTAATGAACTTCGCGCCGATCGCCAGGTCGCTGACCTTTCCCTTCTCCACCAGGGTCTTGAACTCGCCATAGGCGAGGGTTTCGACGTGCGGCGCAAAGACGTAGTCCTGCAGCGCCGTCAGGATCAGGAAGGCGGCGAGAAAGTACCAGACGGACGCGATGTGCTTCTTGTCCATGCGCGCGCTCTATCGCTCCAGGACGGGTGGTCCGGTCCGGCGCGCCATCCGGTGGCGGCAGACCACGGTCTCTATACCGGCGCTGTCGAGTACGCCGCTGCGTTCGGTCTCACGTATCCTCTCCACTCATGCCTCCATCTTCTGGCCTGTGCCATCTTTTGGGGGGGCACTCCCCGCAAGGGGGAGGGGTGCCCTGCCGCTCCCCTCTTGGTCTTTGTCTTTCTTCGCCGCCTCCGCGTAAGGTTTGGAGCGATAGTCGGTGGTGTGGAAGCCAGAACCCTTAAAGAGAAACCCGGCGCCCGCGCTGATCAAGCGGTCCACCTTCTTCCCGCAGTGCGGGCACCGCGTGAGCGCAGGCGCCGTGATGCTCTGGAAGGCTTCGTACCGATGCGCACAGGAGCGGCATTGATATTCGTAGGTGGGCATTCCCACGTCCTCCGGTGATTAGCACCCCAGACCGGTCCGACCGCCGCGCCGCCCGCCGCCGCGAAATAACCCGTCGAGGTGTGACGTTCACGCCCCTAGGCGTGCGCGTGCAGGAACTTGCGCTGGGCGACGATCATCACGGCCGCCCCGATGAACGCGACGACGATCAACGCGAAGAGCCCCGCTCCCGGAGAGATCTCCAGGCCCCGGAAGATCACGCTCCCCATGATGCTGCCGGCGAGACCGAGCACGAGGTCCCAGATCCGCCCGTAGCCGCCGCCCTTCATGACGATCCCGGCCAGCCAGCCGGCCATCAGCCCCACGACAACCCACATCACAAATATTTCCAGATTCATGACTCTTCCTCCTGCTTCACCGGATGCTCCGGCCTTCCGCCTACCCCCCTCGATGTCTCGCTTGAGGGACCGCACCTCGGGTCCGTACTCCGCGGCGCGCCGCGCCGATGGGCAGGCGCCACGCCCGGGCGCCTGTGCCGGGAGGCTGGGAACCGTACCGGGATGACCCGTCGCCTCCGATAGACACCACCTCGCCGGGCTTACTGGCCGCCGATCGCCACGGTGAAGTTGACCGTCTCCTCCTTGTACGGTGAAGGGATGTACGCGAGCTCGAGGCGGATCTCCTTCAGCTTCTTCGCCTTCAGCGCCTCGGCGGGGAAGTCCACGTCCAGCGACTGTGTGGCATCCTGCCCGGGGCCGAGCTGCTCGGCGCCGTACGTGGCGAACTTGATGGTCGGCTCGGTCTGTGTCTCACTGACCTTGATGGGCTGCCCCTGGGTGTCGATGTACTGGATCTTTCCCGCGACAAGGCGGACGGTTTGGTTCGTAGAGCTATTCTTCAGCACGAGCTTCCCCGTGAGCTTCGCCGGAGAGACGATGCGGTCGGAGCCCTTCTCGACCCGCTCCGTGACCTTCATCTCCGTCACGTCGCCCGTGACGATCCCAGCCTTTACCGTCACCGAGGCCGGCGTCACCGTGTAGACCTTATCCTCGATCACCGCTGCCGTTCCTGACGGCTGCTGGGAGCAGCCGAGGGTCATCGCCGCCACCGCCGTGGCCGCGATCGTCACGCCTACCCATTTCCACATCGCCGCCTCCTTCTCGCAAAGACGCTGATAGTCAGCGCTTGCCGTCGTAACCTTTGCCTGCCGCAGAGCCCATTCGCTTCGACTCGTCTCGTGGCTGGATCGCCCCCCCGATCTCCTCAGTTCCCGCGCCTCTGCCGCTCACTCCCGCTCAGCCTCCGGGGGATTCCCGACCGGAGATTCCTGCGTTCCCCCTCAGCTCCCCCTCCTCTCCCGGCCAGGCTCCGGATGCGGCGGACTGCCTGGGCCTGGCCCTCAACGTTTGCGAAGAGGTTCCGGTCGCCATCCCGCTTCAACCCCTCCTCTATGAGGGCCCGGAGGACGATCTGGAGGCTCACCGGAAGCTTGAGCGTGGTCGTCGCCTTCCCCGCCAAGACCCGCGCCCGGTCGAAGAGGTCTTGGGGGAGGACGAGGAGGACTCTGGTCTTATTCTCGAACATCACAACACCACCTCCTCTCCTGCCGGCCGGGCCTCCTCACCAGACGCCCGGGCTTGGTTGTCAATACATAATCTCTATTTGTTATATAAAATATATCGCGACATACGTAAAGTCAAGCGCAAAAAAGATCCCCCTAATCCGACGGCAAGGGTCTTGCGGTCCCCGGCAGGCCTGCCGCCGAAGGCCCGGGCCGACACCAGCCGGCCCGGGCGGACACCGCGTGCGGGGTGAGTGAGCTCCTGCAGGGCCCGCCAGATCGCACGGGAGTAGCGCGCGGGGGCACGGGGAGTGACACGGCCCGCCGCAGGTCGGTCTGGGGCCTAGATCGCTGGTGCCGCCTGCTGGGGGAGATTGGGGTGGGTCGTAATCTACCTCGCCAGTGGGCGGGGTTGGCATTGACAATGCCGCCAGAGACGCGATAGCGTCAGTTATCGAGCCGGAGCGGAAGCGACGTGTCTACCGGGCGCCCTCCGCGACGAGCTGCGGGATAGGATCGTCGCCTTACCCGGCGCGAGGAACCTCGCACTCGACATCACCACGAAACCACCCGCGACCTCAAGTGGGAGTGAGAGAATCGGTGCGGACTCGTGAGGTCTGGCGCATCCAGCGCGCCGGGGCGCTCGGCCGGCTGGAGCGACACACCGACAGCCTTCCCGACCCCGGGCCGGGCGAGGCGCGCGTCATCGTGAAGGCCATCGGCCTGAATTTCGCCGACATCTTCGCGTGCCTGGGACTCTATTCCGCGACACCCGCGGGCGCGTTCGTCCCCGGCCTGGAGTTCGCGGGCGTGATGGAGGCGCTTGGCCCCGCGGTGCCGCCACCCGGCCGGAGGGGCGAGCCGCCGCACGCCATCCGACCGGGCGATCGGGTCATCGGCCTGACGCGCTTCGGCGCGTACGCAACGGCTGTCAACCTCGGCGTGCGCTACCTGCGGCCGATTCCGCCGGAGTGGAGCTTTGCGGAAGGCGCAGCGTTCCCGGTGCAGGCCCTCACTGCCTGGTACGGACTGATCGAACTGGGTGCGCTCGAGACTGGCGACAGCGTGCTCGTTCACTCGGCCGCAGGAGGCGTGGGCCTCAACGCGCTGGCGATCCTCGCGGCCGTCGGCGCGCGGGTGGTCGCCACCGTCGGCCGTCCGGCCAAGCGCGACTTTCTCGTCAAGCGCCGCGGGCTGTCACCCGATCAGGTGATCGTGCGCGATCGACACACTTTCGGGTCGCAGCTCGATCGGGCGCTCGCGGCGTTGCAGCTCGACGGGTTCGACCTCGTGTTTGACGCGGTCGGGGGCCCGTTCTTCCGGCCGGCGTACGAGCGGCTGCGGCCCGAGGGGCGCCTCGTCCTCTACGGCGCGGCCGACTTCATGCCGAAGCTCGCGCGCCCGGAGTATCTGCGTCTCGCGCTCAAGTACGTCCGTCGCCCGCGGCTCGACCCGCTCCGGATGATCGCGGAGAATCGGAGCGTGATGGCCTTCAACCTGATCTGGTTGTGGGACCACGCGGACCGATTGGCGCGAGCCTACGACCGGCTCGCGCACCTGATGCAGGGGCCGCCCTTCGTCGCCCGTCGTTTCGGCTTCAATGACACGCCAGCGGCACTCCGCTATCTCCAGAGCGGCGAGAGCATCGGCAAGATAGTGCTGGAGGTGTGAGTCAGAAAGAGGGACGGGACCCGGCCGTGTATGCGGCATCAAGGCGGATGCCTCCTGTCAGGGTCCCCACGTCTCCTTAGCGTAGTTGGTCGTGCCGCTCAGGGGCCTCGGGCCAGGAGTGCCTCGCGAAGGGAAATGGTGTCCGGCACCTTTTTTCACGGATCGCAAGGCTGAGGGCCGATCGCTGACTGCTGACTGCTATCTTTCCACCTTGACTTTGTCCTCGAGTGAGGGATAGCGTCTTGCCCGGGTGAACAGCGTGCTCCGGCGACTGATCCGGAGGGGGCAACGATGCCGGGTGGAGAAATCCTGGTGCGCGATTCGACGGCCCTTGGGGGGCCACTGACCCCCAGAGGGCTGTTGTGTTTCTGAGGCGGAGGATTGCGGAGGAGAGATTAATCCGTAACCACGTTTGGTCGGACCAAAGCGGGCTTTATCTCTGGAGAGCTCAGGGGAAGTTGTCTCAGCACCAACGTATGGTGTCGCTCGCCAGGGAGACGGCTTCATGGGGGGAGCGTTCCCGATTACGGGCGCCCCCCGTTTCCAGCTTCCTTTCGGGGTGGGTGCGGTGCTGCCAGTGGGGATCGCCATGGTGCCGGCCGTGCGGCGCTGCAGGGTGACCGAAGCGCCGCGGCCGGCCCGGGTGTGACGCTCCCTGTGCTTACCCGCCGTAGCTCACCCACTCGCCGCCATCCACCGGCAACGCCACGCCCGTGATGAAGCGCGCCTCATCGGAGTGCAGGAACAGCGCCGCGTAGGCCACGTCCCAGCCGGTGCCCATCTTGCGTCCCAGCGGGATCTTGGCGTCCCGCATCGCCACCACCTCTTCGCGGGGACGCCCCTGCGCCACCCGTGCCTCGATAGCCATCGGCGTATTCATCAACCCCGGCAGGATCGCGTTGACCCGCACGCCGTACTGGGCGTTGGCCGCCGCGAGGTTGTGCGTCAGCGCCACCAGCGCGGTTTTCATGGTCTTGTAGCCGACCAGCGGGTACGCCTGCAGCACGGCGAGCGAGGAGATGTTCACGATGGAGCCGGCGGACTCACGCAGCGCCGGCATGGCATGTTTGCTGGCCAGCCATGCGCTCTTCAGATTCATCGCGAAGCTGCGGTCGAACGCCTCCTCGGTGATGTCGATGGCGACCGCGTCGCCCAAGGCGATACTGGCGCCGACGTTGTTGTGCAGGATGTTCAGTGTGCCGTAGCCGGCGAGGGTGCGGGCGATCAGCTCGCGCACCGACGCTTCGCTGGTGGCATCGGTCGCCACCGTCATCGCTTCGCCGCCCTCGCCGCGGATCATTTTCACGGTGTCCTCCGCCGACTCCAGACGCCTGTCGGCTACGACTACCCGTGCGCCCTCGCGGGCCAACAGGATGGCGGTTGCCCGCCCGTTGCCAATCGTTTCGCCGGGCGTCTGCCCGCCCCCGACCACAATCGCGACCTTTCCTTCAACCCGACCTGCCATGTGTGGACCTCCAATCGCGAGAGATGGAGTCGGCCCATGACTTCATTTCCATTTCGCCAGCCGACTCGAAGAGAGGATCCCTACGGCGTGAATGCCGGACCAGAGGGAGTGAAGTTCCCTCGGATAGGCCGTCAGCACGTCCACGCCGTCCTGCGTCACGGCCCCGTTCTCCTCCACGCGCACCGGATCAAATGACCAATTCCCAAATCCCAATGGGCGTGAAGGGGGATGGGACGACCGTCGGCCTCAGGTCGCGGGCGGGGCGTCGCTCGCGGAGCCGTCCCCGTGTGTGCGGATGCAGGCCAGAAAGCGCGGGCCGAGCTCCTGGAGTTTGCGCAGGCCCACCCCCTTGATCTGCAGGAACGCCTCCTCGGTGGTCGGGCGCTCCCGCGCCATCTCGCGCAGGCTCGCGTCGCTGAAGATGAGGTAGGGCGGGATGCCTCGCTCTTCGGCCATGGCCCGGCGGAGGGCGCGGAGTGCCTGGAACAGGTCCTCGTCGGTCGCCCCGCGGCCCAGGCCGGGCGGCGCGGCCGGGCGTGCGGCCGGGGACGGGGCCCCGCGCGCGGGTCGGGCGACCGTTCGGAGGAGCGGCAGCGTCTCTTCTCCCCGCAGGACCTGATGCCCCCGTGCGGTCACGCCGAGCGTCGGGTACTCGCCCTCGTCGCGGGCCAGGCACCCGTGCCCCTCGAGCTGCGCGATCCAGTTCCGCACCGCCGTCTTCGGCTGCTGTCGCAGCAGGCCGTAGGCGTCCAGCCGGTTGTGACGCATCCTCGCGATCCGGGCAGTGTCGGCTCCCCGCAGAACGTCCGCCACAGAGTCGGCGCCGAACCGCTCCCCCATCTCGACGACGCAGGCGAGGATCTGCCGCGCCAGCGCCGCCGAGCCGTCCTCGACGGCAATCTCGCCGAGGCAGACGTCGCAGGCCCCGCACGGGTCCGCGCCGTATGCTTGGCCGAAGTACTCCACCAGGACCCGGTGCCGACAGACGGTACCCTGGCAGTAGTCGTACATCTCCCCGAGCTTCGGGAGGGCGCCGGGGGCCGGCAGCCCCTCCGCCATCAGGATGGACCGCCACAGACCGAAGTCGCCGCCCGAGTAGAGCAGCAGGCATTCCGACGGCAGGCCATCGCGCCCGGCCCGGCCCGCCTCCTGCTGGTAGTGCTCGATGGACTTGGGCATGCCGGCATGGATCACGTAGCGCACGTCGGACCGGTCAATGCCCATCCCGAACGCCACCGTGGCCACCACCACATCCGCTCGCTCTGTGATGAAGTCGTCCTGGGCGCGCCGGCGCTCGGCATCGGCCAGGCCGGCGTGATACGCTACCGCCCGGGAGCCCCGCCGTCGCAGCGCCTCAGCGAGCTGGTCCACCTCGGCCCGGCGGATGCAATAGATGATCCCGGCCGCCCCCCGGTGCCGCCCCAGCGCCTCCGTGACCTGCCGCAGCCGATCCGTGCGCTGGCGCACCCGGTAGACCAGGTTCGGGCGGTCGAAACTCCCGACCAGGATCGCGGGATCCCGCAGCGCCAGCTCCGTGGCGATGTCTGTCCGCACCCGCGGCGTGGCCGTGGCCGTGAAGGCATGGATGGCCACGTCCGGGAAGGTCTCCCGCACCACCCGGAGCTGCCGATACTCCGGCCGGAAGTCGTGCCCCCACTGGCTGATGCAATGCGCCTCGTCGATGGCGAAGAACGCCACCCCGGCCCGCCGCAAGAGCCCCAGGCACGTGGGGAGCACCAGCCGCTCCGGGGCCACGTAGAGGAGATGGTACCGCCCGCGGAGGACACCGGCCTCCACCAGGCGTCGCTCCTCGGCCGTCAGACTGCTGTTCAGGAATGCAGCCGGCACCCCGGCGGCGGTGAGGCCGTCCACCTGGTCTTTCATCAGCGCGATGAGGGGCGACACCACCACGGCCAGCTTCCCCATCGCCGCCGCCGGCGCCTGATAGCAGAGCGATTTCCCGCCCCCCGTCGGCAGAATGACGATGGAATCCCGCCGCGCCAGCACCGCGCCGATGGCCTCTGCCTGCAACGGGAGGAGCGCGTCGTAGCCCCACACGCGCTTTACGATGTGCCGGATGATCTCCACCCAACCCCGCCCCTGGCTTTCAGTCGGGAACCCGCGACCCCGGCAGCCACCCGAGGCGTTGTGGATTCTATCCGGACGGCAACAGAGCGCAAGCCGAATCCGCCGGACCGCATCCGATTCTCTTTTTCTGCTGTCCAGCGTAAAAGGGAGCCAGGCATTACAAGTATTATTTCTCTCCCTGCGGTGACCGGAGCGGCGGGCAGGGGCGGATGCGGCGAAAAGAGGTGCGGAAGGCGAGCTGAATGCGGAATTCGGATTGCGGAATTCGGAATGAAGGCGACCAACACTCAGGGCTCATAGCTGATGGCTGACCGCTGGCGGCTGAACTTCCGGGGAAAGGTGTCCGGTCCCCCTTTTTTTGCTTTCTGGATCGGGGGAAGGAAAAACCCTTGGGAAAAACCGCTTCGTGTGTTACTCTCCAGCCATTCCGCAACGGACGCCGAGCGATTCAGGCCTGATGCGGGACAAGCAGAATAGGGCAGGTCCTTCGGCCTGAACGGCGGCCTCTCCGGCGATCCCTCCGTTACTCCCCCTCACTCAACCCAGCCGGATACAACAGCGGTCACACCCGATCCCTGCGCGGGCATCGTGTGCCCGCGGAAAGCACAGGGAGACGTATGTCGTTTGCAGAACTCGGACTCCGCACAGAACTATTGCAGGCCACCCAGCGGTTGGGATTCGAGCATCCCACGCCGATTCAGCGGGCGGCGATCCCGCCCTTGATGCAGGGCCGGGATGTCCTGGCTACGGCCGTGACGGGCAGCGGGAAGACCGCCGCGTTCCTCCTGCCGATCCTCCACCACCTGCTCCCGAAGCGCCGGGGGACCACCCGGGCGCTGGTCGTGGCCCCCACCCGGGAGCTGGCCGCCCAGATCGCGGAACACCTCCGCGACCTGGCGGGGCAGACCGGCCTCACGGGCGCGGCGGTGACCGGCGGCGTCGCCATGGAGCCGCAAGTGCAGGCATTCCGGAGGGGCGTGGACGTCCTCATCGCCACGCCCGGCCGGCTCCTCGATCACTTCCAGTACCCGTACGCCCGGCTCGATGGCCTCGAGTACCTGGTGCTGGACGAGGCGGACCGGATGCTCGACATGGGGTTCCTGCCGGACATCCGCCGCGTTCTCCGGCATCTGCCCACGAAACGGCGGACGCTCCTGTTCTCGGCGACGCTGCCGGCGCCCATCGTGGAGCTGGCGGGCGACCTGCTGGAGAATCCCGTGGCCCTGAACGTCGAGCGGAAATCCGCCCCGGCGGCCGGCATCACCCACGCGGTCTATCCGGTCCCGCACGAGCTGAAATCGCATCTGCTGCTCCAGCTCCTGCGGCAGGGCCCGCCCAGGAGCGTCCTGGCCTTCACGCGGACCAAACACCGGGCCAATCGCCTGGCCGACTTCCTGGAGCGGAACGGCATCGTCTGCGCCCGCATCCACGGCAACCGCAGCCAGGCGCAGCGGACGGAGGCGCTGGCGGGCTTCAAGAAGGGGCGCGTCCGCATCCTCGTCGCCACGGACATCGCGGCCCGCGGCATTGATGTGGAGGCGCTTGGACTGGTCGTGAACTTCGACGTCCCGCAGGTCCCGGAGGACTACATCCACCGGGTCGGGCGCACGGCCCGGGTCGAGGCGACGGGCGACGCCTATACGTTCGTCTCGCCGGATGAAGAGGGGGGCCTCCGCGCCATCGAGCGGCACATGGGAAAGCGCTTGCCGCGCCACACGGTCGCCGGGTTCGACTACGCAAAGCGGCCCGCGGAGCGGCTGGAGGTCCCGCTGGCAGAGCGCATCGCCGCTCTCCGCGCGCGGAAGACGAAGGAGCGGGCCCGGGCGACGGCGAACACCGAGCGCCGCGCCGCGCAACGGACCCTGGCGGATCCCGTCGGAAACTGGACAGCCAGGGGCAATCCCTCGGGCGCCGCGCCGAGGCGCCCGGCGAAGCCTGCGCCGGGCCCGAACCGTGCGGAGGCCGTGCTGGCCTGGGTTCGCCAGACCGCGGGGCGGCCCAACCACGGTCCCGGGGGAGGACGCAGTCGCCGGCCCTAGCCCAACTTCCGCCGTTTACAAAAATCAATACCATAACAATCGGTACCGGACACCAATGTGATGCGATGGGCTGAGAGCCTCTCCCAAGATAGCAAGTCATCCGCAGCATGCGCCGTGCCGGAAATCTTGGGATAGGCTCTGAATGCGATGGAAGGACGGGCCTCCGATGCCGGGCGACAAAGCTCTGCGTGATGACGTGCTGCTCCTGCTGCGCGGCGGCAGGGCACATATCAGCTTCGAGGAGGCGGTAGCCAACCTGCCCGAAGACCTCAGGGGGAAGAAGCCGCGCCGGGCGCCATATACGCCGTGGCAGCAACTTGAGCACATGCGGATCGCCCAGTGGGACATCCTCGAGTACATCCGCAATCCGCAGCATATCTCTCCGGAGTGGCCGGAGGGGTACTGGCCGGGGGAGGCGGCGCCCCCGGCGCGGAATGCCTGGGCCAAGAGCGTGAAGGCCTTCCAAGCGGACCGTCAGGCGCTGCAGGACCTTGCGGCCGATTCTTCCACGGACCTGCTGGCGCAAGTCCCTCACGATCCAAAGGGCCCTACGATTTTGCACGAGATGCTCCTGGTGGCCGACCACAACGCCTATCACCTGGGGCAGTTGATCGTCCTGAGGAGGCTCTTGGGCGCGTGGCGTGAGTAGGTCCTTCACGTCCCTCCCGGCCTCCATAATCCGGTGCTCCGGCCGTGCCCCTCGCCTAATGTTGAGCCATCCCCAGCACGCCCCCGGGCCTTCCGCGCCTTAGGTCGCCTCCTCGCCCGTCTCGCCCGTGGGTTAACCGTCATCCCCGGGTCCGCCCTCTGCCTGCCGCTTCCAACAGGGCCCCCGAGAAGGTGGTGGTGGGCAAGGGGGAAGCCTGCGAGGATGAAAAGAGGTGAACCAGTCTTCTTGCCTTCTTGGGTGGAGAGGTGGGACTCGTGGAAGCGCTCGGCGGCCTTGGCCGTGACCTCGGCCCCACACTCGGCCCCATCTTGACAACCCTGGGGAGGTAGCATAGAGTCCGCGTTTGACGAAACCGCCCAGCCCTCGGGAAGGCAGGGATGTTCATGGCTTGGGCCGTGGGAGAGCCCGTGGATGCCCTCGCTGGCCATGCCGATGGCCGCTGAGGGCATTCGTGTTTCAGGTGCCCTCTCCTCCACGCTCCGGAAGACGTGATGTGGGGTCAGGGATGGAAAAGCGATTGCTCATCACCGGCGCCGGCACCGGCGCAAGCAATAATCTGATCCGAAGCTTGCGGGCAGGAGATCCCTCGCTCTTCCTCGTCGGCTGCCATGATGATCGGTTTGTCCTCAAGATGTCCTCGGCGGACAGAAATTACCTGATGCCTGCCGTCAGCCGACCCGGCTTTGCCGCTGCCCTGCGGCGGATCATCGAGACCGAGAAGATCGACCTCCTGATTCCCAATAGCGACCCGGATGTCAGGGTGATCTCCCGGCTTCGAGGAAAGATTCCCTGTCGCCTATTTCTCCCGCGAAAGGCGACGATCGAGCTGTGCCAGGATAAATACAATCTGAACGTTTTCCTCCGATCCCGACGCGTTCCCGTCCCCGTCACGTATCCCGTGACCGATCCGAAGAAGATCGGCAGCCTCTTTCGTCGGCTGCCGGCTCGATCTCGCGTCTGGTGTCGTATGCGCACGGGGTACGGTGCCATGGGGGCGATCCCGGTCAAGAGTCCCGAAGAGGCTCAGAACTGGATCCGGTGCTGGAAGGATATCCGCGGCGTTCCCGCCACGGCCTTCATCCTCTCGGAATACCTCCCAGGCCGGGACTTCGCTTGCCAGAGCCTCTGGAACGAAGGGAAGCTCATCTTGGTGAAGACCTGTGAGCGCCTGTCCTATTTCACGCCAGCCAGCCAGCCCAGCGTGGTCTCCTCGGTCGCCGCTCTCGCCAAGACCGTTTTCGAGCCACGGGTCGTCGAGGTATGCACGAAGGCCGTACGGGCGCTAGATAAAAAGGCGACGGGCGTCTTCAGCCTCGATCTGAAGGAGAATGCCAGCGGCGTGCCGTGCATTACGGAGATCAACGTCGGCCGCCTCTCCTCGGGGACAAACCTTCTCGATCTGATCGGCAAGCATAATATGGCTGTCACCTATGTCCGTTTGGCCCTGGGTGACCCCGTGGATATCAGGGAAGAGTATGACGTGGCCGAGGACTATTACATGCTGCGCGATCTCGACGCGCTCCCCGGCATTTTCCACGCCGAAGAATTCTTCCACGGGATTGATGAAGTGGGGAGGTAGAGTCGTACTGGGCGATTCACTGAAAGGAGGTGCTGCCATGGCAATGCGCCCGCCGAAACCGAGGGAGGTTTACAGAATGATCATCGAGGTCAAGGGTCCGAAACCGCAAAAGGAGTTCGACGAATTCAAAGCGCAAATCAGGGAGATCGCTCGGAAACACGGGGCCAGGATCGCGAAGCGAGAGCACGTGATTGCTCCAAAAAAGGGCCACAAGTAACTTCTTGGGTGGGGAAGCCTGCGGTTTCCGCAGGGGGTGGCAGCTGCATCGGAGGTCCGCTCTCGCATGGAAAAGGATTTCGCCGAGGACTTCCACCGCATTGAGATCAGCGGGGAAATGGATCGCCACGCTGTCGAGGCCCTCCAACTGGAGATCCAGCGCCTGGCCAAGCGCTCCGGGTGGGACGTCAAGGATTTCCGAATCGAGACGGTGGAGGACGACTCTTCAGCGTAACGCATTCAGTTCCGCCTGGCCCTTTTCCAGCCAGAACCGTATGTCCATCTCGCGGAACAGCGCGGTGGCGGTGGTGAGGTGTTTCTCCGCGCCCGGGCGGTTTCCTGTCCGCCGATGCAGCTTGCCCAGGCCCAAGTGGCAATGGGCCAGGAGCGGGCGCATCCCGAGTGCGTCCGCCAGCTCCACGGCCTGACGGTAATGGGCTTCGGCTTTGTGGGCGTCCAGCGGGATACTGTGCGCGGCGACCTCGGCGATGAGGCGGAGCGCGTACGCCTCGTGTCCGCGCTCTTTCTGCTCACGGGAGAGTTCGAGGGCACGTCCGGCAAGCGGAACCGCGTCATCCGTCCGATTGGCCAGCAGATAACCCTCGGCTAGCCGGGCGACAAAGATCGAACGGCTCGTCATCAGCTTCATTGAGGCGGCTTGCTCCACAGCCTGCTCCAGAAGGGGGATTGCTTCGGCAAGGCGCCCCGAAAGAGCATAGGCAAGCCCCAAGGACGAGGCGGTCACGGGGAACAGCAGCGGGAGGCTCCAGACGCGGTAGAGTTCCAGGCCGCGTTCGAACATGCGGATGGCCTGTTGGAGTTCCCCTTTAAGAAGCGCGAGAGTTCCCACACCAAAACACGCGAACATGAGGCTATAGGGCTCATCTACCATCTCGGCGATCCGGAGACCTTCTTCTCCGTGGATGATTCCCTCAGCGAATTCTCCCAACTCGGCCAGGCAGCACACCAGATTGGCGTGCGAGAACACGGACGGCAGGCCGGCCAGGCCAAAGCGTTCACGGATCAGATCGCCTTGCAAGGACTCTACGTTCTTTCTGAGGATCTCAATCGACCGGCGGTAGTCGCCCCGTTCGCGGTAGATCGGGCCAAGATGCGTAAACGTCGCAACCTGGAGTGGGAAATCCGAGACGGCTTGCGCCATGGCAATGGCGCGCTGGGCCGACTCGATGGCGCGGTCCGGGTCGCCCGTCATGCGGAAATATTGGGTCAGATAGGAGAAAACCCACCCGAGCCGCCGCTGCTCGCCAAGGACCTCGGCGAGGTTTCTGGCCTCTTGGAGGTGCGCGTGCATCCGCCAGGGTTCTCCGAGCGGCCAAAGCGAATTGCGAAGGTCGAAGCGAAGATCGATGGCCAGCTCGAGTGTCTCGCGACTCTCTGGAAGTTGCCTGAGGGCATCCAGCGCCTGCTCAAAGCACGGGACCGCCTCCCGGTACGCGGAGCATGCGGCCGCCTTGGCGCCGGCCTGACGGAGATAGGCGAGGGCCTTGCCCCACACCTCGCCCCGGAAGGCGTGGTAGGCGAGCCGATCGACCTGTTCGGCCAGGCGGTCGGGATAGAGGCGTTCGATGGCGTCCACGATGCGAGCGTGGAGGACGCGCCGCCGCTCCTGGAGGAGGCTTTGGTAGGCCACCTCGTGGGTGAGGGCATGCTTGAAGGTATATTCGAGGTCGGGAAAGAGGCTCGTCTCGTACAGGAACTCCGCGGTCTGAAGGTGAGCGAGGCCGCGGCTCAGGTCTTCCTCGGGTAGCTCCGCGATGGCTTCGAGCAGGTCGAATGGCACATCCTTGCCGATGACGGAAGCCGACTGGAGGAGGCGCTTCTCCTCTGGGGGGAGCCGGTCGATCCGGGCCGCGAGGACCGCCTGGACCGTAGCCGGCACCTGAATGCTCGGGAGGGCCTTGGCCAAGCGATACGCCCCCCGCTCCCCCACCAGCATCTGGGTCTCCACCAAAGTCCGGACGCTTTCCTCCAGGAAGAAGGGATTCCCTTCTGTCCATTTGATCAAGCGCGGCTTGAGCGGCTGGAGGTCGGGGTCGTCTCCCACGAGAGCCTGGAGGAGTTCTTCAGCGCTCTCGGGCGCCAACGGGTCGAGCCGGAGCTGGGCATAGTAGGTCCGGCTCCCCCAGGCGTGCTGGTACTCCGGTCGGTAGTTCACCAGCAGGAGGAGCCGCGCGGCCGGGAGGCTCTCGATCAGTCCATCCAGGAGGGCCTGGGTCTCAGAGTCGATCCAGTGGAGGTCCTCGAAGACCAGGCAGAGGGGCTGGACCTGACTTTCCCTGAGGAAGAGGCGCTTGACGGCGTCCAGGGTCCGCTGACGGCGGTGGCGCGGATCCAGAACCTCCCACTGGGGGTCTTCGACCGGCACGTCTAGGAGCGCAAGAAAGGCGGGCAGGGTCGGCCTGAGGGCTTCATCCAAGGCGAGGAGCTTGCCGGTGATCTTTTCGCGGATTTCCCGCGGATCGTCCCGGTCATGGATTTTGAAGTAAAGCTTGAGGAGGTCAATGACGGGAAGATAGGGGGTCGCCTTGCCGTAGGAGACGGAGCTGCTCTCCAGGATGAGCCAGCCCTGAGCCCAATGGGAATGGGTGAACTCCCAGACCAGGCGGGACTTGCCCACCCCAGGCTCCCCGACGAGCGCCACGACCTGGCCGTGCCCCGCGCGGACCCGCTCCAGGGCCTGGCGCAACTGGTCCAGTTCGGCGTCGCGGCCCACGAATCGAGTGAGTCCCCGGACCGCGGCAGCCTGGAAGCGAGACCGTATCGCTCCCCCTCCAATGACCTCGTATACCTCCACCGGCTCGCTCAACCCCTTCACGCGGATCGGGCCGAGCGGCCTGACCTGGACATATCCCTCCGCCAATCGCAGAGTGTTCAGAGAAACCAGGATGGAGCCTGGTAACGCCGCCTGTTCCATGCGAGCGGCGAGATGCGTGGTTTGCCCGACCGCCGTGTAGTCCATGTGGAGGTCGTTCCCGATCGACCGGACGACAACCTCCCCCGAGTTCACGCCAACCCGGACGTGGATGGGAACGCCGGCAGCCCGGCGGATCTCCTCACCGTACCGTTTCACCGACCCCTGCATGCGCAAGGCGGCATAGCACGCCCGCACGGCATGATCCTCATGGGCGAGCGGCGCCCCGAAGAGTGCCATGATCCCGTCGCCCATCACCTGGTTGACCGTTCCCTCGTACCGGTGGACGGCCTCCATCATGCACTCCAAGACCGGGTCGAGGAGCTTCCGCGCTTCCTCCGGGTCGCGGTCAGCCAGCAATTCCATGGATCCCTTCAGGTCGGCGAAAAGCACCGTGACGTGCTTGCGCTCGCCTTCCAGGGAGTTCTTGGAGGTCAGGATCTTCTGGGCAAGGTGGCTGGGGGTGTAGGTCTCGGGTGAGACAAACCGGGATTGTCTGGTGGGCTCGGTGCCCACCCGCTCTCCACACTGGAAGCAGAATTTGGCCTCCGTTGGCAGCTCGATGCCACACCTGAGGCACGTCAGGGCGAGGTGGACGCCACAGTCCAGACAGAATTTCGCCTGCGGCGGGTTGGGCTTCTGGCACCGGGGGCATTGCATGCCAGCATTCCTCTCAGGTCAGCCGGCAGGGGAGGGAACCTTCGGAGCAATCACGGGAGGGACGGCAGGTCATGCTACCGCTGTGATCGTCTAGTGGCTACAGGCATCCGGGCACGAACGCCCTCGCCAGCCATCGAGACGCCTCCAGGCCATCCCGAGTGGTGGGAGCATGTCTCGGGGTGGCAACTGTTGTCAAGGGGAATCCCGGCGGTCGGCACTACCTGGGGGCAGGCGACGAGCGAATGCAGGGTGCCCTGGTTGGTCCCCTCCGTGGCGTCGCGTGGCCCCATGCGCTGCGCCAGGGCGCGGGGAGCGAGTGAGAGGGAACGGACGTCAGTTTTCTCTAGCGAGCACAGGTAGCCGATGAAGCCTGCTTCCACCGCGATTAGGATACTCCGGGCCGATGGCGATCAGCTTGCCAGGAGCTTCTCGATCCGATACTCGAGCCCGGATTTGATCTCTTCGACCTGTTCCGGCGCCCCGTCTATCCGGTCGACCAGTTTCCCGTCCTTCCCGATGAAGAGAGTGGTCGGCGTCGCGTCCACGCCGTACAGGGTGCCGATCTTCCCGTCCGCGTCGCGCCCCACCGGGAACGGCAGGCGGTACTGGTCCACGAACTTCTTCGCCGGCCCCTCACTGTCCCAGGTCACGTTGACGCTCAGGAATGCCAGGCCCTTCTCGCGGTACTTCTCGTACACCAGCGCCAGAACGGGAGCCTCCCGTTGACAGTGGGGTCAGCTGGAGTGCCAGAAGTTCACCAGGACCGGCTTTCCCTTCAAGCTGGCGAGCGACACGCTCTGCCCGTTGAGAAGCCGGAGGGTGAAATCGGGCGCCGGCCGCCCGATGCGCGCAATGGCGGCTGCGCCCGGTGCGGCCTTGGTCCCGGTCTGCATCATGACGATCGCGATGATCACGCCGATGAGCGCCGCCGAGCCGCCGACCCAGGCCCAGGTGGTCCACCGCGACTTCGCCTTTTGGTTTTCTTTCCCCGATGGTGCCCGTACCAGCCGACGCTTTCCCATGAAGACTCCTTTCTTCTGAGAGCTGTCAGCGGTCAGCAGTCAGCTTTCGGCTTGTCGATGAACCATAAAATATACCGCCAGAAGCGGCTCCGCTTCCCTGACGCCATAGACCGGATCCCCATCCCATCTGGGTCCGAGGCCGATGGCTGAGGGCTGAAGGCTGACGGCTCACGTATTTGTACAAGGGGATGGGCTTGGGTGCAAGTGTTTCCGCCGATCCCACCAGATTGAACCGCCAAGGCACCAAGACCGCCAAGCCTGGCAATCAGGCACTCCGGCATTCGGGCAATCAGGGGTTTCATTTTATCCGGTTGCCACTTCATTTTGGCGTCCTTTGCGTCTTGGCGGTTATGTGTTTGGTCCGGAGGAAAAATCGCTTGACCCGGTGTTGGGCTTTGATTACCGTGTGGCGCAAAATCCGGAATCAATGCAACCGCAGATGAACGCAAAGAAACGCAGATGGGCCTATCGGGGGGGAACAGAAAAGCGTTCTTCTTGGAGGAGGAAGTCATACGTCGGTATCGAAGGTGGCTGGTTGGACCTGTCGCCGTTGGCCTGGGAATCCTCCTGGCTATTTCGGGGGCGGAGGCTCAGCCTGTTCCTGCTCCTGTCCCTGACGTCCCTCCTCTACCCGGCCACGCGACGCTCCCCGCAAGATCGGTCGAGCTTCCCAGATTCCCTGGCTGCCGCGGGACGTTCGCCTGGTCCCGGAGCTCACGGTCCGCGTCATGATCACGGTGACGGCGGGCATCCTGACCGACGGGGGGCGCATGCTGGTCTGCCAGCGGCGAGCCGGGGGCCGGTTCCCCCTGAAGTGGGAATTCCCGGGCGGCAAGGTGGAGGACGGCG